>JAPYNY010000030.1 GCA_028283145.1 Candidatus Hopanoidivorans cymbastelae
GTTTGGGGCTGCCTGCGATTTCTTGTCTCAGAAACTGGATGGGAGCCATCTAACTGGGGCTACCCAGTTGAGTTTGGAAATCTCTGAGCAAGAAGCTTTTTCGGCTCAGGTTTCAGGCAGTTTCCGCAGCTTGGACGGTCTGGAATTATTGGGCCACCCCAGCAACAGGGCAAGCCACATTTCATGTTTTCACATTGCTGATGTTGAGCCACAGGCGGTGGTCATGCAGCTTGACAGGCTGGGATTTGCCACCCATTCAGGAAGTGCCTGTTCCTCTGAAGCTGATGAGCCTTCTCCCGTGTTGGAAGCTCTAGGTCTAGACGGGAATCACAGCTTGAGGATCAGTGTGGGCTGGGATACCACCCAAGCATCAGTGGATGCCCTGTTGGCGGCTGTGCCAGAGGTACTGGCTGGATTGCGTTCGCTCAAAAATGGCTGATCTGGGAGCCCAAAAAGACTAAACCCCGCACAAAACTCATAAGAGCTCGTGCGGGGAAAATATCAGTTCAACTGCCGAAGCAGCTATGAACTAGCCTTGAACGGCGTTTTTCAGCTTTGAGCCTGCGGAAACCTTGACCGCCTTGCGTGCCGGGATCTGGAGTGTCTCTCCTGTGGCTGGGTTGCGCCCTTCACGTGCAGCGCGCTCAACTTGCTCGAATGAAATCCAGCCGGGGATGGTTACCTTATCCCCATGGCTGACCGCATCAGCGACCACATTGAAAAATTCTGAAACGACCTTGTCAATGTCTGTTCGGTTGACCTTGTGATCCAGGTTTTGCGAGATTTGGTCAAGTACATCTCCCTTGTTCATTTATTTTTCTCCTTTGTTTAGGTTGATTGTTAAGTTATTTTAGCAATTTTTTGGTTACTGCTATTGCTTTAACAATTATATTTTAGCATTTGAAGCTCTGTTTTCGGGGATTTGTCTGTCAATATTTATTCGTTTGGGAAGATGTCTGTTCCTTTAGCAAAAGTTGACCAAGCGAACCAGAAGGTGTCCAGAAATACCACAGGCTCCAATTGCTCTCCTTCCAACTCGCCTGCGACCGCGCGCCCAAAAATATTCCAGGTGGAGCCGGTAGAGGTATCAATGAAAGTCGCCGGGTCGTCTTCGTTGGGTTCAAACATTAATTGCTGCCCAGCTGCCTCGGCTGAAAAGACAGCTGAACTCCCAACGTCCAAGCCTTGGTCAATAACTTCAGTGTCCAGCGCGGAGTTGGTGCCGGAAATGTTGAAAGCCACCAAAGGCACATCTGTGCCCTCCTCTGACTCAAGGCTGAAGTGGGCCACGCCGTTGTCTCGCAGATATTGATGTCTGACCGCAATGGCACCGCCACCGGCAAAACTTATCCCGATGACCCGCTCTTTGGTGGGAAGCCGGTCGTCTATCTCCTCTGACTGAAACCCAGACGACAGCAAGCCTGATCCGCTTTCATAACCTGTGTAGGGGTTGCGTACATAGCTTTCAGGGCGATAATAGCCAGTTTCTCTGGAAAGCACAACGCCGTCTGGGTTGGCTTGCTGCCACTGCTTCCAGGAGGCAATTTGGGTGGGGAAGAAATCAAGCTGTTCTCTTTCAAGATGGCCCACTACGGCTTGGCCATTGAAATGCGTCCACAGCGACTGTGTCTGGCGGTCGTACATCACCAGCGAAGACTGATACAAGCTACCCGAAGTTCCAAAATCCAAAACTCTGTCAGCTACCCGCCGGTCATAGACCACGCCGGAGTTGCACAACGGACAATATGAAACAGTGACGGGCACGCCGCCAATATTGTCATTCACCAATTCATGAGCTGTCATAATCCCCAATGGAAAGGCTCTGGCATCTCCATTTATTTCCACCGCCATCACAGGTGAAGTATCGCTCAGATACTCCACTTCATTGGCTGCTACATAGCAGGGAACATCAATGGTAGGTATGCCCTCGGGCGGTGGCCCGCCTGTCTTGATACCCGATGGGTCGACCACGGGATCAAAACTTTCGTCAAAGCGGTTATCCAAAGCCGATGGAACATCCTCTCTAGGAGAGGAATCCGACAGAGGCTCACGCGCTCCCCTTTGGGTGTTGGCGCTGCCGGGATCAACGCAGTCAAAATTGATAGTTGCGGCTGAGGCGGAAGTGGGCGCAGCGGTGGTGTCCGGCACAGAGGGGGCAGTTGTATCTGGAGGGGGTGAAGTGGAGCTAGGAGTAGATACGGAGCTAGTTTCTGGAGCTGTGACTGCCTCGTCATCGCTGTCTCCGCAAAAGGTCAAAAAACTGGCCAAGGTCAGCACTGCCACAACGTTTATGACTGCAAATCTGAATTTCATGAGAACAATCCTTTCAAGTGGAAGTTGGAGTGGAAGTTGGTGGGATCAGTCTGGCTAGGCTTTTGCCTGCCGATTTGGCTCACGCCAAGTCAAGCCTTCCAACTCCATAAAAAACTGGGCGGCTGCTTTTTGAACAGCCGAAGAGTAGGTGGGATAGGCATGTGGCATCAGTGCTATGCGTGCGGGCAGTATCTTCGCGGCTAAAGCCAAGGCGGGTTCGTGGATCATCTCTCCGGCTCTGGGTGCCACAATGGTAGCCCCGATCAGCTTGCCCCCTAGCTTATGTCGGGTTATGGCTCTTGGTGCAGCAATCAATTTGACATAACCTTGGCTGTGCCCGGCGCAGCGGGAACGATCGTCTTTGGTCAGAGGCAACCAAGCCACGCGAGACTCAGCAGGGGCATGTGCTTCATCAACCCCAACTCTAGCCAGCTCAGGGTCGCAAAATACTGCATAGGGAACTTTGTGGGGTTTGAAGGTGCGCTGAAGCACCTTGGGTCTGAGAGCGTTGTTGGCGGCGATGCGCCCCATCATGTCGGATGCGTGGCTGAAACCCATCAGCCCAGTAACGTCCCCAGCTGCCCAGATATTGCTGACGGATGTCTGAAGGTCGGGCCCGCAGACAATCTGAGAGTTGGCGCCCAGCTCAACTCTAATTTCCTCTAGTCCTAGCTGCTGGGAGTTCGGCTGGCGGCCTGTGGCCACTAAGATTTGGTCAAATTCCATAGTGTCGGGCGTGGCGTTGACGGCCGCTTCCGTGGCGTTGACGGCTGCTTTTGTGGCACCGCTAGCCGCTTCCCAGCTCACCTTCAGACGAGGTTGCGAGGCACTATCGGCTGGGGTGGCTGGGGCTGGGGCTATTTGCTTAACCAAAGTGTTTGTCTTGACAACAACGCCGTCGGCTTCAAGCGCTGTTTGGATTATCTCTGCTGCCTCAAGCTCTTCGTTGGGCAACAATTGCGGTTTTGCTTCAAAAACAGCCACCTCAGTGCCCAACCGCGCAAATGCCTGAGCCAACTCACATCCAATAGCTCCTCCCCCTAGTACGGCCAAAGAACCAGGCAGCTTGCTCAGCTCAAATATGTTCTCGTTGGTCAGATAAGGTTGTTCTGCCAGACCATCTATTGCAGGGACAGCAGGTTTGGAACCCGTAGCAACCACAAACTTTTTACCTTGGAGGACTTTGCCATCAACTTTAAGGCTGTGGTCGTCTTGAAAGGTTGCGTGGGAATCGTAAAAATCGATGCCCTCTTGCCGCATGACCTCCGGGCTTTCCGTGGCTGCCGTTTCAGCCACCACTTCATGAACTTTGGCCATGGCAGCATCAAAGGAAGCTCTGGCCTTGGATTGCTCAATCAATGTCTTGGAGGGCACACACCCCCAAAATGTGCAATCCCCTCCCGGTGGCCCCTCATTTACCATAGCCACCGAGGCGCCTAGATGCCTGGCTGTTCTGGCCGCTCCCAAGCCAGCCGCTCCCCCGCCGACAACTACCAAGTCATACATTGTCCAACGCCACCCTGAAGCGCTTGACGGCCTCGCCGACTGCCTCAGGCGATTTGGTCTCAAGCAGAATTCTCACCAGAGCCGACCCCACTACAACACCGTCTGAAACTGCTGCTGCCTTGACCGCATTGGCAGGCGTGGAAATTCCCACGCCGACAAGCACGGGTTTGTCGGTGATATTTTTCAACCTTTGAGCAATGACCGCAGTTGAGGCAGCAAGTTTTTCCCTTTCTCCCGTTACCCCTAAAAGACCCACGGCGTAAATAAAGCCTTGGGATTTCTCAGCTATCAACTGGCAACGCTTGGGTGAAGAAGTGGGGGCTGCCAAAAAAACTGTTTCCAGTTTTACTTCGCCAGCTGCGTTGATCCAAAGCTCGGCCTCCCCCACCGGCAAGTCAGCCAAAATAGCCGCTGAAAAGCCGGCTGCCTTGAGAGAGCTGGCAAACCGCTCATGCCCCATATGGAAGGCAATGTTGTAATAGGTCATGGCCACCAGCGGAATCTCAAAATGGGAGTTGCCGATAGCGGCGATAATCGATTCAGGCGTGGTGCCTTGGCTGAGGGCCAAGTCGCTGGCTTGCTGGATTATCGGCCCGTCCATAACAGGGTCTGAAAAGGGCAACCCCACCTCGACTGCGTCTGCTCCAGCCTCGGCTGCTGCGTAAACAGCTTCCAGCCAGCCATCGCAACCCGCTGTGATATAGGGCAGCAGGCATTTTTTGGAATCAGCGATTTTGGCTTGTAAAGTCGCTTCCAGCACACCTGCGGTCATTGGGCAAAGTATTTCATCATCTGGTCGGCATCCTTGTCGCCGCGCCCAGAAAGGTTGATCAGTACTTTGCGCCCAGCCAAGTCGTGACGCTGCTTGGACACCCAAGCCAAGGCATGAGCCGGCTCCAAAGCAGGCACGATACCCTCTGTTCTAGACAGCAGGGCAAAGGCATCAGCTACTTCCTGGTCGTTTACGCTGAAGTATTTAGCCCGCCCAATGCTGGCTAGGTGGGCATGCTCAGGGCCCACCCCTGGGTAATCCAGACCAGCAGAGATGCTTTCAGCTTCTAGCACCTGTCCGTGTTCATCTTGCAGCAGATAAGACATGGAACCGTGCAACACACCCGGAACACGGCGCACAACCGTGGCTGCTCCCTCAGGCTCCACCCCCACCAAGTCCACCTGCGGGTCAGTTGCGAAACCGCTGAAAATACCGGCGGCATTGGAACCGCCACCGACACATGCCACCACTAAATCAGGTAAAGCCCCAAACAGATCCAAGCATTGCTGGCGGGCTTCTGAGCCTATAACCCGGTGAAATTCCCTAACCATCCAAGGATACGGGTGGGGGCCCATGACCGAACCCAGACAGTAGTGGGTGGTCTCCACAGTGGCTACCCAGTCACGCAAGGCCTCATTGACGGCATCTTTTAAAGTTCGGCTGCCGGTGGTAGCCGGGCGCACCACAGCTCCCAGCAGGCGCATGCGAAACACGTTGAGAGCTTGGCGCTCCATGTCAACCTCGCCCATATAAACTTCGCATTCCAAGCCGAAAAGAGCCGCGGCTGTAGCGGTGGCTACGCCGTGCTGCCCAGCTCCAGTCTCGGCGACCAAACGGGTCTTGCCCATGCGTCTGGCCAACAGAGCTTGGCCCAGCACGTTGTTGATCTTGTGTGAACCGGTATGATTCAAGTCTTCGCGTTTCAGGTAGATTTCAGCCCCAATGTCTTCAGACAGCCGCTGGCAATGGGTCAGTGGCGATGGGCGACCGGCATAGCTTGACAACAAGCCATCCAACTCGTCTCTGAAGGCTGGGTCGCTCCAAGCTGCCCGAAAAGCCGACTCCAGTTCTTGACAGGCGGGAACTAGCGTTTCAGGAATGTAGCAGCCGCCGAATTGCCCGAACCGCCCCGTTGAGCCAGGGTCATTTTGTAGAACTGCTGCTTCAGACACAACCAAGCTACTCTAGCTCCCAGTCATAGAGCGGCATTTCACCTTCGGGGTCGACAGGCTCCTTTTCAACTTGGTGGGCAGCAGCTCTGACGACATCCACAAAATGCCTGATCAGCATCGGGTCTTTTGCTCCGGGCGCGGACTCAACTCCGCTGGAAACATCCACCCCCCACGGGCGAACCTTCATGATGGCCTCACCCACATTGTCAGGTGTCAGACCTCCTGCCATGATGACTTTCAAGCCTCTAGGGGCGTTTTCAGCCAACGACCAGTCAAAGACGGCACCAGAACCTGGTGTCGGGGCGTCCAGCAAAATATATTTAGCACCGAAATCGTGTGCGCGGGCCAACTCGCCTGAATCGGCGCTGAAACCTTTGATGACCGCCGGCACCCGCTCGGCTATCCAGTGAGAGTCTTCGGGTGTTTCCAGGCCGTGAAGCTGAGCTGCGCCTAGACCTGCCTCAGATATGGTTCGCACCACCCGCTCTTTGGACTCGTTTCTGAATACTCCCACCGTCAGGGCTTCTCTGGGAACTCTGCGAGCGATGTCACGGGCTTGTTGGTGTGAAATTTGACGCGGCGACGGGGCGAAGACAAAACCGATGGCATCAGCCCCCAGACCTACTGCTACCAAAGCATCCTCCTCAGAGGTAATCCCACAGATTTTTATGAACATGTCAATTGAAGCATTGGATTTTCAGACAGCTAATTCTGGAAGGCTTATCAGTTCAGCGTATATTGCCATTGGGCTAAAACTGAAGCTCAGACAGAAAATCCCTCACAGCAGCCCCAGGGTCGGCCGCAGTGATGAAACTCTCCCCCACCAGCACAGCGTCAAACCCAATTTCAAAGAGTTCCTTGGCATCTCTGGCTCCTCTGATGGCAGACTCCGCAACTGCAACCGCTTCTGAGGGCAAATAGGGATGCAGGTTCCTGGCTAGGTGTCGATCAACCTCAAAGGTTCGCAAGTCCCGTTGGTTGATGCCGATGAGATAAGCTCCGGCTTCACATGCCGTCTCTATCTCAGATGCTGAATGCGTTTCCACCAGAGCATCCAGCCCTAATTCTTCGGCTAGAGCCAAAAAATCCTCTAATTCTTTGACTTCCAAAGCTGAAACTATGAGCAGCACGGCATCGGCCCCCATGATACGGGCATCACACAAGTCGGAAGCAACCACGGTGAAATCCTTGCGCAGAACAGGCAAGTCACAGGCTTGACGGGCCTGCACCAGATCATCGGCAGAGCCGTCAAAAAAGTTTGTGTCAGTCAGCACTGAAAGGCAGCTAGCTCCTCCTGCTTCGTAACTGCTGGCAATTTCAGACGGGTCCAGATCGGGGCGCAAATTGCCTTTGGAAGGCGACCGCCGCTTGATTTCAGCTATGACTCCGCCTGGCCCCTGCTGCTTGGCGCTCTTCAAAGCCTGGGCGAAACCCCTGCTGGGCGAAGCTGACCTGGCTGCTTCCAGTAACTGCTCAAACGGGCGTTTATCAGCCGCTGCCTGTTGTCGGTGCCAGTTGAGAATTTGGTCTAGATAAACAGCCACCAGAACTAGAGATCATATGGAGTCAAAACCAAAACCACCGTAGCCGAAGACGATTGCAGGATCTTCTCCACGGTACCTCCCATATAGGGTCGGTTGTTGACTCGTCGCAACTGAGCCCCCATGACTATGAGATCGGTCTCGGCTTGCTGCTCCAACTCTAGGATCCCAGCCGACCTGGAAGGGCTTTTCTTGACAATTGTTTCAGGCTCAATGCCCAATTCCATAGCCATCTCTTTGGTCTTTTGAAGCACGTCCTGGCCTCTTTGCGTGCCGCGATCCTCCGTGGCTCCGTGCTCAACTGACAAATCTGTCTCAGCGGCATCGGTCTCCAGCACATGGGTCAGCAAAATCTGGGTGCCCAATTGGGCGCTGATATTGAAAGCCACTTCACAGGCCATGCGCGAAGCTGGTACAGCTGAGACTGGCACTAGCGCACGCCCGAATGCAGCCGGCACTCCGGCCGTGGCACGCCTGACCACTATCACCGGCAAAGGCGAAACCGCCAACAACTCCTCAGCCAAGGGATCAAGGTCATATCGGTTGTCTTGGCTGGGGCTCATGCCAAGCCCGATAGCTCCAAATCCAAGCTGGCTCTCCGATACGATAGCTTGGACAACGTCGGGGCGCTTGATCAGTCTGTGCTCCACTTCCCTTTCAAAGAACACATTGCGCAGCGGCGTGATGTCAACGTCACTCAGGTTTTGATTGGCGGCGTCCTTGGCGGCGCGAGTGGATGCGCCAGTTGAGCCACGCCTCAGAAAACGTCTTAAGCTCCAGCGGCGCGCCGGATCGACTGTCAACACGGTTACCCCTGCTTCCAGCGGCCAGGCGAAGTGCAGTACCTGAGAAGCTGCTACCGAGCCCGGACCACCCCGGCTGGGAATCAACAGCCGAGAAGTCGTAACCACTAGATTCTGGCTCAGGGCTTTCTCTCGCTCCAGACGTGAAATTTCTTCTGGGTCGCCACGCCAGTTGTACACCACCGCCCGCAGACCAAGCGAAGCAAACAAAGAGGTAATGATCGGCACCAGCACTATGGCTGTGTAGGAGACCTCGTTGAAGACTTCCAGCGACAGACCCACCGTGGCTATGACAATTTCCAAAGCCCCTCTGGCGTTCAAACCCGCTCCCAAGGCGAGGCCTGCCCGGCGGCTGCGCCCTGCCAGACGCGCCCCCCAATAGGAGCCGGCAAACTTGAATACCACAGCCACAACTATGATCAGCACTGCCCAGGCCAAGGCATTGCCCTCGCTCAGCGCCCCCAAATTCACCCTGAGCCCGGCTGTGGCGAAAAACAGCGGCGCGAAGAAAGTCATCGTCAAAGATTCAATTCGCTCCAGGGTTTCTTCATGCAAATAACGCGAGCGATTCAACATGACACCAGCCAGAAAAGCGCCTAGCACAGCTTCGGCTTCCAAGCGTTGCGTTACCACCGCAAACAGCAGCATCACCACAACCAGCACAGACATGGATCCCCCTAGGGAATCCTGGCTGCGTCGCATGCGCCTCAGCCACATGTCCACTAGGCGCTGTCCCAAGGTCAAAGCCAAAAAGATGAAGACCGCCAGAGCACCCACCGTCAAGCTGGTATCCACAATGTCGAACTCACCCGACACGGCTATGCCGCCAAAAACCCCCAACATCAGCCATCCAAGCACGTCATTGGCCATGCCAGCCGCCACGGTAATCTGGCCGAAATCGCGCCGCATCAAGCCCAAATCCCCCAGAATTTTGGCCACCACGGCCAAGGAGGAGACACTCAAAGCAGCTGCCACGAACAGCGTGAAGACCAGCCGGCTGCCGTCATCGGGCAAAAAACTGGACGGCAGGATCACCCCCAGGGCTAAACCGCCGAGGAACGGCACCACCAAGCTGCCGGCTGTTACCAGAGTGGCTGGTCGCCCAAGTTTGGCTATCAGATTCAAGTCGGTTTCAAAGCCGGTCACCACCAGCAGGAAAGCCACTCCCAGCCAACTAACTGCCAGCAGCGCTCCTGACTGGACAGCTTCTTCCGGTAGAAACCACTCAAACCCCTCGGGCCACAACTCCCCAAAAACCGAAGGCCCCAAAACCAAGCCAGCTGACAACTCGCCCACGACACTGGGCAGTCCGATGCGCCGCATGATCCAGCCCAGCAGACGAGCTGTGGCTATCAGCGTAGCCAGCTGCACCCAAAAGACTAGAAGCTCATGCTCGCTCAGAGGTATCAGCATCGGTATGTCTGCTGGCTAGCTGCTAAAGGTGTCTGCTGCCTAGCCGCTACAGGGCAAAATTGGCTGTCAGGGGCGCGTGGTCGGAAGGTTTATGCTCACCACGTGACTTACGGGCATTGCGGTCCAGGGTGATCCAAGTCAAACGTTGCGCTACTGGCGGAGAAGCCAGAATATGGTCAATGCGCATGCCTTCGCGTTTGTGAAAACGACCAGCCTGATAATCCCAATAGGTATATAAGCCACCGATATCGCCGTAACGCTGCCTGAAGACGTCCTTTAGACCCCAGTCACACAGCGCCATCCAGCTATCTCTCTCCGGCTCCGTAACGTGGGTCTTGCCTTCAAAGGCGTCTATGTTCCAGACGTCGCGGTCTTCGGGTGCAATGTTGAAGTCTCCCACGATGACTACATCGTCTGCCACGGTGTGCTGGGCTTCAAGCTGAGCCCGCAACCTCTGCAGCCAACGCAATTTATAGCTGTAGTGCGGGTTGTCAATGGCCCGTCCGTTGGGGACGTAGGCACTCGCTAGGCGCACTCCCCCACAGGTTGCCCAGACAATGCGGGCTTCGCCGTCGGCTTCTTCGCACAACTGGAGTGTATCTGGTGCAAAGCCTAAGCTGGGATTTTCCAGCCCCACCTTGGAGATAATGGCCACTCCATTCCAGCGCCCCTGGCCGTAGTGCTGCGACTCATAGCCGAGAGTGGCAAACTCAGCTTCAGGAAAAGCCTCCTGAGCCAGTTTGGTCTCCTGCAAACATAGCACATCGGGCTGCGCCAACTCTATCCATTCCAGCACGTACGGCAGTCTTACGTTGAGCGAGTTGACGTTCCAGGTTGTGAGCTTCACCAGACAGGCTTTCCAGAATGAAATGGTCTAGATTTTTTGCTTCTTGCCTTCCCAATAGGGGTCGCGCAATCGCCGTTTGTAGAGCTTGCCGTTGGGATCCCGGGGCATTTCTTCGGTGAAGTCCAAGGAGTGGGGCCACTTTTGCTTGGCTACTCTGTCTCGCAGGTGTGCCATGATTTGCTCTCGGGCCTCTGCTTGCGGCATATCGGCTGCCTCCGACAGCTCAATCACTGCTTTGATCTCTTCGCCCATGTCTTCATTGGGGATGCCAAAGACAGCTGCGTCGCCCACCAGCGGACACTGAAGCAAGGCGCCCTCTATCTCCGCAGGATAAATATTGACGCCCCCGACAATGATCATGTCGGTGCTGCGGTCGTTCAGGAACAAGTAGCCGTCCTCGTTGAAATAGCCGACATCGCCGACCGTGAAAAAATCGCCCAAACGAGCTTTGGAAGTTTTTTCCTTGTCCTTGTAGTAAGAAAAATTCATGCCCGGCATCTTCATGTAAATCGTGCCGCTCTGGCCGGTAGGCAATTCGTTGCCGTCTTCATCCACCACTATCACTTCTGAGCCAGGCCAAGGCGTGCCCACCGTGCCGGGATGCTTCCGCCACTCCTGCGGGCTCACATAGGTGCCGCCGCCTTCGGTAGCGGCGTAATACTCCCAAATGGAATCGCCCCACCAATCCAGCATCTTCAACTTGGTCTCTTTGGGGCAAGGAGCAGCCGCGTGTACCATCCGGCGCAGGGAGGAAACATCGTACTTGGCCTTGACTTCCTCAGGCAACTGCAACAGGAGATGGAACATGGTGGGCACCATGTGGCTTTGCGTTACCTTATACCTGTCTATGCGCTCCAAGGCTCCTTCTGGCGTCCAGCGGTCCATCAGCACTGCTGAATGGCCCATGTGCAAAGACGTAGTGGCCCAGACATTCACAGCTGTGTGATACAGAGGAGCCTGGGTGATATGGACATTGTCTTTGTGCGGCTCGATGCCCAAGAGCAAAAACAGGCCTCCAGAAGCCGCGGCCGTCTCATCTGGATGAGTGCCAGGCAAGTCTCGGCGGACGCCTTTAGGGCGCCCTGTGGTGCCTGAGGTGTAGAACATGAAAGAGCCGGTAGACAAGTCATCGGGACGTGAAGTGGGCTGATTGGCTGTCAGCTCCTGGAAAGCGCGACAACCGCTGACTTCACCTACCGAAAATCTGTGGGGCACATCAGTTTCGGCTATGGCCCTTTCAGCTTCTTGGGTGAAGCGGTCGCTGACCACCAGTGCCTTGGTTTCGCTGTCGGTGAGGATATAGGCGATTTCGGGGCCAGCCAAGTGCCAGTTGACTGTGGTGACGTAAAGGCCTGCCTGATAGGCGGCCAGACATATAGCCATCTGCTCCACGGAGTTGGGCAGCACAGTGGTAACTTGGTCGCCAGTCTTCAACCCCAAAGCCCTGAGCCCATGCACAATTTGATTGGTGAGGTCGTAGAGTTCCCCGGCGGTGGTTTCGTGGTAGTCAGGGTCAACTACAGCTAAGCGGTTGGGGTCAGCTTCAGCAATTTTCCAAAATCCTAAAATCTCTGATATATCAGGGACGGAAGCAGATATATCGGAGGCGGAAACTGCCGTATCAGAATCAGAATTTGCCGTATCCAAAGCAGAATCTGCCGGGTTGCTTGAGTTTTTAGCGGTGTTTTCAGACATTGACTTACTCCCAGATTTAACTGTCATTCAAAATAGAACGGTGGTATGGCTAGCCCTGTCGCCCTAGGGCTGTTAAATTATATAATAAACTACGCTACGGCAAGGCAGCACCCCATCAACAGCACAATAAACAGCGCGTTTGCAATAAATGCTGGCGCTTCCAATGCCGGTGCCTCTAACGCCGGCTCTTCTAATTCTGAGAAATGGACCTGATGGAATTGCGCATCTCCCGATAGCGCTTGAGGATGCCCATGAGCATTTTTTTGGCGACTACAGGTTTTGAATCCAACAGAGCCAACAACTCAGTGCGTGTCAGCACTTGAACTTGCATGTCTGTTGCGGCTACCACATTAGCAATACGAGGCTCTCCGGTAAGCACCGACAGCTCGCCCAGAAAGTCACCTTCGTGCAGAGTTGCCACTGTGTTCCCATCTCGCTCAACTTTCGCCTCGCCTTCCAAAATGACAATGAACTCTCGGCCGATCTGTCCTTGCTTGGCGAGAGCTCGGCCTTTTCTAATTTTGGTGGGCGTCATGAGCCGCGAAATTGAACGCAACTCGGCTTTGGACAACTCCGCAAAGATAGGCACGGAGCGTAATCTCTCCTGGATAGTCATTGTGCTCATGTCATGGCTCCCTTTGGATCATTCCTAGTCTGCTACTCAGATCACTTTTGCCTTGCTTACAGCTTAGACTTGCGCTTTGAACATTGCTGGAATTACCTAAAAAGGTTTCCAGCGGGGCTGGCGCCCCTGCCTGAATGCCTCCGAAGCTTCGTTCATATTCCCTACAAATGTTCCCAGAACCTGGGTGCGGTTTTCTATCTCATAGGTATGCCTCAGACTAGGTGCGTCCAAGGTTGCATTCAGACCAAGTTTGGTCATCCAGACACCGTATTCGTTGTTGGCACCTATTTCGTCTGCCAGAGTGCTAGCTTCTGTAAGCAGTTGGCTTTGCGGAACAACCCTATTCACCAAACCAATCTCTTCGGCTCGCTGAGCGCTTATGATGCGACCTGTGAGCATCAGCTCTCTGGCATGTCCAACCCCGACAATCTTGGGCAGCAGATAACTCACGCCCACATCCAAAGATGACAGACCCACCTTGATAAAAACCGAACCTAAGCGGGCTTCGGGGGTGGCAATGCGAATATCGCAGTGCAGGGCAATCGCCAGACCGCCCCCTACCGCAGGGCCGTCAATGGCCGCGATGACAGGTTGGGGCTGTTCATAAATTCGGAGCATGAGCTTCACCAAATCAAGTTGCATATCATAGACCCATCCAACCCGGCTGCGACCTTCAGGCATTTTGGACTGCTGTTTCAAGTCGGCTCCTGAACAAAAAGCTCTGTTGGCTCCGGTCAGCACGATTACCCTGGTTGAGCGGTTTTCTGCTAGTTCATCCAGGGCTTCACCTAAATCTGAGATCAACTCTGAGTTGATGGCGTTCAGACGCTCTGGGCGATTCATGGTAACTAGGGCCGTGGTGTCTGAAATATGAGAAATTTCTACAGTGGCCATGGGGATTCAAGCAATTCAAGCGACATATTAGTTCAGACAGCCTCCAAATCAAGCAGCCATCGCTTAGCCTTGGTGCCACCACCATAGCTGCCTATTTCACCTCCGCTTCGTACCACCCTATGGCAGGGAACCACAATGGAAAAGGGATTTTGTGCCATAGCGGTGCCGACAGCTCGCGCAGCTTTGGGACTGCCTGCCTTGGCAGCCAACTCGCCATATGAACTAGTGGAGCCATAAGGAATTTCGGCAGCTGCCATCAGGGCAGCCTTGCGAAAGCCATCCACCAACTGCCAGTCCAGCTTCAGTCTCCAAGTCTTGAGTTGGCCGCTGAAATACCTATCCAGTTGAGCGCAGACCTTGTCGGTATGGACGTTGGGCGCAGCCTCCAGCCGGTCGACCGCAACGCCATATTTCTGTGCAAAGACTTTGGCTAAGTTCTTAGGTTTTCGCCCTTTTGACAGGTAGGACAAGCTCACCAGCCCAGCCTTAGAGCAAGCTATCAGCATTGTCCCGACTGGCGAATCGTAGGTGGTTAGATTGATTGTGTCAGTCTTTTGTGAAGCCATTGTAGTTCAGTTGCCTCCAAAACTAGAATAGTAAAGCCTATTATAGATTTTATTTTGCCTAGAGAGATGCCATGACGACTGCCAACTCCACTCCCCTGCTAGCAACCGACACTCCAGATGGGCAAGGCAACCCCACGCAACTCTCTGACTGGCTGGCAAAACACTTGCCGTCTTCGCCACCCTTTCAGTATGAGTTGGTCGCAGCAGGAGGCTCCAATCTCACCTATCGCGTAACCGACCACAGCTCAAATCAATGGGCGCTTAGACGACCTCCGATGGCTCACGCTCTAGATAGCGCCCATGACATGGGACGAGAGTGGCGCATCATGTCGGCACTGGGCTTATACGGCGCCGTGCCCGTGCCGCAGTGTCTAGCTTTCTGTGAAGATATGGCGATAATCGGGGCGCCCTTTTATGTCATGAGCTTTGTGGAAGGGCTAATCTTGAGAGACCAAACCTCCACTGCCAACATGACCGCTGCCCAAGCTTTGGCAGCCACGCAGTCGCTGGTGGATGTGCAAGTTGCCATGCACACCCTTGATCTGGCAGCCGCAGGGTTGGAGGATCTGGGGCGACATGAGGATTATGTTGGACGTCAACTGAAACGTTGGCGCCGACAGGTAACGCAGGGAGGTGTCCGGGACGTGCCCCTGCATGCCGAATTGCACGATTTATTGTTGGCGCAAAAGCCGCCTGAACGTGCACAACCGGCTCTAGCTCACGGGGACTATCGTTTTGACAACTGCGTATTGGGGGAAGATTTTCAAGTTATAGCCGTCTTGGACTGGGAGTTGTGCACCACTGGCAACCCGATAGCAGATTTTGTCTGGTCGCTCCAATACTGGGGAGACCCAGGCGATGAAATGACTTTCCTGCTTGACCCTCCGACTTTCAATCCTGTCTTTATAAAACGACAGGAATATAAGAACTTATACCAGCAAAAAAGTGGTTTTGACTTGTCTGACCTGCCGTATTATCAGATTTTCTCTTGGTGGAAGCAAGCCTCCATTGTAGAAGGAGCTTATGCCAGAAGGCTAGCTGGGGCGGCCGGTGGAATGGCCACCAGTGGCAGCGTGCACGATATTGCGAAACGTGTGGATGAAATGCTTCAACAAGCTGCCAAGTGGGCTGACAGCTGGCTCTAGCTGGCGGCTAGTACCTAGCTGACTGCTGGTCTGGAAGCTAGCAGTTGAGCCCGCGCCCGCTAGCTAGTTGGTTTCTGCTGGCAGCACATCAACCAGCTTGCGACCGCGCCTGGAAGTGTAGTGGACTTGGCCGCTTATCTTGGCGTAGAGAGTATCGTCTCCGCCGCGTCCGACGTTTTCGCCGGGATGAATGCGTGTGCCACGTTGGCGCACCAGGATAGAGCCTGCCGACACCGCTGAGCCGCCGTAGCGTTTCACCCCAAGCCGCTTGGCTGCTGAGTCACGGCCGTTTTTGGTTGAGCCTCCGCCCTTTGTCTTTGACATAGTTGAGTTGCCTTTCTGAAGTTCTGAGTGGCTTGAAAATCTTGTGGGGTAAATCCCGCGCTCTAGTTGCGTGAAATGCCAGTTATCTCAATCCGCGAAAGCCGCTGGCGGTGGCCCCAACGCTTGCGCTGGTTGGATTTTGACTTGTATGTGAAACCTGTAATCTTGGGAGCCTTGACCTCGGCTTTGACGGTGGCCGTCACACTGGCTGTTGCAAGCTCTTCGGGGGTAGCCAAAACCTCCTCCCCGTCCACCAACAACACTGGTCGCAAACTAACCTCGGCGCCGTCTTGCCCCAGCAACTCCACATCCAGAACCTGGCCCGGCGAAACCTTGTATTGCTTGCCGCCTGTCTGAATGACCGCGTATGATGTGTTGTCCATGTGCTACCTGCTTTTCAACGAAAATAAGGAATGAAACTTATTCAGTTTAGGGCCAAAGCCAAAAAATCAGCAAAAGTCAGCAAGCACTAGGTGCTGCGCACCAATACTTGTGATCCTCTCCGGGAAGTGCTTCGCACTCTGGACAGGGAGTTTCTGCCTCCTCAAACAGTAGGTCAAAATTATCTCCAACCTGCTTCAGGGCTCTAGCTTCCTCATAGCGACGGTGTCGTCCTTTCTTCACCATCTAACTCTCCTTTTCACTATGTCGCTAAGTAATACTTTGCTTCTGCCAAAAATGTCTTCAGCTGACTTGCATATAAAAAGTTGCTTAATTATTTTAGCAGCGTTTTGGCAATTTTCGGCATTCAACTCAATTTTCCAACTCCTAGCTGGGCAGCTCATCCATGTCAGCCAAAGTCTGGGGTTGGGAGACTTGACAAGTTGCGATGGAGTGCGGTTCAAAATACTTCAGACCACCAACCACAGACCGCTCACCGCCGCGAAAAGCTCGCACTAGGGGCTGGTAGCTGCTCAGACGCCAGAGCCCGTGCAGATATTGAATTTTTTGCTGCTCATCCACTGGAAAGACAACCCTAGCGGGATCGACCAAGACTGCCAGCATCTCCCTCAAGGTTTGCTTGGACACCCAAGGCAGATCACAGGCCAGGATTAACATGGCACAACGGTCGGGGTTTGGCTCGGTGCCCCGCAAATGGCTGGACTCTGAAAGCCCACCCTTCGGGTTGGACTCAGTCGCTTCAGCTGTGGCATGGCGCAAAGCTGTAATCACTCCTCCCAACGGACCTTGCCCAGGATAGTCATCGGGCACAGCTTCAAAACCCATCTTGGCAAGCTCTTGGATTTGCCCGCCCACACTCCAAACCTTTTCGGCTCCAGCAGCCAGCAAAGCTTCCAAACCCAGCTGTGCCCAAGCTTTTCCATTGGGCGAAAAGACTGCCTTGTCAGTTCCAAATCTGGAACTCGCCCCTCCAGCTAGGACGGCTCCAAACAGCCTGCTGATGTGAGGATTGTGCGTAATGCCTTTACCTCATGGAATGTGGCTGGTCTAGGAGTGCCGATTTTATCGGGGGCCTATTTGATATTGCTTGGATCCCAATCAGGGTCTAGTTGCAGCAAAAAATCTGCGCATCGCTGAGCTTCTTGGGCTTCTCCAATTCTTGCAGCTGAGCGCCGCAACCCATCCAAAGAGTGCAAAAACCCCCGGTTTTCCCTGTGTGCCCAGCGTACATAACCCGACCCTCGCCAACCATTTTCCCGAAGACGGTCCAGCCCTCGATGGTAGCCAACCCTGAAAGCCGCGTAAGCTTCAATTTCATCGCGGGCCGACTCCCCTCGCTGCGCCCAACCCTCCAAAAAGGACGGCCAACGATACAAAATGGCCGCGAGTGCTGCGTGGCGCTGCAAGCCTTGCAAATTGAGCGCCTCATTCAGAGCGTTGTAAGCTTCGGGATGTTCCGGGTCTAAAATCGTCTCTGGTGGGCCTGTTGGCGATAAATTGACAGGAGCCTGAGCCATTTTACTATTTTACACTTGCTAGGCGCATAAGTTCCACTTATGCTTAAGTAACAATTCCATCCTCAGCCAAGAAATTATTTTTTGCTCTGACGACGCCAGGACCTTACGGCATTTTTAGTATCTGACTTTGGCACAGATTCATTCCAGTGGTCCCAAAACTTAACAGTCTGACTATTTGGTTGCATTGTTGGTTTGTCAACCCGAATACGCGTAGGTAGCAGGCTCGCATCACCAATAACCAGAGCCTCACCCACATCTAAAATTGGAAGTAAATCAACAAAACTACCAAGACTTTCTGGCAAAAGATTTTTGATGACACTTTGATCGCTGCCGTTGCTAAGACGCATTGCAATTATATTGTTGCATTGACTAAGTACTGTCCTACTAACCTCAGAGGGGCGCTGACTAACCACAACAAGTCCAATACCATATTTCCTACCTTCTTTCGCAATTCGCTCAAAGTTTTTTACTGCAACCGCATCTCCGCTGCCAGCTTGCATATGCTCTGGCATATAGAGATGAGCTTCATCGCATATAATGGCTATAGGGTGCCGCTTGCTTTCTTCGCTCCACAAACCAGTCAAAAATATAACCCGGGCTAGGAGACCGACAGTTAGAGGCAGTATATCAGATGGAACTTCTGAAAAATCAATAATTTTAATACCTCCTTTAGCATCTTTCTGCGCACCTTTACCAGCAGAAATTATATGAGCCATCTTTTCAAGCCAGTCCATTTTCATACATTCTGGAGGTGGCTGAAAAAGAAAAGCAAGCCTACGGTCACTACATTTAGCTTCTAAGCGCGCTATCAACCTTCCAAGTTTGTTAAAAAAATCGCCCTGCCTATTTTCTACCCTTTCCACATTTTTACTTTTGAGCTTTTCTAGGACTTTGTTTAAATCAAATGGAATAGGGCTATCTATTGTGAAGTTATTCAAAATTTTTTTTATTTCATTTTTCTTATTTTCATTCTTCAATAAATATTCCAGTGCCTTTTCTTTTGCCTCTTTGATTGCCTGAGTCATTATCATTGACTGGTTAGGTGCGAATCCATCACTAAGCTCAACAAAAATTGAAATGATAGCTTCATATTCAAGCAACCAATAGGGTAAATACAGAACTCCCTCATCTAAACTTCTTTCACTATCAATATCAGATGGTCCAGCAATACTAAAATGCTTGAAAGCGCTACTTTTTAGATCTTTATACTCACCATGAATATCAAACAAAACTACATTAGCCTGAGGGAGTTCTGCAATTTGGTCAAGCAGTCGAGCTGTTGTCCATGATTTTCCTGAACCTGTACTACCGACAATAAGAACATGCCTTGGAAAAAGCTCATTGCCATTGAGATAAGCAATTGCATTTTTATCTAATGTGAATTTTCCAAGGGCAAGTTTTGGCCCCTCAATCTTAATATCAGAAATCACCCTAATAAAACGTGTGAGATTTGTACCTTCAAGAGAAAAGCATTCAGTATTAATCTCAGGAACTGTTTCGAGAGTTCGATAGAAAACATTCTTTTCCTTACCATATCGAGATATAAGTGTTCCAACAAGTGCAACTTCTACAAGATTACTTTCAATAGGGATAAGTTCATCCAGTTTCTCACTGTAGGGTGCTGAAGAAACAAGTTTGCTAGGCTTTCTGATAATTCTTATTATTGTACCTATCAAATATTGTTCAGGAATGCTGCTATAAAGAACAACTAGTTGGTTGACAAGCAAGCCCTTAAGCCCAGCTATATCATCAACGCATACTTTAACAGTTGCTGTATCTACAGAGACAACATGGCCAAAAGCCTCATCATCATAAAAATTGAATATTGCCATTATTTAATTTAAAGCATCTCCTCAACGAAATCTGACAGTTGCCAAAGTTTTCGCTCAGATAAATTTTGTCCATTTCTACAAATATCAGCATAGACTGTACAGCCCTCATCAGACTCTTCAATACCCAAATACTGTTTTCCTGCTTCTTTTAGAAGAAACCTCTTAGCCTCATTGGTTAACTTCTTAGCCAAAACTATAACCGGTATGTTCTCTGTTCTACAGCGTTGTCTTAACTTGGAATAAATATGATGATCTCTAAATCCAAAACCTATACAAATAAAAGCAGAAGCACTCTCAAGTACTTCATCTGCCTTAGATATTATTGCTCTAAATGGTTCATCAAAAGCTTTCCTATATTTGTTAAGACCAGGAGTTACAATAAGTGGTTTAAGCTCATATTTTTTTGACGGTAATTTGAATACAGGAAGTCCCAGAATTCTCTCATTTTTTGTTTCAAACCAATCTAAGGAACCATGCACTTTCCAGATTTTAACAAGTCGTGATACTTGTGCTCGTTGTGGGTAAATATAGGAATTTTTCATTTGACTACTGCCCTGCCAATCAGAGATGTAACCTGGATTGAATGTAGTTTGAAATAATAGATTTTCAGAATTGCAAGCATACTCAGCAACACGGTCATAGTTAGTTGTTATAATATCAACTTCTCTGCATGAACTATTAAAGAGTATGCTCAATAATTTACCAAGAGAAAAGTCTGCTTTCTCTGTTACTGTTTTGTAAAACAGTTCAGAATCTTTTTTATTTATAGACTTCCAAGTTAAATAAATTATTTTTTCCAATAACAGTGTTGAAATCTCATTATTTTCCAAAACTGTCTCAAGATCTTCTCCGTTCTCCAATGATGCCTTAATTTGCATCCATGCTTCCTGCTCTTGAGAATCTTTATCCTCAATTTTAACTGTTTCACATAAATTTTTAGCTAAATTTTCCATGCTTGGTATCCCATGCGTAATCGAAGCACCACTTCCTAAAATTATAGCGGGGCATTTTTGAATGCAGTCTTGAGCAAGTTGATAAATTTTTTCTTCCATTTAGTGTTTCTCCAATAATCTGATGATTAATTTTATGCAATAATCTCTCTTATAAGTATCTAGTCATTGATAGGCCTGCAATATAGGATCTATAACACTTGTAATTCTATAATCCTATTTGCAAATACCAAACGATTCACTTAAATATATGAGCGATAAATTTAAAGAGCTTTGGACCATTTTGCTATTTTACACTTACTAAGCGTAATACATCAGTAACCCTAGAACTTCTAGACAGACCAGCCAACACCCCGACCACGTCGCCGGTCTTGATGCTTCCGTGTTCTTTGGCTATAGCGATGGCATCACGGACTCTTTCCTCATAACCCTCTTGGGGGCTGCTCTGAAAGACGGTTACACCCCAACTGAGCGTAAGCTGCTCAACTACTCTGGGGTCGGTTGTGAATCCTAAAATCGGACATTGCGGCCTGAACCGTGCCATTGAGCGAACGGTCAGGCCCGAACCTGAAATGCACAAAAGCGCTGCCAAAGATTTCTCCGAAGCCACCCGCCAGGCAGCCATGGTAATGGCATCGGTAACCGAGCGTTCATGTGTGGGCGAATCCGACAGATGAACCTCCTCGATGAGGCGCCCCCAGGATTTGTCATCAAAAGCTGAGTCGGCTTCGGCGGTTACTTTGGACATAGTCCTGACTACATGTGCCGGGGCGCTGCCGATAGCGGTTTCAGCGGAGAGCATAACCGCACTTGTGCCATCAAACACAGCGTTGGCTATATCGGAAGCCTCGGCACGGGTGGGATTGGGTGAGGTGATCATCGACTCCAGCATTTGGGTTGCGGTGATGACCGGCAAACCCTTGGCTATACATCGGCGGATTATGTTTTTTTGCAGCACGGGCACTTGTTCAATGGGGAACTCCACACCTAAATCGCCTCTGGCCACCATGATGGCGCCTGAAGCATCAATGATACCGTCCAGATTTTCCACAGCTGCCCTAGTTTCAATTTTGGAAATGACCAGAGGGCCGTCTGGCGGCGGTAATGTGCCCAATCGGCGAACTTCATCTCCTGAGCGTACGAAAGACACCGCTACAAGCTCCACGCCTGCCTCCAGGAAAGGCTCCAATTGGCGCAGGTCTTCATTGGTGGGAGACGACAAACTGAGCCGGTCGCTGGGTATGTGCACTCCGGGGCGACCAACCACCTGGCCCCCATGAGTGACTCTGGCTTTGACGCCTGCTGAACTGACATCTGTGACTACCATCTGGACGGCGCCATCGCCGATAGCCAGAGTATCTCCCACCTGCAGGTCATACAGCAAAGCGTCATAGCCCACCTCCATCACTTCAGCCGTGCTTCCAGAGGTGCCCGGTTGCAGCGTCAACTCGCGATCGGGTTCTAGAAATACACCGTTGCCTTCAAAGACGGCAGCCCGAATCTTGGGGCCAGGCAGGTCAAGCAAAATACCTACATTGCGGTTGGCTTCTTGGCTGAGTTTTCTTATCAACTGGTAGCGCTCCAAGACCCGCTCCACCGAATCGTGCGCCAGGCTCAGACGGGCCACATCCATTCCGCTGGCTATGACATCCCTCAGCACTTCGGGACTCTCGCTGGCAGGGCCTATAGTGGCAATAATTTTTGTTTTTCTCATATCTCTTAGGGTGTCTTGTGGTCTGGTCAGCAGGTTTGGCTGTGGATGTCTGGCTCAGTTCAAAAATGTAAGCAGCAAGATAGATTCTCGCTCAAATTTCTCTTTTTGCTGTTCGTCATCGCATCGGCTGGCCTGTAATTTTCGCACCGAGGAGGCCTGCTCAAATCTGCCCTTGGACTTGCACAAATTGACCAGTGGCTCATAGGCTTCCACATCGCGGCTGGGCAAACTGCTGGTCAGGTCGCACACCCAGCGCATCTCCTCAAAATCGGCTTTGGCATAATGGATGGCCGATAAATTAGCCAACATTCTTTCCAGAATAGCTATGGTTCCCACTGGTTCCAGGAATTCGTCTGAAAAGTCCTTATGTCCTAGGGTTGTGCGATAAAACAACTCTTCACACTCAGAAGCACTCAGCACGCTACCCCGATGAAAAGGATCGATAAAGGTCGGCGGTTCCAGTTTGTCGCGCAACAAAAAATGTCCCGGCATGGACACTCCGTCCAACAACACCCCCAACCTTTTGGAGACTTCTATCGTGAGGGCTGACAAGGAGATGGGAATGCCACGTCTCCTGTGCAGCACATCGCTGAGATAGGAATTTCTAGGGTCGTAGTAATTGACATGATCCCCCTTGAAACCGAGATTTTGAAACAGGTGCAACAAGATGCCTTCCAAATCTGGGGTTGGAACTTCCTCAGCCAACCGGTCCAGCTTGGCTAGCTCATGTGCCATGTCCAACTGGCTGTGTGCATGGGCGGCAATTAGAAAAGCGCATTGGTCCAACGGGACGCTGCATTCATCAAGAGATACCAGATGGGCGAAGTGTTTCAGATACTCTGCCATATAATCCAGATTAATGGACAACACACAAACGAACAGGTTTCTTCGCACACTTCCCCAAACGGAGGAGTTCTACCGCTATGTCGTATCGCACGGCTGCCCGCCAGATGAAATCCTGGAAGACCTGACCCGGCAAACTCAAGCTTTAGGCGACATCGGGCGCATGCAGATCCCAGCTGAGCAAGGGGGTTTCCTGATGTTGCTGACCCGCATTCTGGCACCGGCTTTGGCGGTAGAGATTGGCACTTTCACGGGCTATTCATCTCTTTGGATAGCCCGGGGTCTGCCAGAGGGCTCGCAGTTGCTGTGCTGCGATGTGAGCCAGGAATGGACTGACATAGCTCGCAGTTTTTGGGAGCGAGCTGAGGTAGCAGACAAGATCAAGCTGGTTTTGGCTCCTGCTGCTCAGACCTTGGCTGCCCTGCCGAAAGACACAAAAGTTGACTTTGCCTTCATCGACGCTGACAAACCAGCCTACATCAGCTACTACGAAGCCTTGGTGCCCTTGCTAAGCCCCCGTGGTGTCATCGCGGTTGACAATGTGCTGTGGAGTGGGCAAGTCATCGATACCAACGACACTTCGGCCGACACCCAGGCCTTGCGGGATTTCAACAGCCATGTAGCCAACGACCCTAGAACCATGCAGGTTATCCTGCCTATAGGCGACGGGGTGACTTTAATTTCGTTGGCCTAGAGGGGTTTTGCCCGAAGCAGCACTGGCTATAGCAGCCTCACACAGCACTGCCCCGCACAGAACAGCACAGCCTCCCCTAGAACAAACGCCAGCCAGCATAAACGCCAACCAGACCAGAGCCATGTCTTGGACTTATTTGAAGTCGGCCACCCCATTGGCTATGGCCCACCGAGGCGGAGCTTTGGAAGCCCCCGAGAACACCATGCAGGCATTTGAAAATGCTGTCAATCTGGGATTCCAATATCTGGAGCTGGACGTCCGGGCTACCTCAGACGCAGTGCTAGCGGTCTATCACGACCCCACCCTGGATACTTTGACCGATCGCTCAGGGGCCATTGAAGAGCTGACTTGGAATGAAGTGAAGCAAGCCAAGGTTGATGGACTGCAGCCCATCCCCCGTCTGGAAGACGTCCTAGATACCTGGCCTGAGATACGAATCAACATCGACCCCAAACACTCCCAGGCTGTCAAGCCTCTGGTGGCGGTGCTTGAAGAACGCAACTGCGTTGAGCGAGTCTGCCTGAGCACCTTTTCAGATTGGCGTATGCGGGTCATCCAAAAGCTATTGGACAAGCGCTACTGCACTGCCGGCACTCAATACCAAATTGCAAAATTCCGAACCGAGTCGTTGCTGCGACGCCCAAGTAGTGCCACCGCCAAGTCGGGTTCGCCCAAGCTGGCCAGAGTTGGGAGCAAACTGGCTAGGACTGAGGGCAGGCTAGCCAGAGCTGAGGACTTGACCCAAGGGTGCGTACAAGTGCCAGCCACCATTCATGGCCGGCGGCTGGTGGATGCCCGCTTTGTGGACACTGTCCATTCCCACGGCTGCCAAGTACACGTCTGGACGGTCAACGACGCAGTTGAGATGCGAGACTTGCTGGAGTTGGGAGTAGATGGCATCATGACCGACCGCCCCAGCGAACTCAAAGCTGTGCTAGCGGAATTGGGGCAATGGCGTCAGTAGGCATCTATTAGGCATCAACTGCCCAACTAATATGGCTTTATGTATCCCCCGATAGTTCTGCTGCATGGCTTTGCCACTTCGGCACAGCGAACTTGGCGAGATACAGGCTGGGTAGATATTTTGGCTGATGAGGGCCGACAGACCCACCCGATTGACGTGCTAGGGCATGGTGACGCTCCCAAGCCATCGGAGACCCAAGCCTACGAAAACCTGCACGAGTGGGTGCTTGAGCGCTTCCCTGCAGGGCAAGTGGATGCCATTGGCTTCTCCATGGGCGGACATCTTCTGCTGACCTTGGCTTCGCTCTATCCAAGCCGCTTTCGCCGAATTGTGCTCACTGGAGTAGGCAATAACGTCTTTGAGCACAACCCGGAGCATGGCAAAATGATTCGTGAGGCCATCGCTGGCAACCCAGCACCGGACAATCCAGTTGCCCAGCACTTTTCGTTTCTAGCCGACTCACCAGAGGCTGACAGGGCGGCTCTGTCAGCTTTTTTGCAGTATCAGCGTCCCACCCTGGCACCGTCTGATTTGCAGACCATAACCGCTCCCACCTTGGTGATTTTGGGCGACCAAGACTTCGTCGGCCCGGCTGAACCACTGGCACAAGCCTTGCCTGTCTCAGAATTACTGATTCTTCGGGGGGTTGACCACTTCTCCACACCCAAGCAATTCAGCTGCATCGAGGCAGCCTTGAAGTGGCTAGCCATCAGCTAGAGGCCTAGGCGCTAGTTGGTGGAGTTAGAAGCTGAACCTCAACTCAATGGCGCAGAATCGGGCGCAACTACATAGGGCAACAACGATTTCCCCATCAGCCAGCGATCTACCCAAGCAGCGCAAGAACGACCTTCCGCGATAGCCCAAACGATCAAGCTCTGACCGCGCCCCATATCTCCACAGACAAACACCCCTTTTTGGTTGGTCATCCAAGCTTGATCTCTGGCAACGTTGCCACGTTCGGTGAACTCCACTTCCAAATCTTCCAGCAACCTGCTGCGTTCAGGTCCCACAAATCCCATAGCCAGCAGAACTATATCGGCTGGATATGTCTCTTGCGAGCCCTCAATGGGTTGAAAACTCATCCGCCCGTCTTCAAAAACCTGCTCCACCTGCACTGTCTTCAGGGCGCTCACGTTGCCATGGCCGTCTCCCGCAAACTCGGTGGTGTTGATGGCAAAAACACGCTCGCCGCCTTCTTGATGCGCCGAGGAAGTCCGATAGATGAACGGCCAGGTAGGCCAAGGATTTGAGTCAGGACGATCTTCGGGCGGCCGGGGCATGATTTCAAACTGACGCACCGAAGCACAGCCGTGGCGGTGAACTGTGCCCAAGCAGTCAGCACCGGTGTCGCCGCCGCCGATAATTATGACATGCTTGCCTGCCGATGAATACGGATGTGCAGTGATGTCGCCCTGCTGAACTTTGTTGGCCAGGGGAAGATACTCCATCGCTTGGAAAATTCCTTTCAGTTCCCGGCCGGGAATTGGCAGGTCGCGCCAGGCGGTGGCGCCAGCTGCCAGCACGATGGCATCGTTGTCGGCTCTTAATTCCTGCGCGGTCAAGTCGACGCCCACATTCACATTCACTTCAAACTTGGTGCCTTCGGCTCTCATTTGATCTAGACGCTGGTCAAGCACCTGCTTTTCCATCTTGAATTCTGGGATGCCATAGCGCAACAGACCACCCAGGCGATCCGCTCTCTCATAGCAAGTTACATCATGGCCTGCGCGGGTGAGCTGTTGGGCTGCGGCCAGGCCCGCCGGGCCTGAGCCAACTACAGCTACGCGCATACCCGTGAGTTGTTCAGGCGGCTGTGGTTTGACCCAGCCCTGTTCCCAGGCTTTGTTGATGATCTCCACCTCCACCTGCTTGATGGTGACCGGATCTTCATTGATGCCCAAGACGCAGGCAGCTTCGCAGGGAGCTGGACACAGACGACCGGTGAACTCCGGGAAGTTATTGGTGGCGTGAAGCCGCTCGATGGCTTCTTTGAAATGATCGTTGTAAACCAGATCGTTCCACTCTGGGATCAAATTCCCAAGCGGGCAGCCGTTGTTGCAAAAAGGAATGCCGCAATCCATGCACCTAGAAGCTTGCAGACGAAGTTTGTTTTCGGAGAAAGGCTCATAAACTTCTTTCCAATCCTCAAGCCGTTCTTCCACTTGGCGGTACTTGGGCAACTCCCGCTCATGTTTCATAAAGCCCTTGATGTCGCCCATTTTTGCTCTCTGTGGTTTTGTCTTGTGTCTGCTGGAACTTACTGCTGTTGGTGCTTGTCTCTGTGGGTTCAGGTTCAACTCAGCCGCTGCTGGCCGCCATGATGGCTTCGTTCACGTCAGTGCCGTGTTCCTCAGCCCACTTGGTGGCTTCCAGAACCCGCTTGTAATCTCTGGGCATGACTTTCAGAAATCTAGATTGGACTCTGCCCCAGTTGGCTAAAATCCTGGCAGCCACGTCAGAGTCCGTCTCCAGCAGATGGCGGTCTATGCGGTCATACAGCCAATCAAGGTCGTCTGAACCCAAACTCTCCAAATCAACCATCTCGGAGTTTACGCGGGTGGTGAATTGGCCGTCAACGTCCAGCACATAGGCGATCCCGCCAGACATGCCCGCTCCGAAGTTGCGACCGGTCATTCCCAAAATCACAGCCCGACCACCGGTCATATACTCACAGCCATGGTCGCCGATGCCTTCCACCACGGCAATGGCACCTGAGTTTCGCACGCAAAAACGCTCACCCACCAAGCCGCGCAGGAACATTTCTCCGCCGGTAGCCCCATAGAGGATCACGTTGCCGGCGATAATATTTTCCTCAGCCACGAAACCAGCATCGGAGTTGGGGCGCACAATGATGCGGCCGCCCGAGAGCCCCTTGCCGCAGTAATCGTTGGCATCTCCGATGAGCCGCAAAGTAATGCCCTTGGGCAAAAAAGCCCCGAAACTCTGGCCTGCTGAGCCTTCCATGGTTATGTCAATAGTGTCGGTCGGCAAGCCTTCGGCGCCCCACAGGGTGGTTACCCGATATCCCAACATGGTGCCCACGGTACGGTTCACATTACGCACCGGAACTTTGAACTTCACGGGCGTGCAGTCGCTCAAGGCCTGGCTAGCCAACTGAATGAGCTGATTGTCCAGGGCTTTTTCCAAGCCGTGGTCTTGACCCGTGTTGCAGTATCTGACCGCATCGGGCGCAATCTCAGGATTGTAGAAAATTGGAGTCAGATCCAGCCCTTCGGCCTTCCAGTGCTGGACGGCATCGTCGGTGTCCAAAAGCTGAACTTGGCCGATGGCTTCATTTAGGGTTCTGAATCCCAGCTCAGCCAGCAGTTCCCGCACCTCTTCGGCTATGAACTCCATGAAGTTCACCACAAACTCTGGCTGGCCGGTAAATTTTTTGCGCAACTCAGGATTTTGCGTGGCAATGCCAACCGGACATGTGTCCAAGTGGCAAACTCGCATCATCACACAGCCCGAAACCACCAGCGGAGCTGTAGCAAAGCCAAACTCTTCGGCTCCCAAGAGCGCCGCAATCATGACGTCTCGTCCCGTCTTCAACTGACCATCCACCTGCACCACAATCCGATCACGCAGATTGTTGAGCAGCAGGGTTTGCTGTGTCTCAGCCAACCCCAGCTCCCAAGGTGTGCCGGCGTGCTTGATGGAAGTCAGCGGTGAAGCTCCCGTGCCCCCGTCGTGTCCTGAAATCAGCACTACATCGCCGTGTGCCTTGGAAACCCCGGCAGCCACAGTGCCAACCCCTATTTCCGACACCAGCTTTACGTGGATGCGAGCCTTGGGGTTGGAGTTTTTCAAGTCGTGTATCAACTGCGCCAAATCCTCAATGGAATAGATGTCGTGGTGCGGCGGCGGGGAGATAAGCCCTACTCCGGGCGTGGAGTGGCGGGTCTCGGCTATCCAGGGCCAGACTTTGTGCCCCGGCAGCTGGCCGCCCTCCCCCGGCTTGGCTCCTTGAGCCATCTTGATTTGCAGATCATCAGCCTCCACCAAATACTGGCTGGTCACGCCGAAGCGGCCCGAAGCCACCTGTTTGATGGCACTGCGCCTGAAATCGCCGTTGGGGTCGGGCACATAGCGTCTGGAATCTTCACCACCCTCGCCGGTGTTGGACTTGCCGCCAATTCGGTTCATGGCAATAGCTAGGTTCTCGTGCGCTTCGGCTGAGATAGAGCCGTAAGACATGGCACCGGTGGAAAATCGTTTGACTATCTCGGCAACCGGCTCAACTTCTTCGATCGGAATGGGCTGGCGGTCTTCGGAGCGGAAACGGAACAAACCACGCAGCGTGGCTAACTGCCTTGACTGTTCATCCACCGCCTGAGTGTATTGCTTGAAGATGTCATAGCGGCCGGTGCGGGTAGAGTGTTGCAGCCTGAAGACGGTTTCCGGGTTGAACAGATGGTATTCCCCTTCCCGGCGCCATTGATATTCGCCTCCGCTGTCCAGTTCCCGATGGGCTCGTTCTACCGGATTCTTGGCAAACGCCACCTCGTGTCGCTTCTCTACTTCTCTGGCGATCTGGTGATAGCCGATGCCACCTAGGCGACTGTGCGTGCCGGTAAAGCACTCTTGCACTAGCTGCCTGCCCAGCCCGATGGCTTCAAATATCTGAGCGCCCACATAGGAGCGCACAGTGGAGATGCCCATCTTGGACATGACTTTCAACACGCCCTTGTCGCATGCTTTGACGAAATTCTCATGAGCCTGCTGGCGGCTGTGCTGGGGCGTGAAACCGTTAATGCCGTCTCGGATCATCTCGTCGATGGAATCAAAAGCCAGATAGGGGTTGACCGCCGTGGCGCCGTTGCCCAGCAGCAAGCAGATGTGGTGGATTTCCCTGGCATCCCCGGCTTGAGCCACGATACCCACCTTGGTGCGGGTCTTGTTTCTGACCAGATGGTGGTGTATAGCGCTGACCGCTAGCAGTGACGGTATGGGAGCCATGTTTGCATCCGACCTCTTATCGGACAGCACAATAATGTTGGCCCCTTCAGCTATAGCCGAATCAACCCGCTCGCGCAACTCCTTGATGGCCACCCTCAGCCCAGCGCCTTGATTTTCAACGTGATACAGACAGGAAATGACTTTGGCTGAAAAACGTGAATCGTGATTGTTGACCTTGAGCAAGCGGTCTAGCTCGTTGTTGGTGATGATGCTGTGCTTCAGCAGAATTTGCTGACATGACTGGGGCTGCGGATCCAACAAGTTGCCTTCAGGCCCTAGCCAGCCATAGGTAGCCGTTACTATTTCTTCTCGGATGGCATCCAGCGGCGGGTTGGTAACCTGGGCAAACAACTGCTGGAAATAATCAAATAGCAGGCGGGGGCGATTGGACAGTACGGCCACAGGCGTGTCGGTGCCCATTGAGCCGACGGCCTCCTTGCCGTGAAGAGCCATCGGCGCGACCAGCATCCTCAACTCTTCGTGGGTGTAGCCAAAGACCAACTGCTGGCTGAGCAAGTGGCTGGCAGCACTGTCTAGGGTGCCGACTGCCGCGCCGTTTGCTGCGCCGTTTGCCATCCGGTCGCCAAGGCCGCCGCGCCTGCTCTGTGGTTGCGCTTGTGGCTCAGAGCTTTCCGACTCAGGAATGTCGTCTAACTCGATCTGATGTGTATCCAGCCATTTCTGGTAGGGACGTGCGGCAGCGAGTTTGGCCTTGATTTCTGTGTCTCTGACTATGCGGCCTTCTCTGGTATCCACAAAAAACATGCGCCCCGGTTGAAGGCGGCCTTTTTCCACCACTTCTGACTGCGGCACATCCATCACCCCGACTTCTGAAGCCATGATCACCAAACCATCCCGAGTTACCCAGTAGCGACTAGGGCGCAGACCGTTGCGATCCAGCACCGCTCCGATGACATCCCCGTCGGTAAAAGCTATGGAGGCAGGCCCATCCCAAGGCTCCATCAAGGAGGCGTGGTAACGATAGAAGGCTTTTAGATCGGCTGGCATGGACTCGTGATTTTCCCACGGCTCGGGAATCATCATTAGGACTGCTTCTTGCAGCGAATAGCCTCCCAGACTGAGCAGCTCCAGGCATTCGTCAAAGCGGGCCGTGTCTGAGAAGTCCTGTGTGCAAATTGGGAAGATACGCGAAATGTCACCTTCAAAATGAGGTGAAACCAACAGAGCTTCGCGGGCCCTCATCCAGTTTTGGTTGCCTTGCACCGTGTTGATTTCGCCGTTGTGCGCAATGAAGCGATACGGGTGCGCCAACGGCCAGGTGGGGAAGGTGTTGGTGGAGAACCGGCTGTGTATTAGCGCCAGAGCGCTCTTGACTCTGCGGTCTTTCAAGTCGGGGTAGAAATCGGCTAGCTGAGGTGTGACGAACATGCCCTTATAGACAAAAGTGCGCGAGGAAAAACTGGGAAAATAAACGCCATCGTGGACTGAGCCCATCGACCCCATGGCATCGGCATGCGGATCCTTGGCATCGGGCGGCTCCTCCGCACTAAGCGAATCATCAGTGCCAGGCGACCCATCCAAACCAAGCGAATCATCAGTGCTGGGCAGACGGCCCATGTCGGCGCCTTGGAGTGCGGTTTCCAATTGCTCCAGTTTTTCCGTGGTGATTTCATTTTCACAACGTTTACGGCAGATATACACCCTGCGGTCCAAGTCCAGCCCGCTCAGCGGCTGACCAACCTCAGTTTCGCCACACACAAAAATCTGGGCAAATCTGGGCATTGTCCTGAGCGCGCCGGCACCCAGCATGGAGCTGTCAAACGGGACCTCCCGCCAGCCCAAGACCTTCAAGTTCTCTGAAGCGATGATTTTCTCAACTTCGGCTTTAGCTAGCTGTGCTACCACCTCTCTCTGGGGCAAAAAAGCAATTCCCGTGGCATATTCGCGGGCTGGGGGCAGGGGAAAATCCACGACCGCTCTGAAAAATTCATCCGGCACCTGCAACAAGATGCCAGCCCCGTCGCCGGTATTTACCTCAGCCCCCAGAGCTCCCCGGTGTTCAAGGTTGCACAGCGATCCCAAGGCATTTTCCACTAACTCACGGCTGGGCCGGCCATGCATATCCACCACAAAACCTACGCCACAGGCATCGTGCTCCGACCCAGGATGGTATAGCCCTTGGGCGGAAGGCAGGCCTTGACTCAGGTTGTGGCTGTGTGGGTGCTCTGGGTTCATCGGTAGTCGGTTGGGCAACTAAATTGTGTGGCTGAAACCAGCTTGACGCCAACTGCAGAAGCCATATTTTAGGCTTTTGCGCAATTGATGCTCTTAATATGTCAGCTTTTTAAGGCTACCTGCAATTCACTTGCGCAGGCTGCTTATACGTCTGTAAAGTGGCGCAAACATCAACAAAATAGCCACAATCTCCAAGCGGCCAATCAGCATGAAAGCTGCCAAAACCAGCCGCGCTGGGCGTGTGAAAACCAAGAAATTCGAGGTTGGGCCAGCTTCTCCCAAAGCAGGCCCCATATTGGACATGGCGCTTAGGGTTCCGCTCAGCCCAGTCAGCAGATCCGAGCCCAAAAGCGTCACCAGAATTGTCCCGACAGCCAAGAGCAGCACATACAGGGTTGTAAAACCCAGCACCCGCCGAACAGTGTCTTCCGGCACCACAGTGTTGCCCGAGCGAATCGGCAGCACTGCTTGGGGTCGCAGGGTTTGCCTGATGTTGCGCCAGATGTGCAGCACAGCTATGCGCCCGCGAAAAGCCTTCAGCCCGCCTGAGGTGGAGCCGACATTGCCACCCACCACCATGACCCCCAGCAACAGCAACTGACTGGCCGGCACCCACACAGTAAAATCTCCTATCCCATCAGAATCTCCAGGGCGGACGTTGGCAAAGCCGCCGCTGGTGCCCAAGCTCACGATATTGAAGAAGCTGTCACGCGCCGAGAGCGCCCAGCCTGCATCTCCCCACACAGCATTCAAGCACACTGCCAATACCACCACAGCCAGCAAAAGCTTGAAGAAAAACATAGTATCAGACGACTTCCGATAGACCGCAAAGTTACCTCTCACGGCGCTGTGGTGCAAAGAAAAACTGACCGCACCGACCAACAAGCCGAAGGCCACTGCCAGCTCTATCCCAAGGGAGTCAAAGTGCCCTATGGAGGAGTTGTAGGGTGAAAACCCGCCTGTGGCTGCGGTGGTAAAAGCATGTGCCACCGAGTCATAGAGGCTGGCACCTGGCAGAGCCAACAGCACTGCTGCCATCGCCGCAGTTATGCCACAGTAGAGATACCACAACCAGCGAGCGGTTTGCCTGACTCTGGGCTCCAGGCGATCGGACTGACCCGGAGCTTCAGCCCCGATCAGCTCCAACCCCCCTACCCGCAACCTTGGCAAGACGCTGACAGCCAAAACCACCATGCCCATGCCGCCATACCACTGCGTAATCTGGCGCCACATCAAAATACCGCGCCCGTGCGATTCTATGTCGGCCAACACGGTAGAACCTGTGCAGGAAAACCCTGAAACCGATTCAAACAGGGCATCGTCCCAAGCTAATGAATCCCAAAAATAAGGCAAGGCGCCCACCACCGAACAAGCCAGCCAAGTCCAAGCTACCGTAGCGAACACCGTAGCCAGTGAAAAGTCCTTAGGAACACGGCTGGATATCATGAGCAGCAAGCCCACACCGGCACTCATGGCAGCTGTCCACAGCAAAGCTTCCTCAGCGTGAGATGTGCTGGAGCCCCACTCAACCAAGAAAGCCAAAAGCAGCCCTGGGCTCAACGACAGCAAGGCCACGCCAATCATCTTGACAATCAGGCTGTCCACCTGCTGCCTGGCTGTATCTAACTTGAAAGCCTGTTTCAAGCGCTCACCGCTTCCTTAGCCATCTCGCCTTGATGAACAAGGTTCCGAAAATTATCAGCACAGGGTAGATGAACAAACGCCCGGTCAGCATTAACACCGCCAGCAAACCCCGCTCAGGGCGCGACAACGTGCTAGCTTGCGACAGCGGGCCTAAATCTCCCAGAGCTGGCCCCATGGTGGCCAAAGAGCTGATCGAGCCTGAAAGCGAGGTAACCACGTCGTTGCCGAAGCAGGCCAAGCCAAAAGCACCCACGGCTGCAGTTGCCAAGTAGATCATCTGGAAGGCCTGCATTCTGGACAAAGGCCCCTCTCCCAGAAAGTCGTGTCGCCGAGTTGCGGCCTTAGCGCTGGGGCGGGCATAGTTCAAAATCTCCCGTGAGAGATAGTGGGCAGCTTCTGTGGCCCGCAAAATCTGGAAGCCGCCGCTGGTAGATCCCACCATAGCCCCGGTGGCAATCAGCAACAGCAGCAACATCTGGAGACCGGTGTTCCAGACACCCCAGTCCACCACTCTGAATCCCGTTGTGCTGACAGCCGAAGTCACCGCAAACAACACCTCACGCAAGCGAGTTCCAAAATCTGCCACATCAGACCAAATCAGACAGGCCGCAGCGGCCACAGCCACAACACCCAGATAAACCCTGAACTCCACAGATTGCCATAACGACCCCACCGAGCCACGCAACGCTTTGAACAGCAGTGCGCCGTTGATGCCTGCCAAGAACATAGCGACTATGGCCACCCATTCAATGCTTTGGCTGTTGAAGTGAGCCAGGGAGTTGCCGTGATTGGCGAAGCCTCCTGTGGAGACAGTGGTGAAGGAATAGGTCAGCGCATCAAATGCGCCCATGTCGGCCGCCCAATAGGCCACGGCCACAGCTAGGGTCAACAGCACATACAACCAGAAGAAACTGAAGAACTCGCTTGTGCGCCTCCAAAAGTTGGCAAAGAAAACTTCGTCGGTGCTGGCGTCATCTTCAGCCTTGGAATACAACAGAGGAATTAGCAAAAGCGACAGGGACAGCGCACCCGCGCCTCCCAGCCACTGAGTCCCAGCACGCCAAAACAAGACCGTAGAACTCAACTGCGAAGGGTCTGGAAAGACGCTGAAACTAGTGGTGCTGAACCCGGCTACAGATTCAAACAGGGCATCATCAAAATTGTCAAAGGCTCCAGTCAGGCGATAGAACAGCACTGAAAACCCGATAATGGCCAGCCACGACATGCCAGCCGCCACAAACACATCCCGCCGCGAAGCTACGGTTGGCAACTTGTGGAGCAACGTGCCGACCAACCCCGCCGCGCACATTCCCCCACCTATGGCCAAGGCTAGATAGGCAGCTTTTTTTTCATCGGTGGAACCAACTACGCCGCTAGCTGTCATCATCAAACCAGCTAACAAAATGCACCTGGCAAGCAACGCTCTGTAAAGCTCTTCGCGGCGCAGGAAGTAGGCCTCAAATAGGGTGGTTTTTTTGCCCAGCAGGCTTTTGCCCCCGCCCTGCAGTCCTCCGCCCCCACTTGACAAGCCCGCGACCTCCCTTGGCAAGCCTCCACCACCGACTGGGAAACCCCCACCTTCGCCCTCACCTGGCGAACTCCTCCCCTTGCGCCGGGTTGTCAGCCCCCTAAATCGGGTACCCATTTATGTGTTCGAAGCAAACAGTCTGCTGGCTTGGCTAGGTCTTGGCTAGGCGCAAAAATACTTGCCGACCTCGTCAATGTCATCGTGTTTGGCAAAGACGATCAGGTGGTCGTCCACTCTGAATACCGTCTCGCCGCGAGCTATGAAAGCCGTTGGCTTGCCATTTGTTTGACGAATGACCGCGCCGATGAGGTATTTTTTGTTGAAACCCACCTCGGCTATGGACTTGTCAACCACCTTGCTGTTGGGATCAACAGTGAATTCCAGCACCTCTATGTTCATAGTCAGAAATGTTGCAATCTGTTGCACCCCGCTGGCCGAAGGGCCAAAAGCCAAAGGCGGGCTGCCTGCGCCATTTTCCTGAGAGTCGGGAGACAGCACAAAACGCAAAACTTCATTGGCACAGCTAGTGCGCGGAGAAAAGGCCACGTCTATGTCTAGCTGCTCGGTCAGAGGTTTCAGCGCCAAGCGATGCAACAAGGTGATGGCCTCCCTGACCCCTTTTGTCTTGGCATACAAACACGACAAAATGTTGGTCTCATCATCTCCAGTCAGGGCCAGCACAGCATCATAGCGGTCAACGGAGATGGACTCCAAGAAATCAGCATCGGTGGCATCGCCGTGGTAGATTTGCACATCTTTGGGCAGAATCTGAAGCAACTCGTTAATTCTGTCCTCGTCTTTTTCCACCAGCCGCACTCGAATGTTTTTTTTCACCAATCGGCGGGCCAAAGATTCGCCTGTACGACCGCCTCCGACCACCAGAATCCGCCGGTAGCGAACATCTTCCAGACCTAGGTCGCTCATAAACTCAGGCGCTCTGTCGGCCAAGCAGATAACCCTGACGATGTCGCCTGCCTCGATGACCGTATCATTGCGCGGGATGATCGTTTCGTCTCCACGGGAGATGCCTCCGATAATGTAAGGCCAACTGGGTTCGTATTTCTTGCCTATCTGCGACAGTTTGGAGCCAACGAAAGACGAATCTGGACGCACCTGAGCGCCCAGCATGAGCACTGTCCCGTCTCCCATGCTGGCATGTTCAGCCACACCAGGATAGCCAAAGGCAAGCAACTCTTCGATGGCTTGCGCTACCGCGTGGTCTGGGTCAACCACTAAGTCGGCCCCTACCTCTTGAACTAGCTGCCTGGCTCTGGCGCTGCGCTGGGGGTCAAGCTGCGATGCTTCCAGACGAATGACCCTTTTCTGCTTTTCAATACCCGCCAGCTTGGCAATCAAACAGGCCGTCAGATTGACGGCGTCAGACTGCGTGACTGCCACCAGCAAAGAAGCCTTGGATAATCCTGCCTTGTATAGGGTTTCCGGGTGAGCGCCGTTGCCTTCCACCACCAAGACGTTGTGTTGGTCGCTGAGCCGCCGGCAGCGGGCCTTGTCTTTTTCAACAATGACTACGTCATGGTCGTCACAGAGCAGGCTAGCAATGTGCGTGCCAACTTCTCCGGCTCCGACAATTATGATTCTCATGAACTGTTTGGCTCCCTATTTTGCTAGTTCGTGCTGCTTGGGCTGCCTGCTGTGGCAGTCATGGTGCCAGACCAAACCGGTTGGCGAAGCTAAGCCATCCATCAAGATGTCAGAAGCGGTGGTGGGGACATTAGGGATGATCTGGAAGTCGTGGCAAATGCCTATGGCTTTAGTTTTAGCAGGTCTGGGTGTATTCGTCAAAAAACTTAGAGCTTTGTCGTAATAGCCTTTGCCTCTTCCAAGGCGCTCTCCCGCTCTGCTGAAAGCCACCCCTGGGGTCAGTACTAAGTCGCACTCTTCAAAGGCGATTCTGTCGCCTCCGACTGGTTCAGGTATTTTGAATGGCCCCTGCTGAAAGTTGGCATTCGCCTCCCATGTTTGCAGGAACATGCCGTGGTTGCGGCGGCCTTGATTGGCTAGTTGGCTGTCTAGCCGCGGCTCCAGAACGGGAAAAGCTATAACTTTGCCTTCCGACTGCGCCCACCTGGAGAAAACTTCCAGACTGATCTCCCCGCCTACAGCCGCATACACAGCTATGGCTGAAATGCTTTGGCGGCCTTGGGAGCGGACGTATTGAATCAAATGCTCTGAGGTGGCTGAAGATGCTCGCTGCAACTCTTCAGCAGAGATATTGCCACGCAACTGGCGCATACGGCTTCGAATTTGAGACTTTGCCTCACACTGACTTGTCTCTATCACTCACCTTTATTTTAGAGGATGCTGCTGTCAATTGCACTTAGCTTGGAACTTCGCTGCGGCTAGTTCAGCGTCTCCTGTCTTGAGCGTAGAGCTGGCATGATCAAGTGTCTAGGATGTTTATTGTTGTGGCGGGTTTAGGGGTTGAGCATATTTTGAGGTTGAATGTCTTGTGTTTTGTCTTCATCCAAAGTGTGGCGGTTGAGCTCGGTAGATGGTGATGGCGAATTCGTGGATGGCTTCGGCTAGTTGGCGGAGTTTGTTGAGTGTCTCCTCGGTTATTTGGCGGGTGTTTTCTGCTAGGGGGGTGTATAGTGCTTGGGCGTCGCGTTTGAGCGCGTCGCGGAAATCTGTCGACTCTAAATCGCATTGTGAGAAACTGCGTACTTCAGCACATTTGGGTTCATAGGCTATG
>JAPYNY010000031.1 GCA_028283145.1 Candidatus Hopanoidivorans cymbastelae
ATCCAAGACTATGCTGAAGCATGCTCAAAGGAACATCGCTTTCATCAAGCCTGGAGAACATATTATGATAAAGTAGGACTTAATTTTGAAGACATATGCGAAGCAAGGCAAAACCCATAACCATCACCAGTGATATGGAAAGCAATAGATCCTATAGCAAACTCAGTGACGACACCATCAGAGGCAACTCAGATTCTGACACCATAGACGCCGGCAGGCCTGGTAATGATTCGGCGCTTGGTGTAGCTGAAGAAGATATCGTGACTGGTGGAAACTAGGGGTGTTTCCATGTTGCAAAGAGCTTTTCGCGTTCTTCTGGCAGTGTTTGCAACGATGTCTTTTATTGTTTCAGTTGTTGTTGTGGTCAGTGCTTTTGTGGGGGGAGACTCGGATGATTGCTTAGAACAGACAGAGGCTGTAGATGCTGCTAATGCTATGGCTGCCGGTGCTGGCTCTGTGTTAGGTGAGTTGCCGGTTCCTGCAGAAAGAGAGGATTCTTCAGGTAACAGCAGGCCGGTGGTGTGGATTGAGAACAACCCTGTTTTCGTAGAGTCCAGTCCTCCGGTGGTTGAGGGTTCAACGCTCCCAAAAGATGTTTTGAGGTATGAGCTGCGAGCTCGTGCCTGGGACGCTGAAGATGGTTGGCTGGACAACGATGCATTAGTATGGCACAGCAGTCTTATCGGAAATGTGAGGCATCGCCTATGGGGGACTGTTGGCTGCCATAGGGTGAGTGTTTTCGCGGTTGACAGCTCTGGACTGTCAAGCGTGGCCGAAACAGTTGTGAGTGTAGGTTTATCCAATACCGCACCTGTAGCTGCAGATGATGTTGTTTCAGTTTCGTTGTCTGGCAGAGAGTTTTTTGATGTTGTATTCAACGACTTTTGATCTGGAGAGAAATATTAACACAAGCACCCTGAGAATTGTCGTTCCCCCTAAACTAGGCAAGGCAGGCGTCAGACAAGCCCACACTGACAGCAAAGCGGACTATAGATGGGAAGCAGGCTATATTGTTGGTATAGACGACAAACTATTGAGCTATGAGGTTTGTGGAGCTCATTTTCGTTGCGACACCACCGGGATTTTGTGGTATGAATCCACCACAGTTAGCAGGGACAGTCTAGTATATGAGATCTGCGATATCAGCTCTCGCTGCGACACTGCCACAGTCCACATACATGCCGGGCTAGCCGACTGCACCATAACAGGCACTAACGGAAACGATAATCTTTACGGTACTAAAGGAGATGATATTATCTGTGGACTAGCAGGTGATGACACTATTTATGGTGGTCGTGGTAATGATATAATCCATAGCGGTTTGGAGGATGATGTGATTTCAGGAAATTCAGGCAGTAATATTCTCTATGGTGGGTTGGGGTTAGATACTATCAATGAAAGCAATGGGAATAAAGAAAGTGGACACAATGACGCTGTGTATTACGATCCCATTGACATCAATGCTGCTTCTGAGGGGTTGAGCCGACAGGAAAAAGAATACATTAATGCAATCATCCTTTTATGCAATAGAGAAGCTTCTTGGGAAGATAGAATTCCTAGGTCTGTTTTAACTGAATTATGGCCTTGTTCGGAATCTATAAGAGATTTGTGTTGGTCAAGAATTGCACTAGAAGCTGGCAAAGAACGAGAGATAACCCAATCTCAACGTGTAGTTATGAATTTTCTTTGCAAAGCCGCTAGTCTAGCCGAAAAAACTGATTTGGGATATATATTGCAGACAAGATTTCGTGGTATTTTCAATATCAATACTTTTGGTTATAGCCTAGTGTTTAATGATTTTCGAGAATTGGTTGAAAGCGATGCGTAAGCACTGTCAGATTTTCTGAATAATAACGCTAAAAAAATGCCCAAAGAAACTGAAGCCAAGCTGACCAATTTACTGGAGGCGCTCATTTTATATGCCGAGCTAATATACAAAAAAATTCTTAGAGTGCCTCATGATGGTGTAGTTGATTAGGTTTTTGGAATCATGAATTTAATAAAGTTTAGTCTTATCTTATTTGTTTTTGCAGTAGTTCTAGGCGGCAACAGCCCAAGAGAACAAATCAGTGATGATGGCATACCTTTCTCAAACGGTGTTATGACAGAACAGGTGCAACGGCAAATACAGGAGATTGAGATTGAAAACATGTGGCAGGAATTATTGAAAGTGTGCCAACTCTACCAAGGGTTCTACATTGGCACTAGAGATGATAATTTGAACCCTAACTGCTTCTCTAAAGCCGGAGAGATATGCAGTCTAACCTTCAATACAGACAGTCAGCATTATCTTCTCCAAGAACGCGCACAAGACATCCAACAAACTGCCTGTGCACTATGGCAACCTTACAACCAAAAAATCTGGCAACACGACAACCCCCCCCCTAAAATGAAGAATGCTTCGAATTGCACGCTGCTTTCAGTCAATCTGAAGAAATTCAAGAAAAATACAAAGCTCTATGCAATGAAAGACAGTAGGAAGACTGCGTGTTTATCTCTGGTAACTTTATGAGCCAGACACGGCCTATCTTCCTGTGTTGCCCGTGCTTTTGAGATCTATTTTATTTAGAGTCTGATTGCAATATTCTTTAGAGAATTAGCAGACCACTAAAACGGGCTCATCAATTCTAACTCTGATGTTATCGTGGATGTCCCTTGACATAGTCTGCTAGAAAGCTATAGCAATGCTGCCAGTTACGGCGGCTAGGATGTCTATATCGCCTCCCAGTCTTGCCCCGTCTCGGATGGTATCTTGATAGGAGTCAGATTCTAAAAAAGCGTAGATCGCCCAAGAGACTGTGCCTTGGCACAGCCAGATTTCTTCTTCCATGGTGCAGGCGGGGCGGATTTTGTCCAGCATCTTGGAGAGGTCATAACCGAGGACGTCTTCACTCTTATCTTTGATCTGGGTTTGCGGCTGCTATTTTTTAAGACAACTTCAACGCACCCGATACCGGCTACACCCCGCGACTGACACAGACGGAACAGTTGTATGACTTGGTGGTTGTTGAACCTAAGCAGTGCCTCTTCCTGGAATCAGATGCCGAGCACGCTATTTAAAAGCTGCTGGGCGCCAGCCTATTGAGAAAAAAGCGCAAAGCCATGATAGGACTAGGTCGCTAAGAAGTACTAAACTCCGACTGGGGTGGAGGGGCTTATGCCCAGGTGCTGACTGACGGCGAAATCAGGGTTGGAGACGAGATAACCCTACAGCCGCCACTCTAGAGCCGCCTCAAGCTTGGGCTTGGTTTTTTTCCTGCGAAAGCTAAATTTCATTGGAATCCTTTCCTTTTAGTTAATTTTGAAATGAACTTGGTCTTCCAGAAAGGCTTTTTGTGTCGCCTCTTGTCAACAATGGCAAGCAATACGCTTACATCGTCCATACTATAGACAAATTTAGAATGTCTTTCACTGCGGGGGACGTCATCCTGCACAACCATTATAGCAATCTTTTCCTCTACCACCTCTCCCAATTGCAAGTCGTCATGAATGGCCGACAGGGTTTGCTGAATGGCTTCGTTGGTGTCATCTAAATGTGAGAATACAAAGAGGACATCGCTGACTTTCTCATCATCCCAGATCACGGCAGTTATGTCCTGCTTGGACTTCCGCTGGATTATGTTTTTCCTAGGTTCTTCAAAATAAACGTCAGCACCGATCTTCAGAACTTCATTATTCCCCCTTCCGTGTAGAAACTTAGCCCGCTCCGTGATCTTCAGCTTGGCATCGCGTAGCTTCTCAATGTATTCACTGCGCAGGCTGATAGTCCAGGCAGTGGCCACCGCTGTCAGGGCAATGGTCAGGCTCATTAAGATGTTGATGATGTCGGCAATTTCGGATGTCGGCATGTTGTGGCCTTTCGTCTCGCTGGAAGCCCTGATCGTGTGGCTTCGCCTAGGACACAAATGATAAATTGCCACTATTGCAAAACTTTCAAAATCTAGCCAATCCACTCAAATTGGCCGCTGCTGCTTGTAGACTATTTAATTGCCGTAATTGCCCTAGCCCAGGTAGCTCAGTCGGCAGAGCGATTCACTCGTAATGAATAGGTCCGGGGTTCGATTCCCCGCCTGGGCTCAGTTAGCCATGCAGACTGAAGGACAAGGCAAGACTCAGCCAGCCAATGTGGGCTAAAAGCAAATCAAGGTTAGGCCATTTGGGCTGAATGGCGGCCGTGACTGGGCTCAGCCTGCCTTTTGGCTGCCACCCAGCTTGGCCTTCAATCGCCTCATTCCAGATTGCCATCTGTTCGGGTCTGACGCCTTGTATTGAAGGTATTTGTGCACCTCGGGATGGGGTAAAATCAAAAACCGGCCGTCTGCCAAGGCTTCCATCACCACATCTGCTACATCGGCGGGCAGCAGAACTCCATCCAGACCGGCTGCCACAGCTGCGTCTTGGGTGAACATGTTTGTGCGAACCCCCTGCGGGCACAAGACCGACACCTGCACCCCTTCTCCCCCGTAGGCAATAGACAACCACTCCCCCACAGCCACAGCCCCGTGCTTGACCACCGAATAAGACAGTGAACTCATCTCGGTCAGCAATCCAGCGGCCGAAGCCGTGATAATGAAAGCTCCGCTGCCGCGAGCGGCCATCTGGGGCATCAGCACTTCCGCAAAATAGACATGAGCCATGGTGTTGATGTGCCAATTGCTGAGCCAAGCCTCCTGCGGAGTCTCGATGCCGCCAGTGGCGATTATGCCGGCGTTGGAACAAAACACATCTATCTCTCCAGCCGCGGCCACAACTTGCTCCATAGCCTCGTGTGCCTGGGTGCGAGAGCCTACATCAACCTCTACTGCTTGGCCGTCAATATCGGCAGCCACCCTTTGAGCTGCTTCATAGTTGATATCCAGCACCGCGACGTGCCTAGCACCTTCCGCAGCAAAGCGGCGCGCCAGACCTTCCCCGATGCCGGACCCTCCTCCGGTTACCGCTGTTATCTTGCCAGCTATGGAATTGTCGTTGGACATGGTGTTTGTTTCTTTTGGAATTACAGGTTGTAGAGATTCAGACTTCCGCCTCTCACAAACCCTGCCAGTTGTATATTTGCCTTTTGAGCCAACTCCACCGCCAGCGAAGACGGAGAGCTAACAGACACAACCGCGCTAAAACCCCCAGCCCAAGCCTTTTGAAGCATTTCAAAGGAGGCGCGCCCGCTCACAAAAAGACAAAGCTGCTGCTCTGCTGCTCGCGGCCTGGTGGGCTGCTGCGGCTTGATAGCAGAATTCCTGGCGGGAAGCTCGTCATCCAGCAGCAGCCGGCCGATAACCTTGTCAACGGCGTTGTGGCGCCCGATGTCTTCTCGCACCACCAAAGGTTCCCCCTCAATGCTGCAGGCCGCAGCTGCGTGGACACCCCCTGTCTTGGAAAAAAGCGTTTGATGGGGGCGCACCTTTTCGGGAATTTGCGCCAGAACTTCCAGCGGAATCCTCTGGGTGCCAGCTAGAGGCAATAAATTTTCACAGAGTTTGGCTATGCTCTCTGCGCCGCAGACTCCACAGGCTGAAGTTACTGTGCCAAGTCGCGGTTTTGGTGTGGGAATGTCGCCGACAGTCTCAACCGTGACAACATTGAACTCAGTTTCACTAGCTGGGCTGGTAGCACAATAGCGGATGGAAGATACCACCCCGCCGTCCAGCAGCCCTTCAGTCAGACAAAAGCCGGCAGCCAACTCAAAATCATGCCCCGGAGTGCGCATAGTGGTGGAAATCGTGGTATCGTTCAGGCGAATCTCCAGAGGCTCCTCGGTGGCTACAAAGTCAAGCTTGCGGCTGTTGTTATGGCTGTCAGAGCCGGTGCCAACGCAAAAATGCTCTACTAGCAACTTCTTGCTGCGTGCCTGCGCCATATTCAAAGCGTATATAAAAGCTAAACTAACACTTCAATGTCACAGCCACCACTTCACCCAGCCTGTGAGCCCTTAGCAGCGCTTTTGGGCGTCTGGAAAGGCAATGGGCACGGGGCTTACCCAACTGTGGAACCCTTCACCTATCTGGAAGAGGTCAGCTTTGTGCATGTCGGCAAGCCGTTCTTGGTGTATTCCCAAAAGACCGTCAATCCTTACACCAACCAGCCTATGCATGCGGAATTCGGTTATTGGCGGCCGGCTGAAAACAGCACCTTGGAAGTGATCCTGGCGCACCCCACGGGCGTAACAGAAGTAACCGAAGGGAGCTTTCAAGAAATCGGTGATGCGGAAGAGCCTGCCGATGCGGATAACTCTGCCACAGAAAATCTGCGGATCGAGCTTCGCTCGGTTGCCATCGGGCTGACCAGCACAGCCAAAGAAGTAACTCAAATCAATAGAGTCTTCACGCTGGCCAACCAGCCCAACTCAAAACCCGCCAAGCTGAGTTACACCTTGGAAATGGCGGCGGTGGGCCAGCCTCTCCAATTCCACATTGCGGCGGAATTGGAGAAGCAAAGCTAACTGAGAAAAAGCAAAACTAGCTGAGAAAAAACAAAGCTAGCTGGTCGCTGAAAACTAGCTGGTCGCTGCTAGAAGTCCATGTCGGGCATGCCGCCGCCAGGCATGGCTGGAACTTCTTCTGGCATGTCGGCCACCACGGCTTCAGTGGTCAAGAACAAGCCCGCTATGGAGCCGGCGTTCTGCAGGGCAGAGCGAGTTACTTTGGCAGCGTCAATGACGCCCACCTGCACCAAGTCTTCATACTCGCCCACCGCAGCGTTGAAACCTGTGCTGCCCGACAGCTCGCGCACGCGCTCCACAACCACACCACCTTCAAAGCCGGCATTTTCAGCAATTTGCTTGAGCGGCATCTCCAGAGCCTTGGAAACGATGCGAGCACCTGTGGCCAAGTCGGGATTGGTCAGAGAGTCAGCCATCTGATTGACCGCCTCTTGGGCTCGCAGCAGCGTAACACCGCCACCAGCCACCACTCCTTCTTCAATGGCCGCTTTGGTAGTGCTGACCGCATCTTCAATACGATGCTTCTTCTCCTTGAGCTCCACTTCGGTAGCGGCGCCAACCTTCAAGATGGCCACGCCACCTGAGAGCTTGGCTAGGCGCTCCTGCAGTTTCTCTCGGTCGTAATCGGAATCGGTGTTGTCGATCTCGGCTTTGATCTGGCTGATGCGACCATCTACATCGGCCTTGTTGCCAGCTCCTTCAATGATGGTGGTCTCATCCTTGGACACGACCACTTTGCGAGCGTTGCCCAACAGATCAAGCGTGGTGTTCTCCAGCTTCAAGCCGACTTCTTCGCTGACGACCTGGCCGCCAGTCAAAATAGCCATATCTTCCAGCATGGCCTTGCGGCGATCGCCAAAACCAGGGGCTTTGACCGAAGTTGAAACGAAAGTGCCTCGAATCTTGTTGACCACCAGCGTGGCCAGCGCCTCAGCTTCAACGTCTTCGGCGATGATCAGCAGCGGACGGCCAGCTTGCATAACCTTCTCAAGCACCGGCACTACGTCTCGCACGGCTGAAATCTTGGACGACACCAGCAAAATATAAGGGTCTTCCAGCACAGCTTCCATGCGCTCGGCATCGGTAATGAAGTAGGGAGAGATGTAGCCCTTATCAAAACGCATGCCCTCCACCAAGTCCATCGACATGCCAAAGGTCTGGGACTCTTCCACGGTGATGACGCCGTCCTTGCCTACCTTGTCGATAGCTTCGGAGATTTGACTTCCGATTTCGTCATCGGCAGCGGAAATGGCCGCCACTTGAGCCACCTGCTCTTGCGAATCGACATCGTTGGATTGCTGATGGATGGCTTCCACGGCTGCTTCCACGCCAGCTTCAATACCCTGCTTGAGTTCCATCGGGTTGGCACCTGCGGCTACGTTGCGCAAGCCCTCTCGCACCATTGACCAAGCCAGCACTGTGGCCGTAGTGGTGCCATCGCCGGCTACATCGTCGGTTTTCTTGGCGACTTCCTTGACCAGTTCGGCGCCGATTTTCTCGCTTGGGTCTTCCAACTCAATTTCCTTGGCTATGGAAACGCCGTCATTGGTGATAGTCGGGGCACCCCACTTTTTCTCAAGCACCACATTGCGACCCTTGGGACCGAGCGTTACCCGCACTGCGTCAGCAAGCTGATTCATGCCCGATTCCAAAGCCCGCCTGGCGGTTTCGTCAAAACTAATTGTTTTAGCCATATTTGCTTCCTCCGTTGTTTTGGCTGGTTTGCGTTAGTTAGCACTCTCTATATGAGACTGCTACATTCTAGGCAGGAACCTGCCAAAATGACAACCTGAGGAATTGAATTAAGGAACTGATATTGAGGAATTGAACAAAAGCTAAACTACCAGCTAGCTGTCACCGCCGATAGCGCCACCAGCCACTGCGGGCACAATTGACACAACACTGCCAGGTTCAACTGGAGTTTCCAAACCCTGCATAAATCTGATGTCGTCGTCTGAGACAAAGATATTCACAAAGCGCCTGAGGCTGCCGTCTGCTTCTAATAGCTGCTCCCGAAAGCCAGGATGGGCAGCCTCCAAGTTGGCTAAGGCCTCAGCTACAGTTGTGCCTTCCACTTCAACAGTGCTGTTGCCTGTGGTCAGCGCACGCAGGGTGGTTGGAATCCTAATAGTCAAACTCATGGATTTAACTTTACGCTGCGATTGCTGAAAGCTGGCAGCCAGGGCTAAAAACCGCTAGCCTGACTGCGCCAAGTTGTCGTCGCCAATCACAATGATCACATGCGCATCATCTGACGTAATGGGCGAGGGGACTGGCAAAGGCAAAATTGAACTCTGACTGGCCCCCACCAGATTGGCGATTTGATTGGCATCCCCCAGGTAATCCGGCTCGTAATAGATGATTGACTGGCTCAAGGGCTTCAACTCATCGGGGGCGTTTATGGCCGGCAAGCCGATATAACCCGCGACTGTAAGCTCGGTAGTCAACCTGCCAGCGGCACCCGCCACATCGGTGGCATTGGCTACCTGCACTCTGACCACCGAAGGATCGTTGGCCTGTGGCTGGGGCACGGTTTCTGGAGTTGTGGCTTGCGTTGTGGTAGTCGGCGTTGCGGTGCTGGCAGTTGTGGTGGTAGTGTCTGAAGTTGTGGGCTGGGTAGTTTCGGTGGTTGCTTGGGTTGGCGTTGGGGCAGCGGCATCATCGGCTTCGTCCAAAGAACTGGCCAAGATGACCACGCCGATGACAATCCCGATGACCACCAGCAAAATGCCACGGAACAAGCGAAACATCAGAATCTTCCTGCTGTCATAATCTGAAACTTTACTATAGCAGGGCTGCTTCTCATATTACGACATTATGAAAAAACAAATCTTGGCATTCCAGCAAATTCCAAAAGCAAAAATTCCAAAGCCAAGGAGCCTAAGGTTGCCAAAGACCAGAAAGCCGAAATGGGGATTTCCCTAAGAATTCCACAGGGAGGGCAGTTCCATAGGGAGGGCAGCCAAAACCGGGAGGACAGTTCCATAGGGAGGGCAGCCAAAACCGGGAATGTGCCTAAATAATTTCACAGAACGAGAATCAAAGAATTTGACTTCTTGAGTAAAATCACCTGTGCGGTTACCGAATTAACTATGCTCCCTCTAGAATTTAGTTATACCCCTTTCTCGCCCGAGTAGCTCATTCGGCTAGAGCGTCGGTCTTGTAAACCGAAGGTAGTGGGTTCGAATCCCACCTCGGGCTCAGGCACTCGGTCTCAGACACAGAAAGCCTGTGTGCCAAAAAATAAACAGCTGCGACCCCTTTGCGATAACGATCATGAAAGCTAGCGAAACACCTCACAAGCCTGACGATGTAATCAACGTGACGGTCAAGGAAATCAGCTACAACCGCGGTTTGGAATCGCTGCTGTTTGGCATTATCAGCATAGTATTTTCCGTCGCTGGCTTGGTCTTGAGCATCTTCGCCATCCGATTTGGCTCAAGAACTCTGAAAGCTTATGATGAGGTCAGCCGTGAAGGGCATATGCCCGTAGATTATCTAGGGCGACCTGTCAACCGAACAACGGCCGCGATGGGACGATTTCTGGGCATCTTATACTGGACGCTGCTCATAACAGCCGGTATCATAGCTTTGATTTGGTGGGTGCTTTAAGGCAGCTCGGCCAGCCGCTGACGTTGGACTACAAACACAGCTACAGCCCCAGCTGCTGAAACATTCAACGAAGCTATCATCCCGCTCAAAGGGATTGACACCAACAGGTCGCAACTCTCCCGCACCAGACGCGACAGGCCTTTGCCCTCCGACCCTAAAACGAGGGCGACGGGTTCGCTGGCCAGGTTCATATCCCAGACTGAGGTTTCAGCGCTTTCGTCCAGTCCCATCACCCAAACGCCTAGTTTTTTCAAATCGCGCACAGCCCCGGCGATGCTGTTGACCTGAGCCATGGGGAGGTGCTCCACAGCCCCGGCAGCAGCCTTGGCAACTGTTGGAGTTATTCTGGAACTGCGGTGACGGGAAAAGACAAAACCTGTAACCCCGCCAGCCTCAGCCGAGCGCATCAAGGCTCCCAGATTGTGTGGGTCGGTTACCCCATCGACTAGCACTATGAAAGGCTTGACGCTTCTAGTGGTCTGGACGTGAGTAACTAGATCTTCAAGCGGCTGGGGACGTATAGGGGCTGCTTTGGCTATCACCCCCTGGGCAGCGTCTGTGTGGGTCAGTGTTTCAAAACGGCTGCGCGAGATTTCCCTGATAGGGATTTTGGCTTCGTCGGCTAGATCAATGATGTCATTCAAAATATCTGCCGGGTCTTGACCGGCAACCAGAAAAACCTCCCGCACGGTGCGACTCTCAGCTAGCAGCAACTCTCTGACGGCTTGGCGACCCTCGACTTGAGTGCCACCCAGACTGGGGGGTTGGCGCTTTTGGGCTTTTCGCTGGGTGGCTTTTCGCTGGCGTTGGCCGGTGGATTGGGCATTGCCCCGGCGTTGGGCGGTCTGGTGGCGATTGCCCTGGCGGCTGCCTGTCTGGTGGCGGTTCCCTTGGTGCTTGCCTGCCGTGCTTGACCTGCCTGCCGTGCTTGACCTGCCTGCTGGAGTCGTCCCTGCCTCCCGCGATCGTTTTTTAGGCATTGATTTGCTCTGGTCTGCTCTGGTCTTTACGAACTAGAAGCAACCAAGGCCGTAGCCCAACAAGCCATGCCCTCAACCCGTCCGATCGCACCCAAGCCTTCAGCCCGGCTGGCCTTCACCGTCACGGACGCTCCCACAACTTGAGACAACCGAGCTTGCATCTCCAGCCGGCGTGGGTTGATCTTGGGTTTTTCGGCAACTATCACACAGTCCACATTGATCACTTGAAAACCTGCCTCAGAAACCCGACCCACAGCTTCAGCCAGCAAGTCCAAACTATTGGCTCCTGCCAAGGATTCGTCGTCGTCTGGGAAGAATGTGCCGATGTCGCCCAGACCGCTGGCGCCCAAAATGGCATCCGTGCAGGCATGCGATACTAAATCGGCATCGCTATGACCGATCAACCCCGGCTCTCCAGGAAAGACAATGCCTGCCAGAATCAAGGGGCGTTGCGGGTCATCGCTGAAACGATGAACATCAAAACCCAACCCGACCCTCAACGTCATTTTAGGCTCCTGGCTCTTTCCGTCAGCAAGGTTTCAGCCACTGCCAGGTCCATCTGATGTGTCAACTTGAGATTGACAGGATCTCCTTGGACTAGTTCAACTTCGCCGCCTATGGCTTCCACCAGCGTGGCGTCATCGGTAGCATCTGGGGAGTCCAAGTGCGCCTGCCACAATTTCTCAGCTTTGAAGGCCTGCGGTGTCTGCACTGCCCTGAGGCTGGAACGATCAATCAGGCCTTGAGATTGGTGACGTATGGTGTCGCTTACTTCTATGGCAGGCACTGCGGCATCAGCGCCATCTTGGACGGCCAGAATCACATTTCGGAAAATCTCATCTGTGGCTAGAGGACGAGCCGCGTCATGCACCACGATGACGTCACGTGAATCAAATGGAGTGTCCGAAGTGCGGAGGGAAGCGCTTTCTCCCAACAAGTCGGCCAAGGCTCTCAAGCCACAGCGCACAGATTCAGAGCGGGTGGCCCCACCGCCTACAACAAGCACGCCCTTGTCGGCCAGTTCGCAAGCCAAAGAGCCAACCAGCTTTTCTGGCACCACAGCCACCACTACATCACAAACCGAGAGCGCTGGCTCCAGCGCATGCCAGAGCACAGGCTTGCCAAGAAGTTGATCTAGTTGTTTGAGTCTCCCAAAGCGCAGACCGGCCCCAGCGCCTACAACTATTCCAAAAACTTGTGGTGTACGGATAGAACTGAGTTTAACCGCTGGCTGGTTGTGGCTACTTGCCCGACAGAAAATCTATAGCCGCACGCCAGGCTTCAGCTGCTGCTTCGGCTCGGTGAGCTTCTCGGTTGGGGTCGTGCACGAAGCCGTGTTCGCAACCTGGGTAGGTGGCAATTGGGACTCCAGCGGCGCGTAGCTTCTCCACCTTTTCTGGCGGTGTCCAGTGATCGTCTTCAGCGATAATGGCCAACAGGGTAGAAGGGTCGCCCTTGGCAATGTGGTCCAGCGGTTCACCCTGGGTGGGGCTTTTCCAGTCGTCTGGTATGTCAATCATGCCGTAAAACGAAACTCCCCTGGCAAAACGCCCGGTGGAAAGCGACTTGCTGGTGTACATCCCACCCATGCAAAACCCGGTAAGACCCACAGGAATGTCCAGTCCAAGGTCTTTGGTCAACAAGTCAGCCGCCGCAATGGCGTCGCCCAACACCCTGTCATCTTCAAGTGCGTGAGCATGAGCAAAACGCTCCTCCACAGTTTCCAGGTGGGACATCTCAGCGTAAAGCTCATAACAGCATACGTTCCACTGGTTTTCCTCGGAAAGTCGTTTGGTGTGTTCTTCGTATAGCGGGCGCAGACCCAGCACATCCGGGATTATGACTAAAGCGCGGTTGGGATTATCCACTGTGTTGGACACTGCCGCTGTCCCCGATGGAAGATTGAAAGACTTAAACATGGATGCCTCCTGAATGGTGTGAATTTTCTGGTTGCTTTTGTGGGCCATATCTTCAGCCCCTTCAAATAATATCAACTCATTGTGCGAATTTGACATTTTCTCAGCCGGACTCCGATCTGGCACTGCTTCGGCGGGCTCGTTCAGCAATTCCAACAAGCCCATCAGTTCAGCCAAGGATTTAGGGGCAACAACTGGCTGCTCTTGATGAGAAGTCAGCTGCGCAACTTCACACCCTAGATTTCGGGCAACATCCAAAGTTGCTCTATCCCTGCTAGCCAACAGCCAGTTGCGATACGGCACATTTGTCAACCTACGCATGGCTTCAGCAAAGGCAACCTCATCTTTTGCGGCACCGACCTGGCTGCTGGCAATCAAAACTGCTTCGCGAGGCAAGCCCGACTGAACCCAAAGCTGCTCCAGCCAAGGTTGCGCTCCGTCTTGGACACAAACTACGACCAAACCGCGCCGGGTTAGCTCGGCTAGCACCTGGTTGATGTTTTGGTGTGGCTGGAATTGAGCCAGGTATTCGGATGTCAAGTCGCCTGTGCCGCATTTCTCCCAAAACTCAGTCGGAGATAGCTTGCCCAGCAACAATTCACGGCTCAAATCCTCCAATTGGAAATCAGCATTGGGTGCCGTTGCATTCGCTAATTTACTGGCGACAAACTGGTTCAGGCTGTCGGCTGGGTTCCGAAAAATCACTGAAGCATCAATAGCCGCCAAACGCAGGCGATGCCCTTGAGTGGTATGCCAGCTAGGTGTGTTCAAGGCCAGCGGCAGTTGAGTTGCAGACGGATTGGGGCTGGTTTCATCGGAGCTAATCTGCCAGTTGGTATTGTGCCGGCCGGTATTGCGCAAACTGGTGCTGGGCCGGCCGGTATTTGGCAAGCTGGGGCTCGGATGGCCGGCAGCCCGCTGGCCAATAGCTCCTTTGGCGCCTCTCGCCTTGGCGGCGGCTAGCGGCCCAGCTATAGCTAGCGGTTGTGAGACAACTTCTTTTTTGGCCAGACGTTCTTTTTTGGCCAGACGGGGAGCTGCGACTGTTTGTTTTTTCTGTTGGCGTTCCACTACATAGGCCACAACATAGAGCAACACCGAAAAACCGAACAACGAAAAAGCTGCCAGTTTAACCCACTCCCAGACATTGCTGGCTGTGTCAGATTCGCTGCTGGTCTCTTGAACTGGCGTTGGTATCTGAGCTGCTGCTTCAGTCCCAGCCAAATAAACCTCGGCCAAATAGACCACCAGCGCCAAACCCAAGCCAAACAGCAAAGCCAGCCCAAGCCATCGCACAACAGGCCTTCGCAAAATTGCTGAACCCGGCAGTTGCTCAGGGCGTAGGCTCTGTTGCCTGGGGCTTGTCCAAATCAAATTTTGAATTCCAGGCACTCGACCTTAGGTAACGGCCACCATCTCCTCTAAGACAGTTGGGGGCACATAGCCTTCCATGCTTCTAAAGACGATACGTTCATCGCCTGGGGTGTCGGGGTCTTCCTCAACGTCCACCAGCACAATCTCACCCGCTCTGAAATCTTTGTTCAAAAGCCTCTCCGAAAGCGGGTCTTCCATATATCGCTGGATGGCACGACGCAACGGGCGGGCTCCCAGCGTGCGGTCGTAACCTCTTTGCGACAAAAACACCTTGGCTTCGTGAGACAGCTCAAAACCAATGCCTTGTTGGTGCAGCTGTTCAACGATGCGCTGAGTCATGAGATCCACAATTTGCAGCACGTCCTCTTGCGAAAGCTCGTGGAAGACCACAATCTCATCAATGCGGTTGAGGAACTCCGGACGGAAACGAACCTTGAGTGCCTCGTTCACCTTTTCTTTCATGCGCTCATAGGTAACCACACCATCTTCGCGGGCAAATCCCAAAGAGGCCTTGCGCAAATCCTGGGTGCCTTCATTGGAAGTCATGATGAGCACGGTGTTGCGGAAGTCAACCGAGCGGCCGTGGCTGTCGGTGAGCCGACCTTCCTCCAGCACCTGCAGCAAGGTATTAAAAACATCGGGGTGGGCTTTTTCAATCTCGTCAAAAAGCACCACCGAAAACGGCCGGTTGCGAACTGCGGTGGTCAACTGCCCGCCTTCTTCGTAACCCACATAACCTGGAGGCGACCCCACCAGGCGACTGACCGTGTGCTTTTCCTGATATTCAGACATATCCAGAGAAATGAGCGCCTGCTCATCTCCGAACAGAAACTCTGCCAAGGTTTTGGCCAACTCGGTTTTGCCGACACCAGACGGGCCCAAAAAGATGAATGAACCGCTGGGCCGTTTTGGATCCTTCAGGCCAGCTCGGGTGCGGCGAATGGCTTGGCTGGTAGCGTGGATGGCTTCGTCTTGCCCGATGACACGCTTGTGCAACTCTTCTTCCATGCGCAACAGCCTGGTGGTCTCTTCTTCGGTGAGTTTGTAAACGGGAACTCCAGTCCAGATGGACAGCACTTCAGCGATACTCTCCTCATCCACCTCGTCAAACAGGTCAACCCCGACCTGAGCCTGGGCATCTGACACCCCGTTGTCCGCCGATGCAGACATAGCCGATGCAGGCACTTCGGGGGCGGGTGTCGGAGTTGCTTCGCTTTCCTGAGATGCTAATTCAGCAGTTTCTTCGGCTCCGAATTCGGAAGACTCAGGGTCTGTGATCTCAGACAAAATATCGTGGCCTTCAGGACGTTCCGCTACCAGCAAATCTCCCGGAGGCACATCGTCATCGTCAAAATCTTCCTCAAAGTCCTGTGGTAGTTCTTCTCTGAGCGCAGAAGTGGGTGGCGAGGGTTCGTCGGCCCCAGGCGCGGGCCCGTCTGCCTCGGTTTCACCAGCCGTGGGGGTGGCTTCGCCCGCGGAGTCCGCTTGCGGCTCTGTGGTGCCGTCGCCTTCAGCTTCGCTTGGCGAACTGGTGCTAGCTGGCACCCGAGCCGGACGCCTCTTCATGCGGTCCCTCTCTTCAGCATTTTGAGCTAGAATCTCTTTCCGGCGGAGCTGCAGCTCCTTTTCACGGTCGCGCAGACGGCCTGCTTCCTCGAAATCCTGTGCATCCACCGCTTTACGTTTTTGCTCTTCAACCTTGGCGATTTCGGCTTCCAGTTCTTTGTATTCCTGGGGCGTGTGCATGCGCTTGATGCGCATCCGCGACCCAGCCTCGTCAATCAGGTCGATAGCTTTGTCGGGCAGATGGCGGTCGACTATGTAGCGCGCCGACAGATTGGCCGCGGCCACCAGCGCCTGGTCAGTAATGGTCACTCTGTGATAAGCCTCATACAGGTCTCTCAGCCCTTTCAGAATTTCAATTGAGTGGGCAATTGTGGGTTCATCCACGCTAATGGGCTGGAAACGGCGCTCCAAAGCCGCGTCTTTCTCCAGATATTTGCGATATTCCTCGGTGGTGGTGGCTCCGATGGTCTGCAGTTCGCCTCGTGCCAGCATGGGCTTCAAGATGGACGCAGCGTCAATCGCTCCCTCAGCCGCTCCGGCCCCAACCAGAGTGTGCAGCTCGTCTATAAATAAAATAATGTCGCCACGGGTGGTGATTTCCTTCAGAACTTTCTTCAGGCGGTCTTCAAAATCGCCTCGGTAGCGACTGCCCGCCACCAGCGAACCCAAATCCAAGGTGTAAAGCTGCTTGTCCTTGATGGTTTCAGGCACGGTGTTGCTGGCTATCTTTTGAGCCAGGCCCTCCACAATGGCTGTTTTGCCCACCCCCGGCTCGCCAATCAGCACCGGGTTGTTCTTGGTGCGCCTAGACAGCACCTGCATCACGCGCTCGGTCTCACGCGATCTGCCGATGACGGGATCAAGCTGGCTGTCTTTAGCCAGTTGAGTGAGGTTGCGCCCAAACTGGTCTAAAATGCGCGAGCCCGAACCGGATGGCCCAGACTTGCCGCCTATGGTTTCGGGACGACCTCGGCGAGTTCGCCCTTGAGGTCTGTTGGTTCTGGGCCCGGGATAGTCAGACAGCAGGTTGATGACCTCCTTGCGCACCCTGGACAAGTTGGCGCCTAGTTTGGTGAGAACTTGGGCTGCGACTCCTTCGCCCTCTCGGATGAGGCCCATCAAAATGTGTTCAGTGCCGATGTAGTTGTGGCCCAACTGCAGAGCCTCACGCAAGGAGAATTCCAAAACCTTCTTGGCCCTAGGAGTAAAGGGAATGTGGGAACCAGGCTCTGACTTGCCTTTGCCGATGATCTTCTCCACTTGGGAACGCACTGCCTCAAGCGAAATCCCCAGCGACTCCAAAGCCTTGGCAGCAACGCCATCCCCCTCATGGATCAAGCCCAACAAGATGTGCTCGGTGCCGATGTAGTGATGCTTCAGCAGACGGGCTTCCTCTTGGGCTAGCACAACGACTCGTCTCGCTCTGTCTGTAAACCGCTCAAACATTTAGTTAACCTCTTCTAGGCAGTTGTTATTTGTCTGAATTTTTTGCCTTGGCTTAGGTCTATTACTATCTTGCCTTATTTTTAGGAATTTAGAACATCAACTGCAGAAGTTAGCCGAAGTTCTGTGTTCTGCAAAAATTCTCCTTCTAAAGTGTCTAACAACTGCACTACCCCAAATTATTCCACAAGTTGCCTGTGCAGGTGCTTCTTGGAAATTTTATTGGCGGCTTGCTTTCGCTTTGGGGCTGGATTTCGGAGTTGGGTTTTGGCACTTGAGTTTTGCCGCCCTTGCCCCCAAAGCAACCCCCGGCAGCAATCCCCGACTTGGCGCAACAACCCCCGACTTGGCGCAAATAGCTATAAAGTTAATAACTATGAAAATGACTGGCAGCCAAGCCCTGATGAAGAGCTTGGAATTGCAAGGGGTAGAGGTTGTCTTCGGCCTCCCTGGTGGGGCTATCCTGCCAGCCTATGACCCGCTCATAGACTCTTCTTTGCGCCATATCCTAGTCCGCCACGAACAAGGTGCCGGACACATGGCCGAAGGGTATGCTCAGGCGACGGGACGTCCCGGCGTAGCCATGGTCACCAGCGGCCCAGGCGCCACCAACATCGTAACCCCGCTGTGCAACGCCTACATGGACTCGGTTCCGATCGTGGTAATCACCGGCCAGGTTCCCTACGCCGCCGTCGGCACAGACGCTTTCCAGGAGTGCGACATCACCGGCATCACCCACGCCATCACCAAGCACAACTTTCTTGTGAGCGAAGCCCAGGAGCTGCCTCAAATTATTCACGATGCCTTCTATATCGCCACCACTGGGCGGCCTGGCCCGGTGCTGGTGGATGTAACGAAATGCATCATCGACCCCAACAATCCTCGCTCTGAGATGACTTGGCGGGAGCCAAGCGAACACAACTTGCCGGGCTATAACCCCAAACTAAAAGGCGACCCGGAGTTGATTCGCCAAGCTGTAGAGCTGATCAGCGCGTCTGAACGCCCCGTGCTTTATTCGGGCGGCGGCATTTTGAAAGCCAGAGCTGCCGAAGCTCTGAAGGCTCTGGCGGAACTCACCCAGATACCAGTCGTTACAACCTTGATGAACCGCGGCGGCTTCCCTGACGACCATCCGCTGTGTTTGGGAATGCCTGGCATGCACGGCAACTACACCTCGGTTACCGCGATGCAACGAGCAGACTTGCTGATTGCCCTGGGAGTTCGTTTTGACGACCGCGTAACTGGCAAGGTCTCAGGATTTGCCCCGCAAGCCAAGGTCATCCACGTCGATATTGACCCCGCCGAGCTTGGCAAGGTGCGCCGACCTGAGGTGGCTATCCAAGGCGACTGTCGCATCGTGATTGAGTCGCTCATTGAACAACTGAAAGATTTGGGCCAAGAGCCGAAAGACCGCAACCAGTGGCTCCACACTATCCGCCAATGGCAAAAGGAACATCCACTGGTGTATGACACCTGGTCGGACGGGCCGCTCAAGCCGCAGTTGGTGTTGGAAAAACTGCGTGACAACACCCCCGACGACACTATCGTCACAGCCGGAGTGGGGCAACACCAGATGTGGGCCAGCCAGTATTGGAAGTTCAACTACCCTTACACTTGGATCAACTCAGGCGGGCTAGGCACTATGGGCTTTGCGGTACCGGCTGCCATTGGCGCCAAGGTCGGCCGCCCCGACAAGATGGTCTGGGCCGTAGATGGCGATGGCTGCTTTCAAATGACTGCCCAAGAGTTGGTTACCGCTGCCGCCGAACAAATCCCCGTGAAAATTGCCATTTTGAACAATGCCTATCTGGGAATGGTGCGCCAATGGCAGGAGATGTTCTACGCCGAGCGATATTCTGAGGTCTACCTCTCAGCTGAGTTGCCCAACTATTCGCAGTGGGCGGAAGCTATGGGGTGCGTGGCCATGCGGGTGGACACTCCTGAAGAAGTGGAGCCTGCCATCTCCAAAGCCAACGAGATTGACGACCGCCCGGTGGTCATTGACTTCAGAGTTGACCCTGTGGAGAAGGTGTTTCCCATGGTTCCAGCCGGTGCTTCCAACGATGACATTGTGGAATCTCCACTGCGCAACAACTTGTAGCAGCGCCTTGTGTAGCAGCACCCCATGAACGCCTCCGCAGGAAAGCACCACACGCTAGTCGTGCTGGTTGAGAACAAAGCTGGTGTTCTGGCGCGCATTGCCGGTCTGTTTTCACGCCGGGGCTTCAACATCGTCTCTTTGGCAGTAGCGCCCACAGACGACGAGCTCTTCAGCCGCATCACCATCGTGGTAGATGTGAAATCGGCTCCTTTGGAACAAATCGTCAAACAGCTTGACAAGCTGGTCAACGTGGTGCGGATCCATGAGATGTCGCCTGAGTCATCGGTGGAACGCGAACTTGTGGTGGCAACTGTCCAAGCCAGCCCTGAAATTCGAGGCCAAGTCATGGATTTAGTGCGCATCTTTGAAGCCAGAGTTTTGAACGTCGGCACCAATGCCATGATGGTTTCGCTGTCGGGCACACCCAGAAGGGTCGGCGACTTTGCCAGGCTGTTGCGCAGTTACGGCATCATTGAGCTGCAGCGGTCGGGCAAGGTTGCGCTGGACGCCTTGGAGCAGCTGGACGCCTGAGCCGCAACGCCTCTGACTTCTCTAAACTTATAGTGCCCCAGCCACCGCCGAATGATGCTCCAACCCCTGCCAAACCGCTCATTTCCCAACTCAACTAGAAAGGCAACTCTGTGACCGCAATATACTATGACGCTGATGTAAATCCCGAAGCCATAGCCGGGCGGACTGTGGCAATCTTGGGCTACGGCTCACAGGGGCACGCCCACGCCCTGAACTTGCGCGACTCCGGTGTGAAGGTGGTGGTCGGCTTGCGCCAAGGGTCGGGGTCGGTTGACAAAGCCGAACAAGAAGGTTTTGAAGTGCTGTCTCTGAGCGAGGCCTCCCGAAAAGCCGATGCGGTGATGATGCTTTTGCCAGACACTGATCAAGCCGCCATCTATCAAGCACATGTGGAGCCAAATCTGAGTGCCGGCGATGCCTTGTTGTTTGCGCACGGCTTCAATATCAGATTTGACTGCATTGTCCCGCCTGACAACATTGACGTCGGGATGATTGCTCCCAAGGGGCCGGGACATTTGGTGCGCCGCGTCTTCACCGAAGGCGGTGGTGTTCCCTGCCTGATCGCGGTCTCCCAAAACTCCACTGGCAAGGCTAAAGATTTCGTGCTGGCCTACGCCAGTGCCATTGGCGGAGGGCGGGGCGGCATTCTAGAAACCACCTTTACCGAAGAATGCGAAACCGACTTGTTCGGCGAGCAGGTTGTACTTTGCGGTGGCTTGACATCTTTGGTTCAGGCAGCTTTTGAAACCCTGACCGAAGCCGGCTATCAGCCAGAGATCGCCTACTTCGAGTGCCTCCATGAACTGAAGCTGATTGTCGATCTCATGTATGAGCAGGGCATCACAGGCATGCGCTATTCCATTTCCGACACCGCTGAATATGGAGACCTGACCCGAGGGCCAAGGGTGGTAGATGACCACGTCCGCCAGACTATGCAAACCATCCTGGCTGACATTCAGTCGGGATCCTTTGCCAAAGAATGGATTGCGGAAAGCCAAAGCGGGCGCAAGAATTTCTTGGCCTTGGAAGAGCAAGGGCACAACCACCCCATCGAACAGGTGGGTGAAAAGCTGCGTGGCATGATGCCTTGGATAACTTCAGGCCGCAAATCAATTCAGGATGCTTCAGGCGGGCAAGGCTAGGCTTGCCAAAACAGTTCCCCTTCTCCACATGACACTATGGCACAAGTAGCAAATCCCGTCAAGCAGCGTTGGCAAGCCGGCGAACCAGCTCTGGGAGCCTGGCTGATGATTCCCTCTGTCATGACGGCCGAAGAAATCGGACGAATCGGCTATGACTATGTATGCATTGACATGCAGCACGGCTTGATTGGATACCAGATGGCTGTGGATATGATTCGGGCCATCAATTTAGGCAGTTCTGCCCCGTTTGTGCGGGTGCCCTACCATGACTTTGCACTCATCCCCAAGATGCTGGACGCCGGGGCATTGGGGATCATCATTCCGATGGTCAACTCGGCTGCAGAAGCAACTGAGGTGGCAGCTTACTGCCGATATCCCCCGCAAGGTCAGCGCAGCCATGCTTATACCAGGGCGGCGGAATGGCAGGGATTTGCCGCCACACCAGCCGAGATGAACGAAGCCGTCCTGTGCATCCCGATGGTGGAGACCGTTGAAGCCGTGGCAAAAACCGCCGAGATAGCCCGCGCGCCGGGGGTGGATGCTATTTACGTGGGGCCGGGTGATCTGTCTATCTCACTTGGCTTGCCACCCAGAAATAACGACGGCAACCCAAGCTTTGACGAAGCCCTAGCTGCAATTTTGGAAGCTTGTGCGGCTGAAGACCGAATTGCAGGCATTCAAGCCAACCCAGGCTTGGCTGCCCAGCGGGTGGCGCAGGGTTTCGGCCTGGTAACCGTGGCCACAGACATCGGCTTGATGAAAAAGACCATGACTGAGAGCTTGGCGGCACTACGCCAGAGCTAGCGACAGTCGCCGGCGGTCGCGCAAAATCAGAGCCAACCGCGCCCCCTCCCCGCCCTAGCTTCGGTCGCGGCTTCAGTCGCGCAAAATCTAACCACGCTCCCGCAAAAAGCGGCGCAAAATCTTCCCCGAGGCGGATTTGGGAATTTCATCCACCAGTTCTACTGCCCGTATTTGCTTGTAGTGCGATACCTGCTCAGCCACGAACGCCATGATCTGCTCCGGTGTGATTGCAACGTCAGGCTTCAACACCACAAAGGCTTTGGGGATCTCCCCGGCATCTTCGTCTGGCAGCCCGATTACCCCCGCATCTGCGATAGCCGGGTGAGTCAGCAGCAGCGCTTCCAACTCAGCCGGCGGAACTTGGAAACCCTTGTATTTGATCAACTCCTTCAGCCGGTCGGTGATGTAATAATCACCTTCTTCATCTATGTAGCCAATGTCGCCGGTATGCAACCAGCCCTGTGAGTCAATGGTCTCAGCCGTGGCTTCGGGGCGGTTGAAGTATCCCAGCATGACCATGTCGCCTCTGAGCCAGATCTCTCCTGTTTCGCCTGCTGGCACATCTTGCTTGGTTTCGGGGTCTACAATCCGGCACTGCGCGCCTGACACCAGCTTGCCGATGGAGCCGGGCTTGGCAAAACCCGGCGGGGAAATATGGCTTACAGGGCTGAGCTCGGTCATGCCGTAACCCTGGACGACTTCAACACCTAGACGCTGCTGCGCCTGCTCAGCCAAATCTTCGCCCAAGGGCGCAGCTCCGCTGAAAATGCGCTCAAGACTTGAAAGATCATACTGGTCAACTATGGGATGTTTCGCCAGCGCCAGAATGATGGGAGGCACCACATACAGAGTCTTGGCTTGGTGCTCCTGGATTTGCTGCAGGAAGCTCTCCAAATCGAAGCGGGGCAAGGTAACCACGGTTTTACCAGTCACAAAGCTGCCGTTCAATAGGATTTGCAAGCCATATATGTGAAAGAACGGCAAAACCGAAATGATGGCTTCGGGCTCTTCGTTCATGGCCACTCGGCACTGCTCAGTGTTGGCGACCATGTTGCGGTGGCTCAACATGACCCCCTTGGGCAAACCTGTGGTGCCGCTTGAATACGGCAGCAGGGCAACATGGCGGGCCAGATCTACCTCGGCATGCCCTTCATAGGCGCTGGCTGTCAGCAACTCCTCATAGGGCACCGTGCCTTCGGCTTCCCCGCCGCAAATTATGACCGTCTGAATTCCTATGGCAGACGCTATGGATGTAGCCATCTCTGCGAAAAAGGCGTGAGCAAACAGCACAGAGGCCCCAGAATCGTGAAGCTGCGTCTTCAATTCGTCTTGGGTGTATAGGGGATTGACAGTCGTGGCCGTGCCTCCTGCCGTCAAAGTGCCGTGAATGGCTACGGGATATTCGGCTATGTTCGGGGCCATCACCGCCAACACATCACCTGGTTCAAACCCGCGGCTTTGCAAGCCACCTGCAAACCTGGCAATGGCTGAGCGCAACTCCCCGTAGGTCAGCGAGAGGCCAGACATCGTGTCGACTATGGCGGTGCGTTCCAGGTATTGGTCAGAAGCAGCAAAAATATGCGGCGTCAATTCCACCTCGGGAACTTCAATCACCGGAAATTGGCTCTCATATATGGCCATGTTGGAACTCCTTGCTTTGATTTTTGATTTATGCGGTCTGCGCTGGCAGCTCATGCTGTCTGTGAAAATTTTACAACATAACAGCGGGGCGTTTTTGCCAAAGCTGGAGGTTCAACTAGACTAGGCTAGGACAACCACAGCAGCATCCAAGACCACAAGCACACAGGAGGAACCCAGCATGGCAATGTCGCTCGCCCGATTCAACATGATCGACCCGCATGGCGATGCTTCTCAAGTCGCCGACCGTTACCGAGCAATGCTGGAGATGGCGTCATATCTCGACCAGAACGGCTTCACAGGATTGACTTTTGAAGAACACCACGGGGTGAAAAACGGGTGGAGCCCCACACCGATGATGAACGCCGCCATGATTGCGGCCCGCACGGAAAACCTTATGCTTACTATTTCAGCCTTGCTGCTGCCGCTTCACGACCCTATCCGTGTAGCCGAAGACTTGGCCGTACTGGACATCGTCAGCCGGGGAAGGGCCATGACCATCTTTGGCTTGGGATACCGACCCGCTGAGTACCAACTCCACGGCAAAGATTGGAACAGTCGTGGCCAGTTGATGACCGAATGCGTGGAAGTTGTGCTGAAGGCTTGGTCGGGGGAAGCCTTCATACATAACGGACAGGAAGTAGTGGTGCGCCCACGCCCTGAAACTCAGCCACACCCCACCATCTTTTTGGGAGGCACTAGCCGCATCGCCGCCCGGCGAGCTGCCAAATTCGGGCTTCCGCTCTCCACGGCGGCTCACCTGCCAGAGCTTGAGACTTACTACAACGAAAAGTGCCAAGAATACGGCACGCAGGGCATGTGCGTGATGCCCTCGGCTAAAACCCAAATGCTGTTTGTGGATGAAGACCCTGACCAAGCGTGGGCGGAGCTGGGGGAATACTTCTTCCACGAAGCCTCTACTTACGCTAGTTGGCAAACCCCCGACATTACCTCAGCCGTTACCAGCAAAGCCAGCAACCCGCAGGAGTTGCGTGAAGAGGGCATTTATGTGGTGAGGACTCCGCAGGAATGCATTGAAATCGCCCAGACGCAAGGAGATGCAGCGTTGTTTTCGCACCACCCGCTCTGTGGTGGTCTGCCTATAGACCGTGGCTGGCAGAGCCTGCAGCTCTTCGTGGATGCCGTTTTGAAGCAGTAGTTGCCGGCGGGGGCTTTGGCTTTGACAGCTCTGGGCTTCGGCTAGGCGTTCAGCAAGATCAATAGGCCGACCAGGGTGTAGCCGATCATCACCATCAGCAGGGGAACCTGAGACCGCAAGGCCTGCTTGGGGGAGAACAACTCCAAAGCTCGGTCGTGGGCCACGATCACCCCGCTGATGTGGCCCACAACGATGGACATGGATTGCACCCAGGCTATGGTTTCGGTTGAAACCAGCCTGTAGTTGATCGTGAAATGGGCCGTGCCGAATAAATCCCAGCCGTTGCCGAATGGGTCGGAAATCAGGGCTACGAAATCCTGGCCTTCAAAGACCAGCAGCGAGAAATAATGGGCAATGCTGTAGGCCAGCAACAAGGGCACCAGAGAGTGAGAAAATCGCACCGCCAAATCAAATGTCTGGGAGACAAAGGATCTACCGCCTGCGGACTGCTGGGCGGTGTTGCTTTGGTTAGTAAGCCAGACAGCGGCACCAACCGCCAGTAAATATCCCAGAGTTACGGCCAAGACGCTCCCTATTAGGCCAAGCGTTGAAAACGGCACCCTTTCCCAGCCAGTCTGGCCTCGCAGCAAGTCGCCCCACCATCTGGTGCCGCTGATGCCGTCAAAGGTGGTTGACCCTAAGACCATCAACACCAAAGCTGTGCTGGCCGGCGTCATCTCCAATTTTGACAGGCCAGTCAAGGGGAATCTGAGGCGTACCCTTGAGTTTTTGTCTCGGTGGCACACCCCCATGCCGCCAATGCATCTAAAGAGCACGCCAAAACCTTCATTGCGCTCCACCCAGGCTTTGCCAAACCAAGCTCCGCCCCCCAAAATCAAAACTGTATAGATCAAAATCCCCCAGCCCAAAAGCCTGGTGTCGCCGGGTTCGGGGTGTGCCAACTCCAGCCACAAAAAAGCTGCGACCCCCAGCACGGCCAGCCAACCCCCTGTGTTGTAAGGCCCAGTGTTACGCAGCAACCGGGATCTGGCCGTCTTCGAGCCACCTGCGCCTGACCCCCGCACCCCCCACCCGCTTTCATTGCTGGCGGCCTTAGCTTCGCCTTGTCTGTGAGGCTTTCTCTTCACCCAAGCAGCTGCAGCAGCAATCGTCTCCCAAGGGCTTAGGAATCGCCAGATGTTTCCCAGCACTCCTGAGAACACCTGCAGCCCCACCCAAAAAATTACAAAAACCACCACAGGAGCGATGGAAGCTCCAGCACCCAAAGGCGAGAATAGGGCCGCATACAACACAACCCCAAACAAAACCAAACCTGAAATTCGTAAAACGATAATCATCGCTTTGGCTAGGTATGTGCTAGCTGTGCTCCAGAACTCAGCTTGTGGCCCCCAGCCGTTTGAAGCTTTGAGTAGTTGCGGTTTCTTCCACAAAAAACCCAGCAGCAAAAAAGAGATAACCAAGGCTGCTACCGCGCTGTTGGTAAACAGCCAAAGCGGCAACGGCAAATCCGAGCGCACTCCGATGCCGTGTGCCAACAAGCAATGGTCAAAAAAACTGAACGGCGTTATTTTGCCTAAACCCCCTGTCTCAAATGTCAGACTGCTTATCGGTTACGGCGCATTTCTTGGGAACTATACATTTGGGAACGATATAGTTTAACTCAATAGTTAACTTACCGCTCTTTAGGTTTTTTGGATGTGGTGGCGGGGTTTGGGGGCCAAAATATCAGACCCCTTGGTGACAATTAGGTTTATGGTCAAGAGAAAGTGGGGTGTGAGCAAGTAGGCCCGCAGGTCTGTGCTCCGTAAAGGCGTCTGTATTTTGGAGTTGTTTCCCGACGAGGTTGCCGAGGAGTGGATGATCAAGATACGATGCCCCGATGGGATGCGCTGCTGTGATTGCGGCAGCGACTAGGTGTCGGTGTCGTCTCATCGGCAGATGCGTTGGCAGTATCGGCAGTGCCGTGGGTTTTTGTCAAGAAAGGCACCGTCATGCAATCCTCCAAGATCGGCGTTCGTGAGTGGCTGGCAGCTATTTGATCGATGGTTTCCAATCTCAAGGAGCGTCCACCAAGAAACTGGCAAGGAATCTGGGGATCAAGCAGAAGTCGGCTTGGCATATGAACCATCGGCTGCACAAAGCGTTCAAGAAGGGCAAACCTGGGCTTCTGGGAGGGATCGTAGAGGTGGGTGAGACCCAACACAGGGAGTAGGGAGCGTATCAAGCAGAACTGGCGTAAACAGCACCGGGTAGAAGGCCTGTAGCTAATTCGCCGGCCGGAAAACCTCAGGCGAAAACCCACCCTGAACCAAAATCAGCACCCATTTAGATAACTCATAGGCAAACAACTCACCGCCTAAACCCACGACAAACCAAACCCAACCCTCAAAAACACAACACAAAACACCCACCAACTAGCTGCCCGAAAGAAAATAAGTTATATATATAATCCCCCTTGGTTTAGAAGTTTGCTTACCGGCAAGAGTTAGCTTGGGGCTTTTATTGTTGCATTGTGGTTGCTGTGGAGGCTGGTGCCGTGGTAGTTGTGGTAGTTGTCGTGGTAGTTAGTATTGGTATTTCTGGTGGGTCTGGTGGTGTGGTTGTGGTTGTTGGTTGTGGTGGGGTGGGTGGTGATGTGGTTGTTGTAGTCGTTGTTGTGGCTGGTGGGGCAGTGGTGGTTGTGCTGCTGGGTGTTTGTGGTCTGGTGCTTCCGCCTCCGTTACTGTAGATTTTTTCTGTGGGGTCCCAGCTTACGGGGACGGCTAGCCGGCTTTGGAAGAAGATGTAGGCGATGTCGTTTGTGTCTATGCTTTGGAGCGGGCTGTAGCCTGAAAAAGAGAGGTTAGGGTGGCAGGGCAGTCCTATTCGGAATTCTTTGTCTATTGTGTCATAGGTAACAATAGCGAGTACTCCTACTAGGTTTTCACAATCGCTGAGATTCCTGTCGGTGAATTGCGAGTCGTCTTCAGTAAAATCAAGTTCTGTAATTGCTTCAGCAGGAGACAATATGTTCCAGCCCTGGTGGAGCAATATGTTCATGTATTGGTCGGCTCGTCCTAGTCCTGTAGCTTGGAAATTCGCAGGGTCCAGAACGGTGGTGTTGAACATTACAGCAGTTCCTTGGTCCAGGGTGCCTGTGTCTGTTGTGGAGTTGTGTGCATGCCATACTTGCATTTCAGGATCCCAGGAATATATTTTTTCGGTTCTGCCCAGCCCTAGGCTGCGGGCTATTTGCTGGGCGGACGTGTTGTCTGAGAGCACGTTGTATGCCTGCCATCTGGTGGTCGCGAATGCGTCAGATGACCCGATGTAGATGTTTCTAAAGCTGGTGGTGCCTGAGTCTTCATAGAACGGGGTGACGAATATCCTGTATTCGCTAAGACCCAGGGGCTGTTCTCCAGTGCGGGTAAGGTCTGTCAGGGGCACCGTGTAGCTTGTTGAGTCAGCCGGGATTCTAGCCACGTAGCCGTTATGGCCTATCAAGCTGGCATAATCAAAACCCCGGTTGGCTTTGACTATCGGCATTCCGTTGTCTGATTCCAGCGCTTCTGCTTCATTGATGAACACAAAATACCCGGTTCTGGGATAAGAACCCGTTGCGGGCTGTGTCGGCGGTGTCCAACTCAAAGCTATCTGCTTCGTCCCGTCTTGGGCTTCTGAGAGGGTTTTGCTCAAATCAGACACCGACGGCAGAACATGCTTGGAATACTGCGCTCCACTGGGGCAGCGCTGCTGACCCAAGAAAAACGAAACAGCAGAATGCCCCCTGCCCCGTCTTGCAAAACGGTAGTCTCTGACGTCTTCAACGCCAGTCGGCCTGTCACTTGAGCGGTGGGTAATCGACAAGTTGGCTGGCAGGCAAAGCCTGTTGCTGTTGAGCCTGATTCTAGGAGGATGGTGTTGAAGCACTACGGTGATCTGATTCAACCATCTAGCGTCAATAGTTCCGGTCAGATCATTGTTGCTTATGTCAAAGACGTGCAATCTGGAAAACTTGGGCGGAAGCACTTCTTGCGCAGTTGATTGTCGTGGGGCGGTCCACGCTCTTGGGATGCTGCCAGTGAATTTGTTGGACTGGAATTCCATATGCGTGGTATTATTGCCGCCGAAGTTGGCTTTAAGCGTGCCGGAAAGGTTGTTGTTGTCAACTGCGAAATACACAACACTTGAAAAATTGAAAGCAGCGCTGCCTGCAGGCAAACTCCCCTCAAAATCATTGTCTCCAACATTGAAGACCTTCAGCCTCGGAATAGCAGCAAAACCCGAATCAATCCTCCCCGTGAACCCATTGTCATTGAGATCAATGACTTGAAGACTGAGAAGGTCAGCTAGGCAATCAGGAATTTCCCCTGAGAAGTTATTCCTGTCAAGCCTCAGAACTTTCAGACGGCTCAGCCGGCAGAGGCTTTCAGGCACCTCCCCTCCCAGACCAAGCGAAAAAGTGTATAGAGGGTTGCTCAAATCCAGCTCTGAGACAAAAGCAGCAGCCCCAAAATCGTCAAATCTGAGTCCTTTCCACTCTTCGAACTCATCGCTGCCCCAATCCTCAATATCAAGATCGAACCTTCCTTCTTGCCGGACAGTGTCCGGGTGGAACACCCAAGCGTTATACAAACCCACCAGAATTTTGCATTCCCGCTGCAAATCAGCCACATACGGATCATCAAACTCAGCGCCATAAATCCAATCATCAGAATCACAATCCTCAGGATCCAACCTGGGCGGATCAGACTGAGCCCCAACATAAGAAACACCTCCAGCAACCAAAGCCAGCCCCACAGCCAAAACAGCAACACACACCACAACAGCCAGCCTGCGCACAACAAAAAAACTCAAACAATGCGAAAAAACTGGGTGGGTAATCATGGCTCAAATGCTCCTTACAGACAATTCAGAAATGCCTTCAAAGTAGTATATCAAACTTTGCGAAGCGATACAAATGCTTCCACACAGCACTCCCACAGCACCAAACCAAGAAGCGACATGACATAACACAACACATTGTGCTGCTACACTAACACCATGCCCCCCACCGCAACAGCCGCAAAGCACAAAAAGCTTATAACACTGCTGCTTGCGCTGATAGCTTCCGCAGGACTCATCGCCTCCAGCTGCAGCACCACAAACAAAGACGAAACAACCCCACCACCCCAACCCACAACACAAAACACAAAAACCGCAACAACACCCAACACCGCCACAGAAGGAAACCAAGCAGGCACAGACACCAGAGAAAAATCCGGTGGCGGTTTAGGTGGCTCTGGCAGTTCGTCGAACGGACCGCAACCTGTTGTGGGAGGTGGAGGTGCTGATGAGAACCCCGGTGGTGGTGTGGGTGGCTCTGGTAGTTCTTCGAACAGACCGCAACCAACCGCAGAAGGCGACAGCACTGAAGAAGACACCGGAGTGGTCTCTGGCGGGTCGCCGAACAGACCGCAACCAACCGCAGAAGGCGACAGCACTGAAGAAGACACCGGAGTGGTCTCTGGCGGGTCGCCGAACAGACCGCAACCTGTTGTGGGGGGTGACGAGGGTTTTGAGTCTGAGCCGGAAACAGTTCGGATCTTACATGAGTGTGACGTTGATTTGTTCGACTGCGCTCTCTTTGCGGATACTGATAGTTTCGATCAGAAGCTGCCGTGTTCACAGCAATTGACTGTCAGCGATGAAGTTGTCCGCCAACAGGCCGAAGCTATGACACAAGAAATAGCAACTGGGGTGCGAGGCATTACCCAAAAACAAGCTGAAGCTCTGGCCATGGGGCTGGCAGTGTGCGAAGCCGAATTTTCTGAAATCACAGATCTTGCCCGACAAGGCAATGTCGGCATACAATTCATCAAACTGGTAATGGGGTTCATGAGCGGAAACTAC
>JAPYNY010000032.1 GCA_028283145.1 Candidatus Hopanoidivorans cymbastelae
ATCCAAGACGACAAGCTCACCGAAATGTTCGTCTCCCTGGGCTGGGAGCGTCCAAAGGACTGGCAACGTCCAGCTGCCACCCGCCAGATTGCAATAGAAAACAACGACCTTTCGGTCGGCATAGCTGTGCCAGTCGCCAAGAAAGCCACTGTTGCCATCTATAAAATCACCTTGGACGAAACCGCCAAAAAAGATTTCACGCCTGCGCGCATCAAATCAATCGCCAACGGCGAGCTGAGCAAGCAGTCAGCCGAGCGGATTATGATCATCACCGATCCATCTGGAGACATTCAGGAGTGGGTCTGGGCCGAGAAAAAGCGGCCTGGAGGTTTTACCAAAAGCACTCACGAGCATAAACTGGGCAGCCAAGACAATGAGTTGTGCCGCAAACTCGGGGAGATTTTCCTCAGCCCCGATGAGCAAGACATCAAAACCCACGAACTCATTGAGAAGGTACGCAAGAATTTTGATACCACCAAGGTAACCGCCAGCTTCTACAAGGAATTCGTTAACCTGCGCAAAACCCTGGAAAGCAAAGTATCGGGCATTGCAGACTCCTATGAGAAGTATTGGTATTCAATTCTAATTTTGAACCGCCTCATGTTCATCTGGTTTTTGCAAAAGAGGGGATTTTTGAACCACGGCGACCAAAGCTACCTTGAGAACTGCTTGGCAAAGTTGAGGCAGCTCAAGAGAAGGCAGAACTTCTACAATTTCTACAAAAATCTACTGCTGCCGCTTTTCCACGACTACTTAGGCCGAGGCAAAATACTTGAATCCGACCCTGAAATAGCAGCAATCATTGGGGAAATCCCCTATATCAACGGCGGCATTTTTGCGGTTCACCAGCTTGAGCAAAAGCATGAGATTGACATTCCGGATGAAGCTTTTGCCGAAATTTTCAAAGTCTTCAACAAATACACCTGGCACATGGGCGACCTTGAGGGCAAAGATCCCAGAGAAATCAACCCTGACATTCTGGGCTACATCTGCGAGCAGCACGTCAACCAGAAGGGCACAGGCGCCTACTACACCAAGGAAGACATTACTCAATATATGTGCTCGCGTACTATTGCCCCACTGCTGATTGACAGGATTTGCACCAAGGTGCCGGATTCGTCAACTGAGCTTTGGCAAATTCTTCAATCATCACCCCGCCAATACATCCCCACTTCGCTTTTTTATGGCGAAGGCGAAGCAGAAGCACAGTCTGATTTTGCCACTTGGGACGGCGGACGCCAAAGCTGGAGCGGTAAAGTGGCCGAGCTAAGCGATGAAGACCTGCCTGGCTATCCCGACCCAGAGTCCAAAGCCGAGTTGCTGGAAGCCATGGACATCCTGGGCGAAAACACTTTGCCGGGCTATTTGGATCCCTGGTTGTCGCAAAAGGAAGACAACTGCCTCTACCGCCTGCCGGGCGAAACCAACCGAGAGGCTTTGGAAAGAATCCAATGGGCGCAGCAGCTTGAAGCCAAAATTCAGGCAGGCGAAGTCTCCGATGTCAACGAATGCATCACGCTAAATCTTGAAATCACCCAGCTGCTGATTGACTGGATTGCCAGCACCAAATCCGAGGCTGTCGTCAAGGCAGCTTGGGACGAGTTAAGACAGCTGCGTGTGCTGGATCCCACAGCCGGCTCAGGCGCCTTCCTTCGCGCAGCCTTGCACATTCTCGAAGACCTCTATGAGGCGGTGCGGTCAGCCAGTGTGGAAATTGCTGACATGGAGACCCCCCCCCCGCATGATTCGTATTTGACCCGGCGCACGATTATCGTCAACAACCTCTATGCCAATGAAATCAACCAAGAAGCCACCGAAATCTGCCAACTCAGAATGTTTCTGGCTTTGGCATCCTGCATTGAAGACCTGTCCGCGATTGAGCCCCTCCCCGATCTAGACCTCAACATCAGGAGCGGCAACCTACTAGTTGGCGCCGAAAGCTTTGAAAACGCGAATGAACTTTATGGTCGTAACCTGGCCTCGCGCAACTATCTTGATCCTCTGAAGCAGCAGCACCAGCAAAGCATCCAGCTTCACAAGCAATTCATTCAAGCCCAAGACAATAGCCAAATTGAGCTGTCCATTCAGATTAAGCAGCAAATTTTTGAGCTTGAAAATCAGCAAAGGCAAACTCTAGATACCATAGCCCTTGCTGAAAGGCTAGGGCAAGATCCATCTAGCGAAGAACTGGCAGACTGGAGAGCCAGTCATTCCCCGTTCCACTGGTTCGTAGAATTCCCAGAGGCCATGCAAAACGGAGGCTTCGACGTCATCATAGGCAACCCGCCGTTCGTCGCCAAGAAAATCGCCAACCAGGGAACCGATGATATTCCCCCCTACACCTACTCTGGCTTTGAAACCGACAATTGCCCCGACATATACGCTCCCTGCCTAGAACGCTCAGCCAGACTGCTGAAAGCAGACGGCAGATTCGGAATGATCGCCCCCATTTCACTCAGTTCTGTCAAGAGATTTAAGGACGCAAGAAAAGTTATGGAAAAACTACTGCCAGCAAAATGGGTTATGTGCTTTGATATACGGCCTTCTTGCTTATTTAAAGTCAGTATGTGTCCAATAATTTTCATTGGCAGAAAAATGGGCAAGCAAGAAATTTATTCAACCCAACTTAGAAGATTTTTGCCAGAGTTTAGAAGCCATCTTTTTGCTACGACAAGGTTTTGTGAGACTTATGCTACAAAACGGAAAGACTGCATTTGGCTACTAAACAGTGACAGACACACATATGAATTCCTAAATGATTTAGAGCAGAAAGAAAAGTGCTTAAGTGATTACACTTCTGAAAATGGTGAATACTTTGTTGGATTCAAGAAAATTAGAAATAGAAGATTTTTTTCAGTTTTCAAAGTTGATCCACCACTTTGGAAAAAATTTGACAACAATATTAGAAGAACTGAAGCTATATCCAATTGGTTGAAATTTAATGATGAGGGTATTTGCAACCTAGTTTTCTTATATTTAGCCGGACGTATCGGAAACATCATGTGGGCAGCAGTTTCGGATGGTTTCAATGTTACAACTGGGGTTGTGACATGGAAACCACTCGCTATTGATGGTTTCAATGTTTCAGCTGGAAAGCTGGATAAAGTCAGCAAGCTAATTACAAGATCACAGATCAGAAATCCTATTGTTGACAAAAATAATGGTCTTATTGGAAATTATGATCTTACAAAATGTCGACATATCACCGACCTATCTGATAAGCTACTACTAGAAACGCTAGGCTATCCAGACTTACAGCCAAATATACTCCTAGTGAATGATTGGTTGGTAAAGTCATCTAGTGAAGGGTCATCTACATTGAACAGCTGGCCCAAGCAGTGGACGCCTACCTACGGACCATGGAAAGAAGGCATGCCTGAGTAATCAGCCTGAACATTAGGCTGCGTTGTCCAATAGGCTGATATACCGGTGGTAAGCAAAGAGTCTTTTCTGCGACTTGCTTTCCAACTCTATGATAATTTTCAGTTCTTCTAACAAACCCATAGCTGAGGCAGTTATTGGGATGGACAAGCCAGTGTCTCTACCAGCCTCTACAATGAACAAAATTGCTTGTTCCTTTAACACTGAATAAACTGTGCTGGCAAACTTTGTTATTTCACCTTGTTGCAGAATTTTTGCTTCATCTATTTTAAACAGTTTAAGTATCTGCTTGGCTGTATCAATACCACTTCGTGCTGTTTCTAAAACATCTGAAAGGAAAACTTCAACCAAGCCTCCCAATCCCCAGTTTTTCTAATGCTATCCAACACATCGTAGTAAGCTGGCCTACGCCGATTGAAGTATTGGCTCAGATACAGCAATGGCTCGCTCAGCGCTCCCGCATCGCATAGCAAGAATGTGATTAGCAGCCGGCCAGTCCGGCCATTCCTATCTAAGAATGGGTGGATAGTTTCAAACTGCACATGTGCCAGCCCTGCCTAGATAAGCGGTGAAATGCTACCGTCATCGCTGTGCAGAAATCGCTCCAAAGCAGTTATCCTGTTTTCTACCTCTGTGAGCGGAGGCGGCACAAACCTGGCAGTGCTTGGACGAGTGCCGCCAATCCAATTTTGAGACCGTCGAAACTCACCTGGGGTCTTTGCGCTGTTGGGCCCATTGGAAAACAGGTTGGCGTGAACTTCGCGCAAAATTCGGCTGGAAATAGGGAAACCATCGTGCCTGAGACGATGCAAACCATGTTCTAAGGCGCGCACATAGCTTTCTATCTCGGCAACATCTGAAAATGCTGGCTGCTCGTTTATCTCAAACATGAACAAGTCCGAAAGATTTGCCTGAATCCCTTCTATCTTCGACGACTCCACTGCTTCCTTGCGGATGTATTGTGCTCGGAGAATATGACTCTCAGGCAACAGCGACAAAGAGTTGTCTAGCCTGCCCAAAACATGCAAGACTGAGTCGTGTAAATCCTTGAGACCGTTATCCATCTCAAGCGGCGGAATGGGTGGCAGCGGCAGTGGGATAAATGCCTTGATTGTCTCACCAGCTACCTTGGTTAGGCGATATTCACCTGTTTTTTGACGTTTCATTAAACTTTTCTCCAAAAAACTTTAATGGCGAAGCCACTTATTTAACTTTGCTTGAATAAGGAACGGAGTTATTAAACTTTAAGCCCAAAAGCTTTAATAACAGAGTTCCAAGGGGTTTTGGCTTGGCGGTTGCTTCAGATGACGCCAATCCTACTCTATGGTGGCTGCATGTGCAAAACAATTTGACGAATTTGTTGAAGGCTAGTTGGATAGTTAATGCTACTCAGCCACTGTCTTGCAGCAGGAACTTACTAAGGCCCAATGATGACAACCCCTCGAAACACAGAATCCGCTGGTGAAAGCGGCGAATACATCATCATAGATGAAGAAGACTACTACTTCGAGGAATGGTTCAAGAAACTTGGTGAGGAAACTTAGGTGCACAAAGCCACCGGCAGACTGCACTCCCCAACTAGAAAATGGTCTAGAAACATTGCCAAATGGCCGCTCCTTGATCATGACGACCCCTTCCTCCAATTCCTACATGGTGAAATAGACCTATGAGACCACTCGTAAGCAACTGTAACTCGTAAGCAACTGTAATCAGACAAGAATTGTACCTGATATCAAGCGATGCCAAGCAACCGACCATGCCCTCCTGCTGAACCAAATTTGAGAACAAATGTTCGTAAAAACAAGTTTTCTGCAGCCAAAGGTGCTAGCATAACTCACATAGCAAAACCCACCCACAGGAGCGGCCAATGACAATTCAAAAAGATGCGGCATCCACTGGTGAGAGCGACGAATACATCATCCTAGACGAAGAAGACTACTACTCCGAGGAGAAGTCCAAAGAACTAGGCACGGAAACTTGGGTGCACAAAGCCACCGGCAGAATTTACTTCCCAGACCATAAAATGTCCAGAATTGTTGCCCAATTGCCATTCCTTGACCACGACGACCCCTACCTACAATTCTTGCGTGGGGAAATAGACCTATGACACTCTAGGAGCCTACTTCCTTTGATGGGGAGTCGCCTTCGGTTGACGCTCTTCTGGACAACAGCATTATCTCAGCATTGCTGGATACTGGAATAGATTCCGCTGCTCAAGACAACATTATCGAAACTATGAGGTTTTATAAAAATATAGGGATTCCAGTCGTCGCCTATGCTGAAGCTCTGTATGGCATAGAATTTTCAAGCAATGTCGTAGCAACTCATGCCGAACTTCATAAACATATTGGAGAGATGTCCATCGTTCCGATCACGGAAAACACCGTTAGGTCTTACTTGGAAGCCCGTCAAGCTGTGCCCCGTGAGAAAAAACGCCTGAATGACACATGGATCGCTGCCAATGCCTTGGAGCATGACGCCACCATTCTGACTGGCGAGCTGACTTTGAAAAATTTGCCCGCTGCGGAGTCAACATCCACAGAATTCCGACTAACTAGAAATTCCAACTAGCTAGTAGTCCAGTTTACGGGCGGGCAATCCACCGCTGGCTCTTGGTTCATCTCACAGCGGCACAAAGTGCTGACCAGGATTGCGGAACCGCACCGCCAGGATTGGCGTTTTGCGGATTCCAATGCTCAGCAAAACCCGACATGTGCACCCCTTGTCTGAGTTGGCTGGCTAGCACCGCTGCTTCTCGGAGGCGGCCGAGCCTCTTCATCCCATGCCATAAAAGATACGTCAACTGCGGCCAAGCGCTACCCCTCCAGTAGCCATTGCCATCATAGGTTGGGTGCGACCTGGAAGTGCCAGCAGGCCCAAAAGACGCCCCATACACTCCCGGGTCAAAGAGATGATCGCAAATGATTTCAAACTTGGCTGGAGTGGAGTCGCACAGCACACACAGCAGCGCATCCAACACGGGAGTTGCCAAAGCCGGCATTGCCTTGCCGGATACTTCTGCATCCACCCAAGTCTGGCTAGCTGCATCCCAGCGTGCCTTGACCGAATCGGCTAGCTCGCTCACAGCATCAAGGCCAATCGCCCCAGTCGTCTCGGCTAGCTCACTCAGATTGAAAGCAACCAGGGCGGTAAAAGAAGCCGAAGCCACATGAAAAGCAGGATTTGACAATGGCACTCCGTCAGCATCACGCTGAATAGTGCCTAACAAACTGATTTTTTCGTCCTGCCAGCCAACTTTGCCATAAGGCGTCAAGTAGTGCCCGTCCCAGCGGGGGCTGTTGTCGGCACCAGACTCCCAAGGATGAACAATCGCAATCAACCCTGTGGAACTATCTCGGCGATGTTTGACGAAAAATGACAGCGCTCGGGCAGCTTGAGTGCATAATTCCTCAGGCACTTCAATGCCGCGGCGCACTAGTTCCGCAATGGCATGGCCGAACATGGGCGGCTGAGTGATGCTGGAAGCGCCCGAACGCCCCCAGAAATCAAGCGAAGCGGACGGGTTGCTCACAAAGTTCATATGGGGCACAAAACCAGATGGCCCCATAGTTGCCAGCAGCGTCTGCAACTCCAAAAGCGCGCGGTCGGCTTCACCCAACTCAGCCCAGACAACGGCATGGAAACAGGAATCCCACAGCCACTGCCAGCCGTAGCGTTGTGGATTCGGATCGGTATAGCCCCACGTTTGGGCAGGGGTAGCCGAATTGGAGCCGCGGCCTAAGTCTGATGTACCGTAACGCCAATGGGCTTTCATGATCTCACGGGCTTTGGCTTCAAGCTGAGCCTGTGAAACTTCTGCGGGCGGGCTTGGCGGCGGTGAATTGGGCAGCGATGTGCTGGTCATGGATGCGCTGGGCAGAGATAGGCTAACCGATGGACTGGGCATAGAAAGCTGATCGGGTCGGCTAGTCGTGTCATAGGGTTGGCTATTGTAATCTTTCATAAGGATATGCCTGTTTGCGCAATAATCTCGTTCAGGCTGGGACAACACGATGGCGTTTCAGTGGTGGCTCAGCACTGGCAGCAGATACTGACTGACTTGGGGTTTGAAACCTACACGATTGCAGGTGAAGGTCGGGCCGACATACTGCTGCCTGGGTTGGCGAGATACGCAACTGAACCGCCAACCTCAGCCGAACTCGGACAAGCCCTGAACCCCAGCGACTTTGCGTTGGTGGAAAACATCGGCACGATCCCTATGAATTTGCCAGCCAGCCTGGAACTGCTGAAAACACTGAAGGGGCACCCTGCAATCATGCATCACCATGACCCGCCTTGGCAAAGAGAGCATTGGATGCATATTACCGACTTGCCTGGCGATGACCCAGCTTGGCAGCATGTGGTCATCAACGACATCACTCAGGCGCAAATAGCTGCCAGGGGTTTTAACGCAACCCGCATCTACAACCCATTTGAAACCAACCCTGAGCCTGGCAATAGAGTTGCATGCCGTTCGCGGCTTGGGGTGTCGGACGAGGAGCTGTTGGTGCTCCATCCTGTTCGGGCGATACGCCGCAAGAATGTTCCTGCTGCGGTGCGCATAACTGAAAAGTTGGACGGGGTGTATTGGCTGGCCGGCCCGCCAGAAGATGGCTATGGCTCCACCTTGGAGGGTATTTTGCGGGAGGCGGAATGCAGGGTGGTCGCGCCTGCCGGTGGCGGCGGGGCGGGCGGCAGTGTAGTTGGCATCGGTCTAGCGGGCGACAGCGGCGGGGCGACTGGCGGAAATGGGGCAAGTGAGAACGGTTTGACAAACCACCACGCGATCAGTGCAAACGACATGTATGCCGCCCCCGACCTGGTGGTTTATCCATCGTGGTGGGAAGGTTTCGGAAATCCCCCGGTGGAAGCGGCCATCCATCACCTGCCCGCCGTGGTGGGAGACTACCCAGTAGCGCAAGAGTTGCGGCAGATGGGCTTCAAATGGTTCTACCCTTGGGAAATTTCCGATGTAGCAAACTTTCTAGCTTCGCCCGATCGAGAACTGCTGGACCACAACTTTGCCCTAGCCGAACAACACTTTTCATTCCCTGTCATTCAAGCTCAGGTGGAAGGTCTGCTAAAAAAATCGGGATGGCTTTGAGCCTGCGGAGAGACAAGCACTAGGGGGCGGATACTAGCGAGAGTGCTTGCAGCAGGGGCAAGCAATGGCGGGGAAACTGCCAGCGCAAGCAACCACCGGCGGGACAATCCCAGCAGCGCAAGCAAACGCCAGCAGGACAATCCCAGCAGCGCAACCACCCCGTCGTCACAACAAATGCATCCGCTCCCGCTCGGCAAATTCAGCCCTGATCTGATCAATATCCTGCCGTGTCAGCACCCGATACGTCCCACCATCCCTGATCCAAACTTCGTCTTCGCATTCCCATCGCTCATTGCGCAAGACTCGTTTCAGGATTTTCATGGTCTGAGTCTTGGGCAAATCTTGCGCCCAGCGAACATACTTGGGCATCCATTTCGTCCCCAAGTCACTCTGCGACTCCAAAAAATCATAGAATTCCTTGGGCCTGAAAACAGCCCCAGGGCGATGGATGACAGCAGCCATCACATCATCGCCAACATCGCTGTTGGGCACGGCATAGACCGCAGCCAAGTCAATGTCTTCAAAACGCACCAGAATGCGCTCCAACGGCGCAGCTGCAAAATTCTCTCCATCCACCCGGAGCCAATCGTAGTTGCGCCCCGCAAAGTAGAAAAACCCGTCCGAGTCCCGATAGCCAAGATCGCCCGACCAGTAAATCCCGTCATGAATGCGCTCCTCGTCAGCCTCGGCGTTGTTCCAATAGCCTTCAAAATCGCTGGCCGCCCGCAGATGGACAAACTCGCCAATGGCTTCGTCGGCATTGCTCAGGCTGCCGTCTTCGGCAAAGACTGCCAGCGGGCACTCCAGCCCGGTGTCGGGGTCATAGACTTTCGTCTGCTCATCTCCCCTGCCGAGCGCGCCTGGGGGCGTGTCTGGCGTGCGCGAAATGCCAAAGCCGCCCTCTGTTGAGCCGTAGGAATCCTGCGTTGCCACACCAAATCTGGTAGAAAATCGCTCCAAGTCGTGAGGAGCGCCTTCGTTACCGAAAACTCTTCGGAGGGGATTGTCGGCATCATCAGGATGCTCAGGCGTAGCCATGATATAAGTCAGCGGCTTGCCGACATAGTTGAAATAGGTGGCTTTGAATTGGCGAATGTCCGCCAGCCAGCTGGACGCTGAGAAGCGGCGTCTGAACGCTGCCGTAGCACCCGCCACCAGGCAGGGACTCCAGCCCGCCAGCAGCGCATTGGAATGAAACATCGGCATGCATTGGTAGCAGACGTCTTCGGCGGTAAAATTCTGCGTGTCGGCGACGATAGCGGCAATGCGAGCCATACGCTGCTGGGAGCAAATGGCAGCCTTCGGGTCGCCAGTGGTACCCGAAGTAAAAAGCAGCAGATAGGGAGCAGCGGGGTCTAGCTCAATTTCGGGGGGAGGCTTGCTCAGATGGGGTTGGAGGGCTTGGCGCCACTGCGGGGAATCGGTTTCAAATACGGGCAACTGGCCAGACGACACGCCAGCCAAAGCCAACTCCGCCTCCACCGGTTCCAGCAAATCACGATAAACCCTCTCGGTAACAATCATCTGACACTCGGTGTGGGTGATGTCTCGGACCAGCTCGTGCCCCCGGCGAGTCGGGTTGATGCCCACCAAAGTCGCTCCACACAAAGCCGTGGCGCCCAGCATAACTGAAAAGTCCGGGCCATTGTCCAACAAGACGCCCACATGAAACGGGCCGGGCTGTCTGCTCGCCAACAAAAAATGTGCCACCGCACTGCACTGGGCCACATATTCTTGGTAAGTCCAACTTTCGTCTTCATACAAAATACCCACCGAGGTGTCGCCCTGACGCGCCAAAACAGCGTCTCGCATAGTTGCTGGCATAGTTGGAACTGACGGCATAATTGACGGCATGAAGTAGCATTATAGGCTGCGATTTCAGCTTTGATTTTTTAGCCTTAGATTATGAGCGACTATCTAGCCCCCACCCAGGATATGGCTTTTGTGTTGCGCCATATCGCCAAGTTGGATGAAATCTGCACTCTCGGAGATTTTGAGGAGATAACGGCTGACGACTTAGACGCGGTGCTGGAAGAAGCCGGCAGATTTGCCTCAGAAGTAATAGCCCCGACCAACCGCATAGGCGACACCCAGGGCAGCAGCCGCAATCCAGACGGCTCCATCACAACTCCAGAAGGCTTCCAGACGGCCTACAAATCCTATGTGCAAGCTGGCTGGGGCGCCGCGCCGTTTGAAGCTGAATGGGGTGGTGGCAACCAGCCTTGGGTGCTGGGATGCGCCATCTCAGAGATGCTGACCGCCGCCAACCTGGCGTTTTCGCTGTGCCCCATGCTGAATCAGGGGGCCATCCACCTGCTGTCTTCGCACGGCACCGACGAGCAAAAAGCGCGCTGGCTACCCAAACTCATCTCAGGCGAATGGTCGGGCACCATGAACCTCACCGAACCCCAAGCCGGCTCAGACGTGGGATCTCTCACCACAAAAGCCGTGCGGCAAGACGACGGCAGTTACCGGCTATCGGGTCAGAAAATCTTCATCACTTGGGGCGAGCACGATCTCACCGACAACATTGTCCATCTGGTGCTGGCCCGCACTCCAGACGCAGCCCCCGGCACCAAAGGCATTTCCTGCTTCATCGCTCCCAAATTCAAGGTGAACCCAGACGGCAGCCTGGGTGAGCGTAACGACATCCACTGCGTGTCCATCGAACACAAGATGGGGATTCATGCCAGCCCCACCTGCGTGCTTCAATACGGGGAGAGCTCAGATGGCGCCGTGGCGGAAATCGTCGGTGAAGAGCAGCAGGGTATGCGCTACATGTTCACCATGATGAACAACGCCCGACTGGGTGTGGGAATCCAAGGCTTGGCAGTCAGCGAAAGAGCGCTTCAGCAGGCGATGGCGTTCGCCCAAGAGAGACGGCAGGGGCGCACGCTCACGTCTGAGCCGGGTCAGCAGGTGCCGATTGTGGCGCACCCAAACGTGAAGCGGATGCTTTTGACCATGAAGTCGGTGATTGAAGCCATGCGGTGTCTGCTTTATTACAGCGCTGCCTTCGTTGACTGGGCTGACCATTCGCCTAGTTCACAAGATGCTGCACTGGCTCAAGAGAGGGTTGACCTGCTGACTCCGCTCTGCAAAGCCTGGTGCACCGACTGGGCTAATGAAATTACGTCCCTGAATATTCAAATTCACGGGGGCATGGGCTACGTGGAAGAGACGGGAGCTGCCCAACACTACAGGGACGTGCGCATTGCAGCCATCTATGAAGGCACCAACGGCATCCAGGCTCTGGATTTAATAGGGCGGAAGCTGCCGATCAGGGGCGGGGCAGCCATCGTTGAGTTGCTGACAGAAATAGCAGAGGTCGGCACAGTGCTGACTGGTTTTGCTGGGCGCGGGCAACGGGACGGGGGCAGCACCCAGCCAGACAACCACGCTGAGAGCTTGGCGAATATGTGGCCAGCTCTGGCGCAAGCCTTGGAAGCCACCACCTCGGCCACTCAGTGGCTGGCTGAAAATCCTGGGGAGCCTGCCATGGCCGGAGCCACGCCATATTTGAAGTTGCTGGCTTCCTTGGTAGCGGGCTGGCTGATGGCTAAATCAGCCTTGGCAGCCCATGCTGAGTTGGCGCAACTGGACGGCACTGGGGCCGAAACCCAAAAGAAGTCCAGCTTGTTGAAATCAAAAATTCTGACGGCTGAGTTCTTCTGTACGCAAATCCTCCCAACCGCTACAGCATTGCTGCCAGCCACTACCTCCGGAGACCGACCACTGACCGCCATAGACGAAACACTACGGGCAAACTAGCTTGAGAAAGTTCAGCTAGCGGCGGGCAATTTCAGTTACGACTATTTGCTCCAAGCTGTCCGGGTCGGCGCAGATGGCTCTATTGAGTGCGTAGCCCTCGGTAACTTCAGGGAAAGTTACCACCATGTTGCGCACACTGTCAGGGTCAACTATCAACCGATATGTATAATCTTCGGTGGCATCCGGACCGACTTCGTCTTCATGCCCATCGTGCGCCAAGTCAGCGGCGGCGAACTCTCCTGATGCTAGGCCCTGCGGCTGCGGTGACCACACTTCCCCCGCTGGTGCCTGTGGCGGAGGCACCTCTCTCAACGACACTTGCGCCGGGTCTATAATCCTGATGCCAGGCTGGAGTTTCTCGTGGCGCAGTTCCGCGCCAGCATCGTCGGTAACAATGAATTCAATCAGGCTGCCACCGATGTTGTAAACGCGGAATCGTATTCTCTCGCCAGGCTTGACCACCAGCCTCTGCTGGTTGGCCACAGGTTGAGTCAGCTCGGGCCGCAGGGTGCAGACATTCTCCGAAGCGTCAATGTCCATAAGCCGCTCGCTGATGCCACCTGAGCCAGAACAAGCCACTGCCAGCAAACTCAGCACCAGCCCCAACCCCACCAGCAGGCGCCAAAACTTGCGAGCCGCGCCTGTCAGCATCAGGGTTTGCCCGCGGTGAGCTGCACCGGCACGCCGTCGGTCAAGGCTCCGTCCAGAAGCCGAACCGTGCAAGCCGACATATTCAAGGGAGGTGCAATCTCTTGGGTGATGCGCGCAGCCAAGTCTTCAAAAGCCTGCTTGGAAGCGTAGTTCGAGGCTTCAAGGGCTGCCGAAGCTGACGGCGCCTGTCCATCCGAAGCCCCGTCTGCCGAAGGAAGCGTAACAGGCTGCCCCGAGTCCGACGCCTCCGCCAAAGCCGAGTCCAGAGGTATTTTTCCAATCAGCGGAGCCTTGACTTCCTCAGCCAGAGCTTCCCCGCCGCCTTCACCAAACACGCTCTGAAAGCTGCCGTCGGCCCCCACAAAGCCAGACATATTTTCAATCACGCCAGCTATGCGCAAGTAATTCTTGAGACCCATGTTGGCGGCGCGCACCGCAACTTTTTGAGCCGACTTAGACGGAGTGGTAATCACGATCATGTCAGCTCGGGGAAGCAGCTTGGCGATGCCCATCTGAACATCTCCGGTGCCGGGCGGCATGTCCACCAGCAGATAGTCCAAATCTCCCCAACTCACGTCTTCCAGAAAATGCCGCACAGCCCTATTCAAAATCAGCCCGCGCCACATGAGCGCTGTCTCCTCACTTTCCACCAGCAGTCCCATAGACACCACCTTCAGCGTGCCAGGCGGGCAGGCTTTCTCCAAGGGCCGTATCTTGGTCTGGCCCAGCTCCAAATCGTCTGGCATCTCCCCCTCCAGCCGACCTTCCACACCCAGCATGCGCGGCACCGAAAAGCCCCAGATGTCGGCATCCAGCACACCAACATGGTAGCCCGCCGCCGCCAGAGCCACAGCCAGGTTGACAGTTACCGTTGACTTGCCCACTCCCCCTTTGCCTGAAGCGATCAGCAGCACACGGGTGGTCATGGAAATGGCTGTGTCGGGAGGGTTCTCGGCTATGCGCTTGCGGGCACGAGCCATCGTCTCGGCTTTCTCCTCCGAAGTAAGCACCGTCCAAACCACCTCAACTCCCGTTATTCCCCGCAAAGTTCCCACCCTTTGGGTGGCATCTTGTTTGATCTGAGCCCGCAGGGGGCAGCCCATAGTGGTGAGAGCGATGGTGATCTTGGCGACTCCTTGTGGGGTGACGGCAACGTTTTTGACCATGCCCAAATCCACGATGTCGCTGCCCAACTCAGGGTCTATGACAGCGCGCAGGACGGCGGTTACGTCTTCGGATGTGGCCAGATCAACGGGGGTGGCTAAGTCATTGGATGGAGAGATAGTCATGGAAGGGTTGCCTTGAAATTTGGCTGGGGTTTGGATTGCTCCTCTTTCAGTTTAAATGCAAGCCGAAAAAGTTACGAAAGTGGTAGCATGAAATGAAAGACAAAACACAGCTTTAGCAAACTCAAGCAAACACAGCCTCAAGACTGAACGTCAAACTGCAAGACAAAACCCGCACAAACTAATTCAAACGGAGGGCAAGATGATCACTCTCACAAACTCAGCAGCTAGCAAAGTTGGCGAACTCCTGCAGCAGGAGGGTGAAGAAGACTTGGCTTTGCGAGTGGCTGTAAGGCCTGGCGGCTGCTCTGGCTTCAGCTATGAGATGTATTTTGACTCAGACATTCAGCCTGAGGACGCCACGGCTACTTTCGGAGATGTAAGCGTAGTGGTTGACCAGCAGAGCGCCCGACTGTTGGAAGGTGCCCAGATGGACTACAAGGACGGGCTCACCGCGGCAGGCTTTTCTATCTCCAACCCAAACGCCGAGCGCACCTGCGGCTGCGGGCAGTCTTTCTCTTAAATTTCTGGCACGGCAGCCGGAGAAAAGCTCGGCCAGTCACCAGTTCAAAACTTCACCAGTCTAAATACTGCTGCAACTCCAACTCGGTAATCTGCTGCTGATACTGAGTCCATTCCTCGCGCTTGTTACGCAGGAACCATTCAAAGATGTGATTGCCCAGCGCGCCGGCTGCTAACTCGGAGTTTTCCATCTCGCCTAAAGCCTCGTTCAAGCTGAGCGGCAACGGGCGCAGGTGATACTGGCGAGCTTCCACAAAGTCCAGACTGGACAGATCCACATCGGCCTCCTCGGGCAGTTCATATTCGCCCGCTATCCCAGCCAAACCCGCTGCCAAAATCAGGGCATAAGCCAGATACGGATTGGCGGCTGAATCCAGCGCACGATACTCCACCCGCGTTGATTCCGGCTTGTTTTTGCGCACCAGCGGAATGCGCACCAAAGCCGAGCGATTGTTGCGCGCCCAAGCCACATAACTGGGGGCTTCATCTCCTTTGGCAAACCTCTTATAGGAGTTGACCAGTTGGTTGGTAACGGCGGTTATCTCATGTGCGTGGCGCAACAAGCCAGCGATGAACGACTGCCCCACTTTGGAAAGCCCAAGGCTGGAATTGCCTCCGAAAAAAGCGTTCCTGTCGCCTTCAAACAGCGACATGTGGGTATGCATGCCCGAACCTTGTGCGTATGGCAGCGGCTTGGGCATGAACGAGGCTTTGACATTTTCTTCACGGGCCACCCGCTTGACCACATATCGCAAGGTAACGATCTGGTCGGCCATGGTCAGAGCATCCGTATAGCGCAGGTCTATCTCGTTCTGACCTGGGCCCTCCTCGTGGAATGAATACTCCACTGGAATACTCATCTCCTCCAGCACCTGCAGGGTGCGCTGGCGAAGCCTGCCCGAGATGTCGTCGGTGGTGAGGTCGAAATAAGTGGCTGCATCCAGCGGCTGGGGACTGTTGGTGTGGGCAGTGCGGCTATTGGCTGCGGCGTCGCCGTCTATGAAATAGAAAAACTCCACCTCAGGCGCGCAGTAGAACTCATAACCCAGCTCGCGTGCTTTGGCCAAGCTCTGTTGCAGCACCCACCTGGGGCCGCCTGGAAAAGGGCTTCTGTCCAGGCTGCATATGTTGCAGAACAAGCGTGCCGAAACTGGTTCGTCTTTGACGTGGGGCAGCAGTTGAAATGTAGCAGCATCGGGCATGGCCAAGACGTCGCTTTCCTGGACCCTGGCAAAGCCGTCTATCACCGAGCCATCAAAACGCACTCCCTCTGAAAAAGCTTGCTCTAGCTCAGCCGGGGAGATGGCAATGGATTTCAGTCGGCCCAGCACATCGGTAAACCAGAAGCGCACCAGACGCACCTGCCGGTCTTGCACCACTCGCAAAATTGAATCAATGTTTGAAGGCATACCTTAATTATGTCCTATTAAGTCTCAATTTAAGCCCCAACAATGTATGGCCCAAGTCGTGTCTCAGACAGAGCGCAACCGACGGTGTGCGCTGGCAGCGACCTGCCAAAACCAGCAAAAATAAAATAAATCCCAAAAGTGCATGGCAAGTTGCCCAGTTGTCCTTAAACTAAATTCAAATTCCAAACCCCACACATACACACCCCAGATAACCCAAAGGAGGCGCTATGAGCACACCTACCAATCCAGCCGAAGCCATTCAAATGGCCAAAGACCACAATGTTGAGTATGCCGACATGCGGTTCACGGACGTCCCCGGCCTTCAGCATCACTTCAGTCTTCCGATTGGTCATATGACTGAAGATGTTTTTAGTGAAGGGTTGGGGTTTGACGGGTCTTCTGTTCGTGGATTTCAAACCATCGATGCTTCCGACATGCTGCTGCTTCCCGATCCGACAACTGCCATCATCGACCCGTTCAACAAGCACACCACCATAGCTATGGTATGCGATGTGGTCGACCCGGTCACAGGCGAGTTGTATGACAAAGACCCGCGAGGCGTAGCCAAACGAGCCAAAAACTATCTCACCAGCACCGGCATTGCCGACCACATTTACGTCGGGCCAGAGTTGGAGTTTTTCATTTTTGACCAAGTGAGCTATACCAACCATCCCCAAGCGGCGGGCTTCAGCTTGGAGTCGCACGAAGGCGTCTGGAGCAGCGGAGAAGAAGAGCCTAACGGTATCAACAATTCAGGGCACAAAATCCCCCACAAGATGGGCTACTTCCCGCTTTCGCCGATGGACACCTTCCAGGATCTGCGCTCCGACATGGCTAGCGTCTTGATGGATTGCGGCATAGCTGTGGAACTTCACCACCACGAAGTCGGCACGGCTGGTCAGGCAGAAATTGACATTGTCTTCGGCGACATGCTGGAAGTCGCCGACAGCGTGCAGACCTACAAGTACGTTATCAGGAACGTGGCCAAGAATGCGGGCTACACGGCAACCTTCATGCCCAAGCCCATTTACGCCGACAACGGCTCTGGCATGCACACCCACCAGTCACTTTGGCGGGGCGACGAGCCGCTGTTCTTTGACGAGAACGGCTATGCCGGGCTGTCTGACATTGCTCGCTATTACGTAGGCGGTCTGTTGCGCCACGCCAATACGGTGCTGGCTTTTGCAGCTGCCACCACTAACTCCTACAAGCGTTTGGTGCCTGGCTATGAAGCTCCGGTGAATCTGGCGTATTCGTCCAGAAACCGCTCCGCAGCCATACGGGTGCCGTTGTATTCCAACAGCCCGAAGGCCAAGCGGCTTGAATTCCGCTGCCCCGACCCGTCAGCCAACCCATATCTGGCTTTTGCGGCGATGTTGATGGCTGGCATTGACGGCATACAAAACCGCATTGACCCAGGCGAGCCGTTGGACAAGAACATCTACCAGCTGACTCCTGAAGAAGCTGCGGGCGTGCCGACAGTGCCTGGCTCGCTGGCTGAGGCTCTGGATGCGCTGGAGTCCGACCACGACTTCCTGCTGGCCGGAGGCGTCTTCACCAGAGACCTGCTGGAATCCTATGTTGAGGTCAAGCGTGAAGAGGTTGACGCGGTCAACTTGCGTCCCCATCCGATGGAGTTTGAACTTTATTACTCTGTCTAGGGATGTTGGGGTCTAGGGGTGTTGGGCACCACGGCCCCAAATCTCAAACTTCAGCGCCGTGACGACTGAAGATGGCTTCAACCAATGCTTTGGCTGAAGCCATGAACTGCTGACGCTCGGCTTCGAATTGCTCCAAGGGGTCTATCTCCTGGGAGCCTTCCATAAGCCGAGCCAGCAGCAGAGCTTCCTCAGACTCGCCCGACAGCAGCCCGGCGTTTTCAATCCCTGTCAGCAGAAAATGCCGATTGGTGGCTTTGGAGCACCACAGATATGACTCTTGCAACTGCTCGGTCTCCTCGCGGCTCAACACTTCGGCAACGCCCAAGGCCCCCAGAGCTTCAAAAGTGTTGGGCACACGCACGCTTGGGTGTTCCAGCCCGTAGAGCAGCTGCAAAAGCTGCGTCGCAAAGGCGATGTCAACCCGCCCGCCTGGCCCGCGCTTGACGTCTTGTGAGCCTTTGCCTAGTTCATCTTGAATGCGCCGGCGCATATTCCAGAGCTCGGTGGCTACATCACTGGGCGAACGCTCCGCAAACACCGAAGCAGCAGAGGCCTGCAGGAATGCCTGCCCCAACTCGGCGTCGCCAGCGATCACCTGAGCTTTGAGCAAAGCCTGGAATTCCCATAGACGTGCCCGCTCTTTCCAATAATTCTGATAAGCCCCAATCGTGTGCGCCAGCATGCCTTGCCCTTCAGGACGCAAACGGACATCAACTTCCCAAGCCCTGCCCTCGGGCGTAAGCGTGGCCATCTCGGTAAGCCAAGCCTGAGCGGTCTGCTGCGCCGAGTTTGAACCTGCCCCCTCACCCGAAGGCTCATACAAAAACAGCACATCCAAGTCGGAAGTATAGAGCATTTCACGACCTCCGACCGACCCCATGCCCAAAACGCAAAAGCGGGCCTTTGGCTCCAACACAGCCAGTACAGCTTCCGATAGGGCTTCGGCTATTTCAGTCAGCTCACGGCTGATTTGATTCGTGTCGGCCAGATCAAGCAGGTCACGGCTAGCTACTCGCAACCGCTCTCGTCTCAGGAATCGTCTCACCTCGTTGCGCCTGACTTCAGCCTCCGCGCCCCGCAGTGCGATCGCGGCTTTGGCTTCGCCCAGTAAGCTTTCCCGCGTGCGCGACAGGTCGCCTTCGGCCAGCACCTTCACAAAGCCCGGTGCTCGGCGCAAGTCGTCGGCCACCACCCGGCTAGACCCCAGCAACTGCGACAAACGCTGCACCGAAGTCGGGGAATCCCGCAGGGCTGGAATAATGGTGTTGGCTCGGTGAGGCCCGTCTGTTACCCAGTCAAAGCGGATCATGCCCAAATCGGGGTCGGGAGTCTCAGACAGCGAAGACAGCAACAGCGGCATCATCTGGGCCAGCGAGCGGGCTGTGCGACTGATGCCGGCGGTGAGCTTCTCACAGATGCGAGCTGCTTGCTCAGCGTGGCGGAAGCCCAGCAATTCAAGCTGCAGAACTGGGTTTTGGCTAAGGCTGGCGGCTGTCAGCTCGCCTGAAGTTGAAGTCTGGGCGACGGCCTCCAGAGTTGGACGCAGAAACAATTTTCGCTCGGTTTCCCTGACGGAAACCTGATAGCGCCGATACTGCTGCTCAAACAGCTCAGAAGCTGTATGTTCAGCGGTGTCGCGGTAGCCCAGCACCCGTGCCAGCCAATTCAGCCCCGCAGAGTCAGCCGGGATTTCATAGATGGCCTGCTCATCGCGCAGCTGCAGGCGGTGCTCGATCGTGCGCAAGTAGTGGTAGGCGACACTCAGATATTTGGCGTCAGCTGCGTCAATGCTGCCAGCTCTCTTGAGTTGCTCCAAAGCTAGCAACGTATTGGAAGAGCGCACCATCGGGTCGTGGCGACCGTGAGCCAATAGCAAGAGCTGGGTGCTGAATTCAATGTCTCTGATGCCCCCCGGGCTGCGCTTGAAATCGCGTCCTTCGCTAGCTGAGACAGATTCTTCCACCTTGGTTTTGAGGTTGCGGATGTAGCGGATCTCCTCTGGATTCAAGTCGGGACGCCAGACGAATTCTCGCACGTCATCTAGCACTTCCTTGGCCAGTTCCTGATCGCCAGCCACGAAGCGGGCTTTCATCCAGGCTTGGCGCTCCCACGGGCGGGCACGCTGCTCGAAATAAGTCTTGAATCCACCGGGGGTGCGGCTCAGCGCTCCTGAAGTTCCTTCGGGACGCAGATCGGTATCAACCTTGAAGACCACTCCGTCGGCGGTGTGCTGAGACATCTGGGAGATGACGCTGCGAGCGATTTTCGAGGCTATCTCCACAGGCTGGATCTTGGAGCCGCCGAGCGGGTCTTGATGCACCAACACCACATCCACGTCGCTGGCGTAATTCAGCTCGTTGCCGCCCAGCTTGCCCATCCCCAAGATGGCCATCGAGAAATCGGGGAAGTCGCTGGCTGCCAGGTTCAAGCAATGGCACAGGCAGGCATCGGCCAGAGCCGAGATTTCGCCTGTGATGGAAAGCAAGTCAGCCTCCAACAAGACATCGCGCACCACAATACGCAACATCTCCCGTCGCTTCCAGACACGGATGTCCAACTCAGGGTTGGAAGCCATGTCGTCTTGGAGGATGTTCAGGTAGTCGTCTCTGTCACGGGCTGCTCCCAAGGCGCTCTCCGATTTCAGAGGTTCCAGCAGCGTCGGGTTACGCCGAATGGCGTTGGACAGAGAGCGGGAAATGTCAGAGACAGCAATAATGGCCCGGCAGACCATGCCAGCTTCCAAAATATCGGATTTCGTTTGCGGGTGCTCTTGGAGCAGAGCTTGGAGCGCGTGCTCGGCTTGCTCCGGAAAGGCTGCCTGCAAAACAAGCCTCTGTACCGTCGGAGAAAGACTTGTCATGTCAATAGCTTAGAAAATACTTGTGCTTTTGAAGGGCAAGACATGTACTTTGGGAATTATTGGCTAGAAATCTTACGCTATACGCTTAACATAATGAGTCTCTGCGAGCCAGTTTGCACTGAGCCAGCCAGGCACAGACCAGCCCGCTCCGAGCCAGTTTCCTCCAAGCCATCCGCCCCCAAGCCAGTCACTGCATGAGTCTTCCAAGGCTTGATTCTCCACGAAATGGCTTGTTGCGCACTGCGATTTGCCAAATCAACACCACCGTGGGTGACATTGAGGGCAACAAGAAGAAAGTCTTGACTGCTTTGGATGAAGCTGAGGATGCTGGCTGCGCTCTGGCTGTTTTCCCTGAATTGACAATTTGCGGCTACCCGCCTGAAGATTTGCTGCTGAAACGCAGGTTCATAGCCGAGGCTGTGGCTGCTCTGGAAGACATTGCGCGATTCACCCGGCGATGCTTTGCAGTGGTGGGATTTCCCGCTGAACGACCTGAAGAAGAACAGATTCGTGGCCAGCCACGTCTGTATAACGCGGCTGCCATCTGCGGGTATGGCAAAGTTCAAGCTGTGGTTCATAAAACCCATCTGCCCAACTACGCGGTTTTTGATGAGCATCGATATTTTGCCGAGGGCCAGCCGCATCACGCCGTGGAAATCCACGGGGTGCGAGTTGGGGTGTCTATCTGCGAGGACTTGTGGGTGGACGGCGGGGCTATTGAGCGGATTGTCCGGTCGGGCTCGGAAATTGTGGTGAATATCAACGCTTCCCCTTATCACATCGGCAAGTGGGAGCGTCGCAAACATCTTCTGGAGAAACGCAGCACGGAAAACAACCAGCCGTTTGTATATGTGAATCAAGTCGGCGGGCAAGATGAGTTGGTTTTTGACGGCATGTCGTCTGTGTTTGACGAGACAGGGCAGTTGATTGCGCGTTGTCCACAGTTTGCGGAGGGAATTTTGGCTGTGGATATCCCAATTCCGTCTCAGCAAGCCAAGCAGAGTGATATGGTTGGCCAGGGCGAACCGCGCCCAAGCGCAGCCCCACGGAACGAGCCCCACTCCGCAGAAAGCGACGAAACCGGCCCAGCCGAACCCCACCCAGATGCAAGCGACTCCAGTTGGGCCAGCAGTTCTCAGTCGCTCAAAATTGCACCACAACTTGAACCTCTAGCTGAAATCTATGAAGCACTCAAGCTGGGAGTCGAAGATTATGTCGCCAAAAACAATTTCTCGCATGTGTGCGTCGGGCTTTCTGGAGGCATTGATTCCTCCCTGGTGGCGGCTGTCGCTACCGATGCCATAGGAGCCAGTAAAGTCCACGGTGTGTTGATGCCTTCACGCTATTCTTCTGAGCATTCCATCAGCGACGCCAAAGAGCTCTGTCAAAACCTGGACATATCCCACAGCATCGTCCCCATTGAACCAGCCCACAGCTCCCTGATGGAAATGCTTCAGCCCCATCTCACCGAGGAAAGCGCTGGTTTGACAGAAGAAAATCTGCAATCTCGGATTCGTGGGATAGTGCTGATGGCTTTTGCCAACGCACGCGGCTGGCTGAATCTAACCACTGGCAACAAGAGTGAAAGCGCGGTGGGCTATTCCACGCTGTATGGCGACACGGCTGGGGCGTTTGCCGTCATCAAAGATGTCTGGAAGCAGCAAGTCTATGCCTTGGCCAAGTATCGCAACCGGCAGGGCGCCAAACCAGCTATTCCTGAAAATGTGTTGGCAAAAGCACCTTCGGCTGAGCTGCGTCCCGATCAAAGAGACGATGAAACCCTGCCACCTTATGAGCAGCTTGACCCGCTGTTGTTTGCCATGATTGAACAAGACCTTACCGGCGCTGACCTGATCGCAGCCGGCTATGAAGCTGAGACAGTGGCACGCATAGCGCGCTTGATTGACTTGGCCGAGTACAAACGCCGGCAAAACCCTCCAGGAATTCGAATCACCGAAAAAGCTTTCGGCAAAGACCGGCGCATGCCGATTACCCACGCCTATAGCGGCTTGGAAGATGGCGGCTTAGATGGCAGCGGCTTGGAAAATTCCCCTGATGATTCAAATAGCGAGTCGACATCCTGATGAACAAGCAGACAAGAGCATTGAACCAATCCAAAGCATTGACCTTGGAAGAGCTGGCCGACCACCTAGGCGGTTATTGTTGGGCCTCCGAAGAATTCCAAAAGCACGGCGAGCAATTGCAGGAGAAGGCCCAGGCAATGCCAAACCAGCTTGAAGCTGCTCTGACTTATTACACAAGTTGGGGCAACTGGACTGCTGTCCATCGGGCGCATGTGGAATTGTGGCACACCTTGTTGCCTGACTCCCCCGCCCTGAAAGCCCAGGAGCGTGTCAAGGCTGCTGACAGCAGTTGGGAAGAGGTTTTTGAGATTTACGGCAACCCTCTCCAAGGGCTGGCCAACCAGCCAACCGACAACAACCCACTCGCCAGCGACAACTCCAACCCCCCAGAAAAACTGCTGGCCTTTGAAATGATGGCCACCGAATTATTGCTAGGCCGACTGATCCAACAACTCAGCAGCTTGCGCTGGCGAATGCAACCGCTGGCGGAAGCTCCAGAGCTCAGAATCACACGCCAAATCCTAGACGATTGGGTGCTGCAAGCAGATGAAACCGCTAAATTCAGTCGCTCCCACGGCTTCCTTTTGCCCAATCATCAGTCTCTCAGCACCCTAGCGGTGGGCGAAAACGTGGCTGTCCAAATCCGAGAACTAGCACAGGTTGTCATTTTCTGAATTTGCCACTAGATTAGCAGTCGTAATAAGAGAGTGCTAACACCCAAAAAAGGAGTTGCCCATGAACATACAACCACTTGAAGACAGAATTATAGTCCGCCCAGGGGAATCCGAAGAGACTACCGCCAGTGGTCTCGTCATACCCGACACAGCCAAGGAAAAGCCCCAGCAAGGCGAGGTCTTGGCGGTTGGCCCCGGCAAGCGGTCTGACCAGTCAGGCGAGGTTATCCCGCTGGACGTTTCGGTCGGCCAGACTGTCATCTACAGCAAATACGGCGGCACAGACATCACCTTTGAAGGTGAAGACTTGCTGATCCTCTCCGCTCGTGACGTATTGGCGGTGCTGCAGTAGCCATGGCCAAGGAACTACATTTCAGCGATGAAGCCCGGTCTGGGCTAGAGGCGGGCGTGGACAAGCTCGCAGAGACGGTCAAGGTTACGCTTGGCCCCAAAGGGCGCAATGTCGTGCTCGACAAGAAATTCGGCGCCCCCACCATCACCAACGACGGCGTTTCCATAGCCCGAGAGATAGAGCTTGAAGACCACTTTGAAAACATGGGCGCTCAGCTCGTGAAAGAAGTGGCCACCAAGACCAACGACGTTGCCGGAGACGGCACTACCACCGCCACTGTGCTAGCGCAAGCCTTAGTCAAAAACGGGCTGCGCAATCTCACCGCAGGCGCCAACCCGATGGGGCTCAAGCGCGGTTTTGAGAAGGCCGTGAAGGTTGCCGTGGATTCCCTGGCCGAAAGCGCCACTCAGATTGACGACAAAAACGAAATCGCCCAGGTCGCAGCTCTGTCGGCTGCCGATGCCAAGGTTGGCGAAGTTATTTCCGAAGCCATTGACAAGGTCGGCAAAGACGGGGTTGTCACGGTTGAAGAGTCCAATACCTTCGGCATGGACATTGATTTTGTGGAGGGTATGCAGTTTGACAAGGGCTTTTTGTCACCTTATTTCGTGACCGACCCTGAACGCCAAGAATCCGTTCTGGAAAATCCCTACATCTTGTTCAACCAGGGCAAGATTACCACCGTGTCCGACCTGCTCCCCCTGCTGGAGAAGGTGATGCAGACCAACCGTCCGCTGCTGATTGTGGCCGAAGATGTGGAAGGCGAAGCTCTCGCCACCTTGGTGGTGAACAAGATTCGCGGCACATTCGTCTCAACGGCGGTCAAAGCACCCGGCTTCGGGGAGCGGCGCAAGGCCATGCTTCAGGACATGGCTATTTTGACGGGCGGCGAGGTGATAGCCGAAGAAGTCGGCCTCAAACTTGAGAACGTCACTATTGACCTTTTGGGCCAGGCCCGCAAGATTGTGGTGACCAAGGACGACACCACCATAGTTGAAGGTGCTGGCTCTGCCACGGAGGTGGTGGGGCGCATCAGCCAGATCCGCACTGAAATTGAAAACACCGATTCCGACTGGGACAGAGAGAAGTTGCAAGAACGTCTCGCCAAACTCGCCGGTGGAGTTGCTGTGGTGAAAGTGGGCGCTGCCACGGAAGTGGAGCTCAAGGAAAAGAAGCACCGCATTGAGGATGCGCTTTCAGCTACTCGTGCAGCCATTGAAGAGGGCGTGGTGGCCGGCGGCGGCACTGCTTTGATTCGCTGTCGCCCCGAACTGCATAAGCTGATTGACTCACTGAGCGGCGACGAAGCTACTGGCGCCAGAGTGCTGTGCAAGGCGCTTGAAGCCCCGGCCCGTCTGATTGCCGACAACGCTGGACATGAAGGAGCTGTGGTAGTCCGCCAGATTGAAGAAGCCGAAGGAAATATCGGTTTTGATGCCCTGACGGGTGAAATGACCGACTTGGTGGCAGCGGGCGTCATCGACCCGGCAATGGTTACCAGGGCAGCGCTTCAGAATGCTGCTTCTATCGCTGGTTTGCTGCTGACCACCGAATGCCTCGTGGCAGACAAGCCCGAACCCCCTGCTCCGATGCCCCCACCCGGCGCAGACATGGGTATGGGCGGAATGATGTAGCAATCACCTCAGAGCCTGAGAAATCTGTTCGTGGCGGGCCGCAGTTAATACCTCGTCCGCCACGAGTCAGCCGAGGCAAACCGCCGCCTTGGGCACAAATCTCTGAAGCCAAGCGGCAGATAACTCTTGATTCAATCCAGTCGGCTCTGTCGGAAATGGCTGAGCCGGCTGACTTGGCTGCTATAGACACACGGTCTCGGTCCAACGCTGAGAACCCTGGCGACCCCTTAGCCGGGAAACTGCGGAGTTTGCGACGGTCGGCGGTGCTGGTGCCGTTGTATGAAGACAGCGGGGAGCTGCATGTTATCTTGACTCGGCGGGCCGCCCATCTTAGATCGCATAGCCGGGAAGTGAGCTTTCCAGGCGGCGGCAAGGAGGAAAGCGACCCCAGCCTGTGGGATACAGCCCTGCGAGAGGCGCATGAAGAGATTTCGCTGGAGTCAGAGCTGGTGCAGTTCATGGGGTATCTGCCGCAATTTCGGACGGTGGGCAGCCAGTCGCTGATTCAACCCCATGTGGCATTTGTCGGAGAAAGCAAGCCTGAAGGATTGAAACCCGACCCCGATGAAGTTGAACATATCTTGTATGTGCCTGTGGCTGAACTGCTTCTGGATGAGGTTTTCAGAGAGGAATTATGGCACATGCCGGCCATCGGCAAGGCAGCGGTCAACTTCTTTGAGCTAGTGGGCGATACTGTGTGGGGGGCTACAGCAGCCATGCTGCGCCAGTTGCTGGCGTTGGGGACAGGAACTGAAAGCTTGGAGAAAAGCAGCCATTTCTGGGAACAGGATCGCACCTGAGGCTTCGCCATCTCCCCACTCCGCCGTCGTCGGCTCAGCCGCCATCACCCAATCTGCTGCGCCGCCCCCCTCCAACCTCTCTCAGGGAGTCAATACCACCTTAATGGCCCCAGCAGCTCTGTCTCGGGCTATGGCAAAAGCTTCCGGCGCGCCGTCTATAGGGAACCGGTGGGTGATGATGGCTCGTGGGATTTCAGGATTGCCAGCCAAGATAGCTGCGGCTGATTCGGCATCTCGCCCTCCAGCGTGGCGCCCATACATGATGGACGGAATCAATCTGATTTCCTTGGTGAACACTTCGTAGCTAGGCACTTCCATGCCTTCCCAGTAGGTGCTTACCAGAGATATTGCGCCGCTTGGGGCTGCCAGTCTGGCTGCGTCCTGGAGAGCACTGGTGGTGCCGGCAGCATCCACCACAATGTCAAAACTGGAAGCAGGAATTTCCGCTGGGTCATCTGGGGTTTCGGCACCCAGGCGTTGAGCGGCTTGACGCTGCGCTTCATGCCGGGCCAGCACCACCACGGGGGCCCCGAAGTGGCGGACGACTGCCGTAGCGCACTGCCCGATGTTGCCGCCGCCAATTATTGCAACACGCTGGTTGCCTCCAAAGCCAGCCAACCTGAGTGCACGCACGCATACCGCCAGGGGTTCAATCAGACAGGCGTCTTCCACTGATGCCGCCATAGGCAAGTGGACAATCTGATGCGGGCTGATCATGGCTTCTTCGGCCATGCCGCCGTCTTGTCCGAAACCCAGCACATCCACAACTGCCTTGTGGCATAGGTTGTAGTCGCCACTGGTGCACTGGACGCAGGCCCCGCAAAATGCCACCGGCTCCACCGCTACAGGCGTGCCGTCGTCAAGGTATCCGGCGAACTCGTGCCCCATAGTGATCTCGGGGTTGAAGATTCCTAAATCCAACATGTGCAAGTCCGACCCGCAAATACCCGAAGAATGGATTTTTACCCTCACACCCTCCCCGCTGGGCGCAGGAACATCTACCACCTGCGGGGCACCGTCTATGCTTCTGATTGCTTTCATGATTTTGAGTCCTCCTCTATCCAACTTTAGCAATTAGTTGATTTCTACGGCAGGCAGGGGCCTATGGTCAGGGACAATCTTGCTGCCTCCATCCCCCGCTCGCTGCGTCTTCCAATCAACCCGGTCGCTAAAGGTGTGCCATCATAAGCTATTTGGCAAACCCCATGCCCCATAGTGACCATTATGAGGAAATCAAAAATTCTGAATTCGCTAAACGCCTCTACAGATTCGCTAAACCCCTCTGCAGAGATGGGTTGTTTTCAGCTAAGAGTGCTTGACTTGTTAGTGAAGTCTCAATTGGAAGCGGCTCTGTCTAGCCAATTATTTCGCCGCGACTGTTGTGGATGTGACATTCGCTATAAATTTTCTATTGAAGACTATTTCGTCCCGGCCTATCTTCCGATCATAAGTGCCCATTCCTAATGTCTTCACCGGAAGAATTAAAGATTTGAGCATCCACCCAGATGCATACAGGGATGCACCCAATTTCGGTTTCCGTTACCACAGAAGTCCCTCTACCTTCACGATAGCCACGTTGTTCATTTTCGATTCCGGCGACTGCGAGTTCTATATCGTAGATTTCAGTTCCTGAACAGCGACCTTCAAGATCAGAAGTTTGTTCCTCCAAGTCATCTGAGGAGTTGTTGGTGATGGCTACGATGACCACTCCGGCGGCGACAGCCAGCAGCACCAGCACCTCGGTGACGATCAGTGTCTGAAGTGTGATACCTCGCTCGCATGCTGAACGCCTACCCTCCTCCCGCCCGTTTTGGCAAATGGCACCTGACGGGCAGAGCCGCGGCCGCCGACAGCACGCGTTGCCAAAGTCCGGCTTATCAGCAGAACAGCAGCAACAGCTACAATTCCCATTGCGACTATATTCATATTCCTGGACGGGATTTGCTTAATTCCCCGTCACTTGTTCCAAGCCAGCTACACCGGCACGCTGGGGGCAAGAGCCCTCTCACCAAAGGCCACCTGCCAAATGCCGTTCACCTCTCCGACTGACTGTCAAAACCCATCATCATGTCAGTGCCGCCCACTAAGATATATGAAGACAAGGAGTGCCATGATCCAAACTGCCCAAAGGCCCGGATTGGGCTGTGCTTCAACTGCCCAGAAGGTGAACCTGGTGGGCAGAGTTGCGGGCGTGAAGAACACCAAGCGCAACCAGCCCGCATGGTCTTACACTGCCCTTCGTCATCGGCAGGAGGCAAATTATGAAAAGTGAAATGCGATCTTTTGGGGTCAGCCCCCGAGTAAATCACGATTCAAATGGGTTTTACAGCAGAAAGCTGTACGACCAACGAGCACACAACCACAAAGTCGCTCCTGCTGATAACACATTACCAGAAAACCACAGAAACCAGATTTTTTCGCACACTAGCGAAAATATGCACGAACTACCCGACAACAGCATACATTTGATGGTTACTTCACCACCATATAATGTTGGGAAAGAATACGATGAGGATTTAACCTTTGAAGAATATCGCGAGCTGCTCTGCAATGTTTGGCAGGAGACTTTTCGTGTTTTGGTTAGGGGTGGGCGTGCTTGCATAAATGTTGCCAACATCGGCCGCAAGCCATATGTGCCGCTGAATGCAATCATTGCTACAGACATGATGGACATTGGCTTTTTGATGCGAGGGGAAATCATTTGGAATAAGGCAGCCAGTGCGGGGACTTCATGCGCTTGGGGAAGCTGGATGTCAGCTAGCAACCCGGTTTTACGTGATATCCACGAATATATTTTGGTCTTCAGCAAAGGAAATTTCGCCCGCCAAAGAGCCGAGCAGCAAAAATCAACCATTGAAAAAGACGGTTTTCTTGAATGCACTAAAAGTATTTGGACGTTTCAAGCTGAATCCGCAAAGCGGGTAGGGCATCCAGCTCCTTTCCCAGTTGAGTTGCCAAAGCGCCTGATTGAACTATATACCTTTGAAAACGATATAGTTTTAGACCCATTTATGGGTAGTGGCACTACTGCCATGGCATCTGAAACCACTAGCAGGTATTGGGTTGGCTACGAAACTTCAAAGGAGTATGCTCAAATTGCAAACGAACGTCTAGCAGCGGAGCGTATATCTCAATTGGATTTACTATGAACCAATGCTTGACAGAGCTTTTTGCTGATAAAGCTAGAATTGGGCTTTTTTTGCAAAAACTGCCAGTCGCATTTGAGATGGCTGCCAATGAGATGCCTAAATCCAACCCGGCTATCGGTATACTTCGTGAACACATTATCATTGGATATCTGATCGGCGAGTTTGGCAAAGACAGAATAATGCTGCCTGAAATGGGTAACGAAAGAGCATATGATGTTGTAGTATGTGGAGAGAAATTGTCAATTAAGACAATGACTGGATCAGGCTTGGACAGCTTGAAAGTTGTCTGGACAGCAGATCAGGAAAAAATTGCAGAAGAAATCAAGGGCGGATATTACCCCTCTAGTGATATGCTTCTTGTCATTATACAGTGGAATAAAACGGCGGAAAGTGTGTTTTATATACCTCATCATGTGCAGTCTGAAATTTTTCATCAATTGGGAAGTCAAGACTACCTTAAGGCAGCTATGGGCACAAACCATAGGGGAATTAATATATCTAGCCTAGCTCTTAAGAAATTACTAGATCATACTGATACTTTGAAGCATAAGGTCAATTGGGTTAAACAGGGCCTTGACTACACTCCTTACAAGCGGTGGGAAGATTTTTGGTCAGACTGATGTTAAGGCATTGATGCTCAAGCAATTTTTCAATGGGTTGGGTTTCGATAATTATGCAGGTGGCATAAGTTATTCTAATGAAGTATGTTGGAACTAAACCTTCGGAGCCAATCCAGCGACTTGCCCAATCTGTCCAGCGAGTATAGCAAAGCTGCTTTTTTTACTATAATCATTACAAGACCTTAAAATAATAGGCCAAATACTTAATGCTCTCAATTCTTGCAGCACAAATCAAGATGCTTCTTCATCTTCTTCCTCGATCTTTAGACAAGTATTGACAATTTGCAATTCTTCAATCCAGTTATCAGTCTTGTCATCCAACATATTGGCATTCTTGATTACTTCATAATCAAACATGCTTCCAATGCTGCTCATGGCACTGGTGCTAGAATTCATTATTTTGGCCAGAGCTTCAGCCGCAAACTGATGATCGCCTTCAGGTTTTTTACCCAATGCGACCAAGAAAGATTTCGAAAGCTCACAAACATTACCAAGGCTTTCCTTGATAGCAAAATACTGCTCAGTCTGCCTTAAGCCCGACTCCCAATTTCTGGCACGTCTTTTGACCCAGAAAACAGCATAGTCAAGGTTCTCAAATAGTTCTTTCAGTTCAGTTGTGCTAGCCATTAGGTTGTCTCCCTTAGGTTAGATGGCTATTGTGATTGATATAGCTAGCTTACCACTTTTTGTGAAGTGTGCAATCGCAAGTCTTGAGATAAAGCCAGTGTGCTGCGTCAGCAGTGATGTCGTGGCTTTGCCTTGTAAGACAGCAGCCATAGAAACGATAAGGCTGGGCAAGTTTCGATTGTGAAACATGGGGGCGTTGGTGTATAGACAGATGCGATAGCAGGGCGATGAAACTATGAGGATAGACAGCGCAGGTACAACTTACCTCCCAGTAAAAACTGTGGGCTGACTTTTGAATCCCCGAGAGCGCCTAGTTCGGCCTAGCCGATTATTTCGCCGCGACTGTTGTATATATGGCAATCGTCCTGACTCGGCCCCACACGAACCTCCTTAGCATCAGTCAGCGAAGAAACAAACGCGTTGGGGCCAATGGTGACTTCCCTGTAGCCAAGCCCGTTAGAGATAAGATGGTTGCCTGCTAATGTAGTTGGATCCTTGAACATAGCTATTCCATCATTACCTGAATCAAGATATTCATTCTCAGGAGTTTGATCGGGATTAGGGTCCCCCACTCGTATATGTCCTTCTTGTTTGCGTTCAAACTCTATCTCACCGGCACCTATCTTGCCATCATAAGTTCCAACACCACCGGATGTTAATTCTACCCAGAAGCAAACAGGGATGCATCCAGGTGCGCTTCCTTCCAACCGACGGTCTGTGCTTTGAAAACGTGCTGGTACGGTACCTTGCTGGGCTTTGGCATTGGCGGCTGCTAATTCTGGGTCGTGGATTTCGGTTTGGGTGCAGCGGCTTTCAAGGTTTGGGGATTGTTCCTCTAGGTCGTCTTGGGAACTGTTAGTGATGGCCACGATGACCACTCCGGCGGCGACAGCCATCAGCACCAGCACCGCGGTGACGATCAGTGTCTGAAGGGTGATACCCCGCTCGCATGCTGAACACCTACCCCCCCCCGCCCAAATTAGCGAATGGCACCTGACGGGCAGAGCCTCGGCCACCGGCAGCACGCGTTGGCAAAGCCCGGCTTGTCAGCAGAACAGCAGCAACAGCTACAATTCCCATTGCCAATATATTCATAGTTAACATAATTTTATTACTCTCTTTCTTGAGTTATATTAATTTCTGTCAATCATCCTAATACATTATTTTAGCGCCTGCAGCAACTATCTGAAAACCGTTGTTCAACGATTTGGCTTTGGTACGGGATTTGCCCAAGTGCTCGTCACTTGCTGCTAGCCAACCGCTTTGGCTCGGTGGCCTAGAAACCTTACCGCCACCGCCTTCAATAGATGGGCAACACGGTGCGACCTGACTATAACTTCCTCAACCTCCTCGGGCTATACCACCGGCTACACCGCTAGAGGCGTGTCATCACCAAGTCATCCGGAAAAACCTGAAGGACGGATTTTGCCCTTCTTGCTGGGCATAGGAGCACTGCCCACCTGCGGGTGACTTCTATGCTCCTAAATTGCTTCCACACTACAATCCCTTATCATGTCAGCCCTGCCCGCTACCATAGATACAGAGAAGGTATGCCATGACTCAGACCGCCATGCAGCAACACAATCTGACCCCTGAAATTCGGGAATTCTGGACGTCCGCTCAGCGGCAGGGGCATAGTCTGCACGAAATCAGCTACAGGGCTTGCTTCAAGGCAGAATTGCCTGAGTATTTTATTGAGCGATATACCCAGGCAGGCGATTTGGTCATAGACCCTTTTTTGGGGCGTGGCACAACTGCTTTGCAGGCTAACCTGATGGGGAGAGTGGGGGGAGGGAGCGACGTCAACCCTCTCAGCATCATGCTGTTGCGCCCTAGGCTGAACCCGCCAACTTCGGCAGACATCCAAACTCGCTTGGCACAGATTCCATTTGAAGCAGAAATTCCAGAAAGTGATTTGGAGTTGACAGTTTTTTATCACCCTGAGACCTTGGCTTCTTTAATTGCTCTCAAGCAGTGGTTCGCAAACCGTGAACATGCTGGTGTCTTTGACCATATAGATGACTGGATTCGAATGGTCAGCTTAAATCGCCTGTCGGGTCATTCTTCGGGTTTTTTCTCTGTTAGGACTTTACCTCCAAACCAGGCGGTTTCTATTGAATCGCAAAGAAAAATAAACATAAGAAATCACCAATTGCCTCAGCCAAAAAATATAGCCCATTTGATTGCCAAAAAATCTAAATCTCTTTTGCGATCAGCTATTCCTAAGAATCTAGGCTTTGTCAATCCTTTGGCTGTGACAGATTCCAGAAATTTGGGATATTTGGACGATGGCTCAATTTCTTTAATTGTAACGTCACCCCCATTTTTGGATGTGGTGGACTATAAGAAAGACAATTGGCTTAGATGTTGGTTTGCAGGTATAAGCTTAGACTCGATCTGTATTTCTACTTATCGGAGAGCAGAAGATTGGAGAGAATTTATTCGTGAATCGATAGCAGAAATGTGCTCCAAGCTAAAGCATGGTGGACACATTGCTTTCGAAGTTGGAGAAATCCGAAATAAAACTCTTTGCTTGGAAGATGAAGTTACTGATGCTGTCCAAGATCTTCCCGTTGATATCAAGTCAATAATGATAAACCAGCAGGAATTTACAAAGACATCTAATATTTGGGGAACCAAAAATAACATTGCTGGAACCAATTCCAATCGTATAGTGCTTTTGCAAAAGAGCTAAGTTTAGGTGATGACATATTTACTTACCGGTTTTGGGGTTTTCAGGGGCTGGGGGTGGGTTAGTGCCAGACCTCTTGTTTATATATAGTGTTATGACCAAGAGGACGTGGATTGTGAGCAGGCAGGCCCGCAGGTCTGTGCACCGTGAGAGTGTGAATATTTTGGAGTCGTCGGGTGTTGTTCCCTGACGACAAGGCTACCGGGGAGTGGATGATCCAGATGCGCTGGCGGTGACGGCAGTGTCGCGGGTTCTTTTCCATCAAAAAGGCACTGTGCTGCAGTCCTTTAAGATTTGGGGTGCAGAAGTGGCTGATAACTATGTATCTGATGGTCATTAACCTCAAGGGTGTGTCAAGCATGAAGCTGGCACGGGATCTAGGCATCACACAGAAGATCTGCTTAGCATATGAACCAACAGCTGCGCAAAGCGTTCGAGGATAGCAGGCCTGAATTTTTAGACGGCATAGTGGAAGTCGACGAGACCAACATAGTAGGCAAAGAACGCAATAAACACGACTAGACAAAGCAGCGACTAGGCCGAGGGCCTGTCGGTAAACAGCCATGGTCGGAACCATCCAACGCAACAGTAACACAATAGTTAAGCCCGTCACTTCAGTCACTAAAGTGGAGTTGGTGAGGTTCCTAGCGGACAGCATCCAACCGGGAACTTTCGTGTTCATCGAAGAGCACCGCTCCTACACCGGGCTGTCAGACGAATATGAGTATGCTGTGGTGTCGCACAGAACAGGAGAATACGTCCACAGCATAGTGCTCAACAACAGTGCCGAGTCATTCTGATCCATATTCAAACGCGACATACTACGGCACCCTACCACCAAATGAGCGTTAAATATCTCGCCCGATACATCAGTAAATTCGCCGGCAGGAAAAACCTCGATAAAAACCCACCCTGGAGTAAATCCGCTATAAACAACTAAAATTATAGAATTATAAAATCATTTACTTCCTCAATCATTAGGAAAGCAGCCTTCAACTAATGAGCAAAAATCATCAAGTTTTTCTTCGGAAATTTGACCAGTACTATAGAAGAAAAACAAATGTTGTGGTTTTTTATAATTTTGTCTTTTACTCAATCTTGGAACGCCAAGAAATGATTCAATATCATTTGATATTGGCTGAATTGATTTTGTATAATCAAGATTATTTGAATCAATAATTAATTTATTAAGTTCTTCATTTGAACCCTTATTATCGTCATCATCATAGATTACAGCATGGTCAATACCAAAATGACTTAATAGATTCATAAAGCGGTGAATATTATACTTGCCTAGACAATCCATAACAAAGGTTCCCTTGGGAAGAGCCAATTGATTATCATCAACTAGCTTATTTATTAGCACAACTTCACTTGGCCCCTCAACCAATAAAACATTTTGCGCAAAAAACATTCCAGATCTATAAGGATTTAGCCACAGAAAATATTTAATAACCTCCATCTCAGATTTTTTATCTTCCAAATCTGATCCAATTAAATTATTTATCTCGTGATTAGCAATAACAATATCTTTCCAAATCTTATCATTAATTTGAAATAGCCTCATAATTCCATTTTTTCTATGCAAGCGGGTAATGGCAGAAAGATGGTCAGTATTCTTGCTCACAAAATTAGCTGAGTGTGTAGAACAAATAATTTGCCAATCCTCATTTTTTGTTAGTTTAATTAGATCTCTGGAAAGTTCATCTTGCTGTGGTGGGTGCAGAAAAGCTTCAGGCTCTTCAAAGAGAATAAGATAAAAAGAAGGGGAAAACTCTTTTTTATTAGTGGCAATTTTTTTAGGAGTGTAGTTCACACTGAGCCGAATTAATGAATAAATAAAATATCGTTGAAACCCTGAACCATGGCTATCTATATCATGTGAATTTTTAACATTATCATCTAGAATATCAAAATCAATTATTGTCTTGATAATCTCTGGAACAGAGGGAGTCTTAAATGCAAAATTGAATTTAGTTTCCCATAATTCAAGAAGTTGATTTAATTCATTCTGAAATTTATTAAGAGACATTTTGTCTCTATTTTCCATCTCTCTAACTTCATCAGAAAAAGCATGTAGGTGTTCAGCAAAAGACTCATATTCTTTGCTGTCCTCAAGAACATTTGACAAAATATTTGTGATTAAGTCGCGCAAAGCTGAAGGTCCGCTTAGTTTAGTATGCTCATCTACTTTACTAATTGCGGGAATATAAATTAGCCTGCCAAACTTTCCTTCTTGCACATTTTGTGCGCCATAGAAATGCTTGTTAGCATATTCATCATCAGATATGTAGCCAAGAATAACTCCTGCTGCCTTTTTGCCATCATGAAGTTTTTTCTCAGTCTTGAAATACTTTTTTACCCTTAAAATATTCTCAGTGACTTGATATTCTTCGGCTAAAGAACTATATTCATGATCGTTAAGGTGGAAGGTGAGTTCTGCCCATGATTCTTTATCATCTGTTTCAATGAACGGAAAGTCCCTTTTGTCGTCAAATTTGAAATTGTCTTTTCCATAGAAAGCTCGGATGCAATCAATAACAGTACTCTTTCCGGCATTGTTTGCGCCAACCAGAAGTGTATAAGGCTGGAATTCTATTGAGGCATCAATAATACCTCGAAAGTTGTGTATTTTGATGTGCTTTAACTTCATATAGGCACCTCAGCTTTATTTGCTTCTGCTTCTATTTCTAAATTGATTAATTATACAGTTTCCTTCTGCAGCTACATCCCGGCTGGGCGAGTTGCGATGACTCCCTTTTCTGACAACTGGCTCAACTCTTCGTCACTCACACCCAGCAAACCGCTCAGAATCTCGCGGTTATGTTGGCCGATTGTCGGGGTGGCGCGCTTGATCCACTTGTCGGCCCCAGCAAGACGGTAGGGCAAAGTGGGCAGCAGCGGCTCTCCTACAAACGGATGGGCCGAACGCTCATAAAAGCCCCGTGCCTGATATTGGGGATGTTCAAACAACAACCTTGGGTTGCAACAGCGCGCTGCAGGTATGCCCAACGAGCGCAGATGCTCAGCGGCCTGGGCACTATCTTTATCACGGGCCCACTCAGCCAAGTGATCATCTATCAAATCGTGCGCCTGCCGGCGACCGTCCGAATCCGCAAGGCTTTCCGCCTGCGCCCAAGCAGGATTTCCCAGTGCTCCAACCAGTGCTTCCCACTGCTCATCTGTCTCAATAGCGATTCCTAGCCACTCCTCTTCACCCGCACATGCATACAGACCCTGCGGGGCAGCATAAGGGCTTCGGTTGCCCATGCGCGAAAGCTCTCCCCCATAGGCACTGAACTCCACAATTTGCTCAGCCGCGCAATTCAAGGCAGCCTCCACCATCGTGGCTTCCACAAACACAGCTTCGCCTTTGCGCTTGTGCTCGCACAATCCCAGCATCAAGGCAAATGCCCCATGCATGCCAGCAATCGGGTCGCAAGGCCCGCGGATGATGCGCGGCTGGTCGTATTCATGGCCGGTTACCCAAGCCATGCCCGTTACCTGCTCCATAGTCTGGGCGAAACCCACCCGTTCGCGCCACGGCCCGCTCAAGCCAAAAGCCGGCATGCGCATGTAAACAATCTGCGGATTCAAAGACTTCAAGAAATCAAACGTCAAGCCGAACTTCTCCGCCACCCTGGGAGAGAAATTTTCCACCACCACATCTGATTCGGCAATCAACTTGCACAGCAGCCCATGCCCTTCGTCCGAATTCAAATCCAAGGTCAAGCCGAATTTGTTGGTGTTGGAGCAGACAAACATATGCCCCCATTCCCACCACTCCGGCTGGCCGAACATGGCACCAGTGAGTCTCATTCCATCGGGGTGAGACCCTGACTCTATATGGATGACCTCGGCTCCCATCAACGCAAACAACTGCGTGGCGGAAGGCCCAGCCCACCAGCTGGTGAGATCAATGATGCGAAAGCCCTCAAATGGCAGAGATGGCTCGCCTGCCGATTTGGAAATCAGCCCGGAGCCATCGGCGCCAACCCTGCCCGTGCCGATGAGGGAACCTTTTTCATTGGGAGGCACAGGCTGGAGTTTGGCTGCTGCCTCGCCAGGATGCTCTCCTATGTGAGCAACTTCACGCAGGGCATCTCCCCACTCGGCAACAACCTCATCGGTGTGCTCTCCCAGTTGGGGGGCTGGCTGCATGTCCACTGGGAGATTCTCAGAATCGTCAATTAGATAGGGCGGGCGGGGCTGGAGAAAACCAGCTGGATTATTGACAAAAACACTCCGCTCCAAAAAGTGAGGCTCCTGCAGCACGCTTTCGCCGTTGTGCACGGGGGCCACGGGTATACGCAACTCAACCGCTTTGGCAATGATCTCTTCTTGCGTGTGGCGGGTAGTCCAAGCATGGACAATCTCATTCCATTCATCGATATTTTCCATGCGCTTGCCGTAGGCAGCCGGCCCCGACCACTCCCCACTCTCCAAGAGGTCAAAACGCTCAATTAGCATCAGGAAACTTTCCGCCTGCTGTCCGGTATTGGTATTAAAACCGACCCAGCGCCCGTCCTTGGTGGGTTCAATGGAAGGCAGCTCCACGCTTCTGGTCGGGCCGCCCCAAGCTCGGTTGTCGCCATGAAGCTGCTGGGCTACCTCGGTGTAGATGGCCTGCGAAATAATACCCACCTCAGCTATAGACACATCCAGGTGCTGCCCCTGTCCGCTGGTGCGCGCCGAAAGCAAAGCAGCCAGCGCGGCGGGGGCGGCGTAAGCACCAGCTGTATATTCCGTGATACGGCCACCCGCATAAACTGGCGGCTGGTCATGGCGGCCACGAAAGGCAATGGAACCGCATTCAGCTTGCACCGTGAAGTCTGTCCACGGCGCGCCTGCCAGCGGGCCGCTGTGTCCATAGGGAGTAACAGAGACGACAACCAAATGCGGATGCTTATTGAGAAAGTTGTGCTGTTTGAACTGCTGCGGGGTGAAGTCTTCCACCACAATGTCGGCACAGCAGAGCAGAGACTCTATATGTCTGTCTCCCGGCGCGCCTATGACCGACCGCTTGGAGGCATTGAGATAACAGAATAAGGCACTGGGCTCATCCGGGTGAGATGGGGGCTGATTGGGCTGTTGGGGGGAAGAGAACGAGCTGGCGACAGCAGGCTGCTCGTCCGCCGGGGGCTGCTCGGAGGAAGTTGCCCGACCAGCGTGTGCTTCAGCGCCCAAGTTACGGGTTCCCCGGCGAGTTGAAGACCATCTCCGCATTGAATCGCCCTCCCCGGATTCCACCTTCACAACATCAGCTCCGGCGTCAGCTAATAGTTTGGTGCAATACGGCCCGGCTATCTGGGAAGAAAAATCCAAAACCTTGACCCCAGCCAGAGGGCTCTGCTGTGGGATATCCAGAGAGTTCTGCTGTCTGCCATTATTTGTATTATTTGTAAATCTGGGAGTTGCCATATCTATTAGCATAGAATTCATATTCAAGGTCTCTTCTGGAGAAGCACAAATAAAGTTTGGAGGACAACATGAAACTTGAAGATGTTGATTTGCTTGACCTGGATCGCTTTATGCGACGCGAGCATGATGAGATGTTTACTTTGCTGCGCAGGGAGGCTCCAATCTCTTGGCATGGCGAGCCCGATGGCGGGCCTGGGTTCTGGTCGCTGGTGAAACACGCCGACTTGGTGGAAGCCAACCGCAATGCCGAAGTCTTTTCCTCAGAGTTGGGTGGAGTCACCCGCTATGAATACGATGCTGAAAACTCCGCAGGCGGTATGGACACCAGGGGAATCATGATGCTCACCACCGACCCCCCTAAACATACCCGTTATCGCCGACTGGTCAACAAAGGTTTTACCCCGCGCATGATTGGCATACTAGAAGAAGCCCTGAAAATCCGTGCCAGAGATATTGTCAACAACATCATTGAAACAGGCGAGTGCGACTTCGTGGTGGATTTAGCTTCGGAACTCCCCCTTCAAGCCATCGCCGAGATCATGGGTGTGCCCCAACAAGACCGCAATCGGCTGTTTGACTGGTCAAACAAGATGATCGGCATAGACGACCCTGATTATGCCTCCGAAGACGGTGCAACTGCCGCCATGGAGCTTTATGCCTACGCGCATGAACTGGCTGAGCGAAGGGCAGCCGACCCCAGAGACGACATCGTTACCCTGCTGATCAACGCAACCATCGGGGAAGACCGCCTCTCAGAACTTGAATTTGATGCCTTCATGCTGCTTTTGACGGTAGCTGGCAACGAAACCACCCGCAACGCCACCAGCGGCGGCATGCTGGCACTATTGACCCACCCCGAAGAAATGGCCAAATTGCGCAGTGACATAGACGGCCAGCTAGACACCACCATTGAAGAAATTCTGCGCTGGGTTACGCCGGTGATTCATTTCAGACGCACTTTGTCACAAGACTATGAACTCAGCGGGCATCAGTTCCACAAGGGTGAGAAAGTGCTGATGTGGCACGTATCGGCCAATCGGGACGAGGAGGTCTTTGAAGACCCGTTCAAATTTGACATTGAGCGCGATCCCAATCCTCACATCTCCTTTGGCGGCGGTGGAGCGCATTATTGCCTAGGCGCCAACCTGGCCCGAGCCGAGTTGCGTATTATCTTCCGAGAAATGCTGACCCGCATACACGATATTGAACTGACAGGCGAGCCGTCTTTTTTACGCTCCAACTTCATTGCAGGTATCAAGCACATGCCGATAAGCTTCACGCCTGGGGAGCGGGTGGAAGCCGGCACAGCTGAGCATAAAGTTGGCGAAACCGTCTATGCAGCTGCCGCAGCAGCAGGCTAGACCGCCTGACGCTACGCAAAAACCTTAATTTCGCAAGTAGGAGTTACCCATGCCCTTGAATCCCGAAGCAGTCGGCAATGTTTCCACGCCAGTTGAGCGTTCCTGGACTTCCAAAGACAGCTTGCTTTACGCCCTAGGCGTAGGGGCTGGCGCAGTTGACCCAACAGGCTTTGAGCTGGAATTCACCACCGAGAACACCCGCGACCTTGGGCAGAAAGCTCTGCCCACGATGGGCGTCGTGCTGGCTATGGGCGGAGGTGAAGGGCTTGACATCGGCACCTACAATCCCGCTTTGTTGGTTCATGGCGAGCAAGGCATCAAACTTCACCAGCCTTTACCCGTGGCAGCCACCATCACTTCCACCACCAAGGTAGCTGGCATGTACGACAAGGGCAAGGCTGCCTTAGTAGTGTTTGAGACAACCGCCCGAGGCGCTTCAAGCAACGAACCGCTGTTTACCAACACCACCTCTCTGTTCATGCGGGGCGAAGGCGGCTGGGGCGGCGACAGAGGGCCGTCGGCGCGAGGTTCAGGGCCTCCCGACCGCGAGCCAGACCACGTAGTCAACTACGCCACACGCCCAGACCAAGCTCTGTTGTATCGCTTGAACGGCGACCGCAATCCACTGCACTCCGACCCTGCTTTTGCAGCCGATGGCGGCTTCCCCAAGCCAATTCTGCACGGGCTATGCACCTACGGCTTCACTGGGCGGGCGTTGCTGCACTCATGCTGCGACAGCGACCCAGCACGGTTCAAGGAGATGAAGGGGCGTTTTTCATCCCCCGTTATGCCGGGCGACAACTTAGAAATCAAGATTTGGGTCAACCACGAGGAAGGCGGCAATTATGGCGGCGGCATTGCCGGTGCCAACCACACTGCCTTCTTTCAGACCTATGTGGACGACAGAGTCGTCTTAGACAGCGGCTACTTAGAATTCAGCCCCTAGCCAAGATATAGCTGTGGCTTCGTCTAGCCACATTGTGTTTTCCTGCTGGAGTGCTCGTGTGATGGGCGGGATTTGAACCCGCAACCTCTGGAGCCACAATCCAGCGCTCTAGCCGGTTGAGCTACCACCACCAGACCCTGCATTCTACCGAGCAGACTGCATTGCTACGATAGGTCTGCTTTTTTCAAAACGTCTAACACTAACGACACATAGTCCCCTCTTTATGTTACGGGCAGGTTATACCCCTATGAATCAGCTAGCCAACTTGTATTTGGTGCTCTTGATCAGTTGAATGCTGTTGTAATCATCCTTGTCTGCAAACTTGAATTCCCACAGCAAATATTCATCTACTCGTTTCTCAAAAAATACATTTCTCACTTGCTTATTCGGAACTCTTGCCGACCATAAACGAAAAGGATAATAAAGCTGCCTGATGATAGTATTGTCTGTTTCGGAATTTTTAGCCTCAACGAGGACAACTTGTTCCTCACCCTCATAGCCCGCATCAACTTCGGTCTGCACGCTCTCAACTTGAACTCGGTGGTTCCCCACATAAAACTCAAACCTCGGAGTCCTCTTTCTTCCTCTGATGGTTAGGTGGAGAGATTCGTCACTTGTAAAAGTCTTGATTATGCCCTTGGCAAACGCATAGTCAAGATGCTGCATCTCCGAGTCTCCGATTTTAGAAGTTTCTAAAGGCCAAGTTAACTCAGGCTCATGTGAGACAGCAGTTGTCGCAATATCTGGAATGTCCACATAACCTTCACCTCGCGCTAGCACAAAACCTCCATTTTGCACCGGCAAAATGAATAAACCCAATTGCCTCATGACTTCGGGAACTTCCTCCCTTTTAGTCTGCGAACACAGGATTCTCACTTCTCTTTCATTAGTTTTTAGGAAGTTCTGAACCGAACTCTTTATTTCATCAGCGTTGAGATGAAAAACTGAGGCATCAAAGTCGTGGTCAGCTATGTCATAATCTGCGAAAATTTTCTTCCAACTATGATTGCTCGCCATATCATTTCAGGGATTCAAAACGACTTGCCGACAAATCCAAAAACTGCTCATCAGTTTCAAAACCAATAAAATGCCTGCCGTGAAGATTAGCAGCAATGCCTGTGGTGGAACTGCCTGCAAACGGATCCATGACGACAGCCCCAGGTTGAGTGCTTGCCAGAATTATCCTTGCCAGCAGTGGAACGGGCTTTTGAGTTGGGTGCTTGCCATGTTCTTTTTCGTTTTTGCCTGGGGTCTTTATTGACCACACAGAGCGCATCTGTTTCCCAGGATTTTTCATAGCGTCGTCCGGCCAATCACCTTGCTTCATCAACGCATAGTCAAAGTAGTGCTTGGCTTTTTTGTGCTTGCGCGCCCAGATAAGAGTTTCATGGGATGCGGCAAACATGCGACAGGCTATGTTGGGGGCGGCATTGGGTTTATACCAGCTGATTTCATTCAGAATGTGAAAACCCTGTTTTTGCAGGGCAAAGCCACACTGATAAATGGAGTGATAGGTGCCGCTTATCCAAATGGTTCCGTCATCTTTCAAGACCTTCCGACACGCAGAAATCCAAGAACTGTGGAATTCAAAGTCTTCCTCCACTCCCCTGCTCTTGTCCCACTTGCCTTTGTTCACACTCACCCTTTTGCCTGCGTGGACTGAAGTTCCGCCATTGGAGAGGTTGTACGGCGGGTCGGCAAAAATCATGTCCACAGACGCCTCGGCAGTGGCTTCCAGCAAATCCAGGCAATCGCCCTGATACAAAACCACCTGAGGTGAGTTTTTCTGACTGAAATAGGGTTCAGCCGCTACAAGACCTTTAATGTTCTCCATTGCCCTAAGTGTAGATTAATGGCGTTGACTGATCGGGCATCCTGCCGAATTTACCCTGTGGCGTAGCTGGGCCAGGGGTGCTGGCTAGCTGGCACTCGGCCATGTGCTTGGGCATCTTGAATGGCTGTCCAGAGCTTTTCGGGTGTCAGGGGCATATCCAGATGGCGCACTCCTAGATGGCTCAGCGCATCAATCACGGCATTGTGGGTAGCTGGGATGGCACCGATAGTTCCCGCTTCACCAATACCCTTGACCCCCAGAGGATTCAAGTCGGTTGGCGTTTCGTTGGAATAAACCTCAAAGAAAGGAAACTCTGCTGCGCTGGGCATCAGATACTCAGCTAGGTTGGTCGTCCGCGGGTTGCCGTCTTCGTCATAGACCACGTGCTCCCACAGGGCTTGCGCCACCCCTGAGGCGATCCCCCCATGTTGTTGCCCCTGCACGATCATGGGATTCATTACCACACCACAATCATCTACAGCTACATGGCGCAAAACTTCAACTGCTCCGGTTTCGGTATCCACTTCCACCACGCTCACGTGCGCCCCAAAGGGATAAGTTGCGTTGGCCTGCTTGAAATCGTGTTCACAAAAGAGCTGGGTCGGCAAATCCGAAGCACCAGCTTCACCTGTCTTGGCGAAAGCCGCTAACTCGGCCCAACCCACAAAAGCAGTGGGCACACCAGCCACCGACAGCCCCCCGTCGGCCACCACAATATCTGCTTCGCTGGCTTCCAGCAAGTGAGCTGCGATACGCCGGGCGTCCGCCAAAACTTGATCGCAAGCTCCTGCCACAGCACTGCCCCCCATCTGCCCCGACCGTGAGCCAGCCGTGCCCTGTCCCCGCAGCACCTCGGCTGTGTCCGACTGAATGAATTCCACCTCATAAATACCTAGTCTGTCTGACACAATGGTGGCAAAAACCGTCTCCAAACCTTGCCCATGAGAAGACGTTCCCGCCTTGACAATGGCCTTGCCTTCGGTGGTCACCTCTACGCTGGCAAACTCCCCTCCCGGGCCAGCCGCCCCGCCGGTTACTTCCACATAACAACACAGCCCGATGCCAAGCAGTTTCGTGTTGCCCGCTTCACGCCTCTGCGCCTGTTCGGCCCTCAAGGTGTCATAGCCAGCCAGCTCCGCAGCTTTGCGAAGCACAACAGCGTAGTCGCCGGTGTCATAAGTAGCACCCGTAGCGGTAGAGACTGGAAAATCCTCAGGTGGCAGCAAATTCTTCAAGCGCAACTCCAGCGGATCCACCTCCAACTCAGCAGCAGCCAAATCCACCAGCCGCTCAATCAGGCAAGTTGCCTGAGGACGCCCTGCCCCTCTGAAAGCGGTAGTCGGAGCCTTGTTGGTGCAAGCGGCCCCAACATGTGAGCGAACTTGTGGGAATTTATAGACACCCTGAGCCATCAGCCGAGTGCCTGTGGGAATCAGCCCCCCAATTTCCACATAGCCGCCAGCATCAGCCAGAGCATGAGTTTCCAGCGAAGCAAACAACCCGCTTTCATCCATTCGAAGACGACCGTATTGAACTTGATGGCGAGCATGCATGCTCAAAAGATTCTCCGTGCGGTCTTGCAGCCATCCGACAGGACGACCCAGCAGCTGAGCCGCTCGGGCCACAGCGACGTGTTCTGGCACCCAACCTCCTTTGCCGCCGAAACCTCCTCCAACCCAAGGGGAGATGACTCTCACATCCTGGGGGTCTAACTCCAGTGCCTTCGCCAGGCCAGCTTGGATGCTATGAGGCCCCTGCGAAGACAGCCAGATGGTGAACTTGCCGCCTGAGTGGGGTTGCGCGACGATGGCATGCGGCTCAAGTGGGACTACCGCCATGCGATTATTTTCAAGGCGCAGCGTAACAACCTGCTGGTTGGCGACCTGCTCTGGCGAAAGATCTTCAAGCTCAATGAAGTCGGGAGCATCAAAACGCATAGACAATGTGTCTGAACCCCGCTCGGGGTAGAGCCTGGGAGAGTGAGGCGGCGGCTGAATCGGCGGTGAAGACAGCGAAGACGGCTGCATGCTGGAGTTTTCGGAACTGCTGCTGGAGTTTTCTGCCACGCCGCTGTCTACCCCACCATTGCCTACCCCACCATGTTCGGCTGCGAAGACCGCTTCGGCGTCCATACTGACTGGCAGCGGGGTGTAGTCCACCACTACAAGCTCGGAGCCATCGTGAGCTGCGGTTGGCGTTTCAGCTATCACCATGGCCACCGACTCCCCCACAAATTTGACAACGTCTTTAGCCAAAGGCAGCCGGGCAAAGCTGGGGTCGGGAACGAATCGCTGCGGAACTTTGGTGTCGCCCAAAGCTTCAGCTGTATAGACAGCTACCACGCCCTCAACTGATTCTGCCTCGGCTAAATCTAGCTTGATCCGGGCGTGTGGCTCAGCGGATGTCACAAACTTCGCATGCAACAGCCCTTCAAAAGCAAGGTCAGCCACGTAGTCGCCTTCTCCCGTCAACAGGGTTGGGTCTTCTCGCCGTTCAACTCTGGTGCCGAGCAATGAACGTCCCATGATGTCTCCTTTGTGTTGTGTTTTCGTCTTGTGTCGTGCCCCTATTTTGCTTTTTTAAAGCTACCTGAACTGGGTATTCAAGGGCTCTCCCATCCCTGAAGCGCTCTTCGTGCAGCCCAGTAGAAACCCCCGGCAAAAAGCTGTGCAGCACCTGTCCATCAATCTACTTGCAAGGGCCTAGCCCGCAAATCAAGCACATTTCACAAACGCACATTTCACAAACGAATGGAAGGAGTTGCCATGAACACTGCGACCCAAACTCCCACCATCCAACTTTTGGCAGCTGACTGGGAGACAACCGTCAAATCACCCCAACTTGAAAACTCTGTCAGAAGGTGGACCTGCCACCACCCCGTCTTGTCGGCCAAAGCCGCCTCAGAGATCATCCAGCTCATAGCTCAACCTTGCTGGTCTTATATGAAGCTGCGGGACGAGACGCTCAGCTGCCTGCTCAAGCACGGCTCAGAACAACTCAGCCAGCGAGCTGTGCTGCAAAGCCTGCTGCCGCAAGTCATCCACATGGTTGACAAATCAAAAGCACCCGACCTTGACGAGCAAGCTGCCTACGTAGTGTCGGTGGCTAGCGAACAAATCGCCCACTTCAAAAGACACGACATCACTTGTGTCCACTGGTGGCTGTATCAAACCATCAAGCGCCAGATTCAAAGAAATGCCTTGGTCCGGAGGCAGCAGCAATTCAAGGAGCAGTGTCTCAGCCAAAACTTTTTGGACAGCCTAGAAGAAGACAGCCTGATATTTTGTTGGCAACAGATTCCGGCGCAATCGGCCAGCAACTCAGCCAAAATTGCCGACCTGATCAATTTGATCACCACGCAGGGAGAAATTGATCGGCTGGCAGCTGAAATCATAGTCCTGACACGCACCGAAGCACTGACCGTCTCAGCTATGTCCACAGCTACAGGGCTGGCACCTGATACCTTGCGCAAGAAACGGCTGCGGGCCGAAAAGCGACTGCGCCAAAAACTCAGCAGGGCAGATTTTGCCTAAAATAAACTCAACTAGGGGGCTGGCGCACACCGAGAGGAAGTGGCGCCAGGGAGCAGTGTCAGAGATTGGCGCACAGAACAAAAACATAGAAAGGACAGTTCATGGCTGTTGTAGGCGACTCAAGCCACATTGCATTTGGAATGCAGCTTCCCATTCAGACCTTGACCAAAACCCTGCGAGCCGAGTGGGAGCCAGACGCTACTGCGTCCGACCTGGTTGCCGTAGCTCAACAATGCGAAAAGGCAGGCTTTGACTTCATAGGCGTTTGCGACCACATAGCCATCCCCGACGACGACTACTCAGCCCACATGACCACTACTTGGTATGACACTGTCGCAACGCTCTCCTATTTGGCAGCTCAGACTTCAACCATCAAATTGTTGTCAGTAGTGTGGATTGCGGTCTATCGCCATCCGCTTCAGACCGCCAAATCCTTTGCCACGCTAGACCACCTCTCAGGTGGCAGGGTCATCATGGGGGTTGGCGCAGGACACGTAGCAGGCGAATTTCAAGCCCTAGGGGTGGACTTCACTAAACGAGGCCGTCTGCTGAACGAGTGCCTAGATGCCATCCAAGCTGCTCTTGGGCCGGGCGCCTATTCTTCTTTTGCTGGCGAAACTTGGTCGTGGGAGAACTGCGGGGTCGGGCCTAAGCCAGTTCAGGAGAACATCCCCATTTGGGTGGGCGGCACCACTCCTGCAGCCTTTCGGCGGGTCGGACAAAGAGGGGATGGCTGGATTCCGATGGGCACCCCCAAGGAGATGATTCCAGATATAAAGGCCACCATTGTTGAAGCTGCGGAGGCGGCCGGGCGCCAAGACGTGGAATTTGACATCGGACATATGCCCGGAACTCTATATTTAGGTGAACCTCCTGAAGAGTTGGCCGCGGCTGCCAATCTGCATGGCTCAGCTGAGGCTATTGCTGAGGAACTTCTGGCAGCTTGTCAGCTAGGAGCTAACGTCTTGCATTTGCGCTTTTCCAGTCGCACTCAGGCAGAATTCCTAGACCAGATAGCCGCTTTTGGAGAAGAAGTGGCTCCGCTGCTCAAAACCTGAGGGTTGCTAGGGCAAGCGCGACGAGAGGTGCACGCCCGCCTAGAGCAGTGACCTCACTAGCAGCGTCAGCGCGGCTCCTGATGAGATAATCAGCACTGCCGGCCGGACATAGCCTTTGTCCAAGACTTTGCGAAGTGGTGATGAGGCCAAAAATCCAACCGCCACGAACGGCATAAACAGCAAGCCCCAGGCAAACTGTCGCGCGCTGAATTCCCCGAAAAGCGACAGGGTGCATAAGGTAGTGGTGCCGGAGATCAAGAAATAAGTAGCCAAGGTGCTCCTCAACTGAGGCCCCGACAGGCCGGACAAATACAAGGCGGCCATCGGCCCTGCAACGGCTGAAGTCGCACTTGAAAACCCGGCCGCCAAGCCTGTGGCTGTGCTGGCTGGCTTGGTTTGTGGCAGAGTGAACCCCGAAGCCATCAGCCCCACAGCACACAAGATAACGATGGCTATCATCAAAGCCAGCCCGGTGTCAGACAGTATTCTGGCAGCCAGGGCACCTGTTACAACGCCCGGAATAGTGCCGCTGAATATCCAAGCCACAGCCGGAAAATTGATCTCGCCCCGCTCACGCCAAGCGGACAACACCGTATGAAACAGCGCAGCCAAGATGATCGGGCCCGGCACCAAGTCTGGCTCCATCAAAAACAGCAACGGCGAGGCCAGCACATTCATGCCAAAGCCGGCCAAACCTTGAATTGTCGCCCCGACAAGGATAATCGCCGCTGCAGCTATGAAAATATTAAGCGTCAGCACATCTGGCTCCCAGCCAAGAAGACAGCAGCAACGCTAGCGCCTTGCTGCCCATAATCTGTTTTCACCGACAAATCTCCAAATATCTCGTGGAACTTCTAGGCCAGGCAACTGCCTTGGCGAAGCCCTCCCCGCTCAAGTCCTGATTTTTTACACTACAGAGCGAATTAACAAAATAACAGCAGCCACTGCTGAGATGCTCAGCACGGCCGGGCGGAGGTATTTTTTGTCCATAACTTCAGCCACCAAAGATGAGGCCAAAAATCCAAACCCCAGAAACGGCGTCAGAAACAACCCCCAAGCCAATTGCAGCAAGCTGAGTTCTCCGAAGAGCGACAGAGCACACAAGGTAGTGGTGCCGGAAATCAAGAAATAGGCGGCCAAGGTGCTCCTCAACTGGGGCCCCGACAACTTGGACAGATACAGGGCCACTATCTCTCCCGAAACAGCTGCGGTGGAGACTGAAAAGCCAGCCGCCAAACCCGTGGTCGTGCTGACCGGCTTGTTCTGCGGCACGGCAAAGCCCGAAGCCGTCAGCCCCACAGCACACAAGATAACGATGGCCACCATCAACGCCAAGCTTGATTCGGACAAAATCCTTGAAGCTGCTGCTCCCGCTACGATGCCCGGAATGGTGCCGCTCAAAATCCATGCCACAGCTGGGAAATTAATCTCTTCGCGCTCGCGTGAAACTGCCAGGATGTTGTGAAACATCGCGGCCACGATAATGGGGCCGGGCACCAAGTCTGGCTCCATCAAATACAACCACGGCGCAGCCAGCACAGGCATGCCAAAACCAGCAAAGCCTTGGATAGCTGCCCCAACAGTGATGATTGCTGCGGCGGCTAAAAAGACATTTAACGTCAGCACATTTGGTTCCCGACCAAGGAAACAAAACTGACCATCTCCCCTGGGTAGCCACCCAAATTGTGCACCATGCCTAAAGTCTTGTTGGCGAGGTCTATCTGACGCTCGCCTGCTTGTCCCCTCAGCTGCAGCCAGCATTCGTAATGCATGCGCAGACCTGACGCTCCCACAGGATGGCCGAATGCCTTCAGCCCGCCATCTGTGTTGACCGGCAAATCCCCGTCAACGTCAAAGGTGCCTGCCAGGATTTCCTTCCAGGCTGTGCCACGCTCGCAAAAACCCAAGTCTTCCATCAGCACCATCTCCGTTGGCGTGAAGCAGTCATGGACTTCAGCCATGGCTAGCTCCAGCCTCGGATCAGCCACGCCAGCCTGCCGGTAGGCTTCCTGGGCGGCCATAGCGCACTCCGGAAAGGTCGTATAATCATAACTTGGATCAATCAGCCCGGCGCCGGTGCCCGAAACGAAAGACAGAGCCTTGATGTAGAGCGGGTTGTCGCAGTATTTGTGGGCGTCTTCGGCACGCACGACAATAGCAGCAGCGGCACCATCGGCCACACCAGCACAGTCAAACACCGACAGCGACCCCGCTACAGCCGGCATATCACAGATTTTCTCAGCAGAAGTCTCTCTTCGGAACTGCGCTAGTGGGTTGTCAACTCCGTTGCGATGGTTCTTTTCCGCTACCTTAGCCACGGCAAAACGCAGCTCATCAGGGTCAACGTTGTATTTCTGGGCATAGGCTGGCAGCACCAGGCTATACATGGCAGCGGCTGTCAGGTTGCGCTTGGTGCCGTCATTCCAGACGCCTCCTCCCACCAACCCCTGGTAGCCGCTGTCTTTGACCTTTTCCACCCCCACGGCCATGGCCGTGTCGTAGGCCCCCGAAGCCACCGCATAGGCTGCGTTGCGCAGAGCTTCTGAGCCGGTAGCGCAGAAGTTTTCCACCCTGGTTACTGGCTTGCCGTGGAGTTTAAGTGGCGCCGACAAGACAAAACCGCCGTTGCCGCCTGTGGCCGTGCCAATCCAGTAAGCATCAATATCGTGCTTGGTGAGACCTGCCTCCTCAAACGCTAGCTGAGTGGCGTCTATAAGCATGTCGTCCTGGCTTTTGTCCCAGTGCTCCCTGAAAGGGATGCAGCCCATGGCGACGATGGCAACCTTGTCTTTGATGCCGTTTGAACTCATGCGTATGCCTTTCGTGTAGTGCCAGATATTAGTGCCAGATATTTAGGTGCCGTCAGCTTCGTGCAGGGCGAGCTTTCCAGAAATAATTGTGGATTCCGTCAGCCGTGAACAGACGGCGGAAAGTCATCTCCACCTTCATCCCGACCTCCACGTCTTGGGGGGCTACGTCGGTCAACTCCACTGGCAGACGACCACCACCCTCAAAGTCGACGATGGCAAAAACAACTGGCGGGCTGACTGAATAAACCAGCCGATCCACTGTATAGGTAACGACCGTGGCTAAAACGTCCGCCATAGCTACTAGCTCCATGGCATCTGGTGGATCTTGTTCGCTGATGGAAACTCGCGCCGGCGGGAGATGTATGGTCTGGCTTGGCCGACCTTTAGAACCCACGAAGCCAAACTTCCAATCGATGTTACGGGCCGCTGCTGAAGCAGACGGGCGGGAGGGTTCCAGGCGGTTAGGGGGTTGGACTTCAAGCAACTCCCGCCACTGCAGATATTTGCCATAGCGAAGCAGGCTTCCAGCTTGGATTTGGCTGGCTATGGGGCGCGAGCAGGCGTGGCTAGCCAAAGCTGGTGTGGTTTTGAAGATGAGGGCGTCAACTCCGTCGATCAGCGACACAACTGCTATGGTTTGGCCTGGCGCAGCCAACTCCAGCTGCTGAGCCAGCAAGACCATGAAATGGGCAGTGCCCGTGTTGCCCACACTTGAGGCCAGCGAATCGGCAATATGTCTGACCTTGAGGCGGGAGGAGACCTGTCGCACCGAACGGCTGTGCGTGCCAGTAACTATGGCTACGTCTATATCTTCTTCGGCTAGGGAAGCTTGTTCCAAAGCTTGTTTCCAAACTCGGTCAGCCAGGGGCAAATACATGGATTCGGCGAAACGTTCTTCCCACTGCTTGGCGGCCACTTCAGCGGAGCCACGCCAGCGGTCGGTAAATTCTTCGGTAGCCGAAGCAATGGCCAGACATTCAGCCACCACTGGGGCAGCCTCACTTGAAGCTCCCACTACCATCGCCGCGGCTCCGTCGCCGCCTTCTGATTCGTCTTTGCCTGTGGGCAAGCCGACCCTGATGTCGGAAACCGCCACCATCGTGTTGGACGTGGTGCCCGCCCGCAAGGCAGCATCTAGAGCAGCTATACCCGATCGGGCGGCACCTCCGAAGTCAGCTGCGACAACCTCGCTCGGCAGCCTAAGTGCTGCGTGTATGGCTGCGGCGTTGGTTTTTTCCATGTAGGCCGGCCAAGCAGTGGAAAACCACAGCGAGTCAAGGGGGATGTCGGGCACATCCCGCCAAGCAATCCGAGCGGCTTCTGTACCCATAGTGGTGGTGTCTTCATCATAGGAAGCTATGCTGCGCTGCCCGCGACCGCCGCCTGAGCCCATTACTTCGGCAATTTCGGAGCGATCCAATCTGTTGTAGGGGATGTAAGCCCCAAAACTCAGAATTCCAACAGAACCAGTCATTATGTTAATCTTAGAGTGCTAGTAAAGTGCTAGTAAGTTTAGTTGGGGGAGATTTTGCACAAAGACCGCCCAGGCACCGCCAAACCCGCAGATGACACCCGCAGATGACATGACCCAAGACGACAGCCACAGGCTGGCCGACAGTCCCTCTACAACTAGCCTTTCCCCCACTGACCGCTATGGCCGACCTCTGGATGGTGTCCGCATCTTAGCTGTTGAGCAAATGCAGGCGCTTCCTTACGGCACTCAGCTGCTGAGCCGTCTAGGAGCTGACGTGGTCAAGGTGGAACATCCCAAGTTTGGAGAGTCTGGGCGCAGTTCACAGCCCTTTATGACTGATCCGCAAGGTCGCCAGGTGGGCGCCACTTTCCTGCGCAACAATCTCTCCAAGCGCAGCATCGGCATCGACATCAAGCACCCCCAAGGCAGGCAACTGCTGCTTGACTTGGCGCCCCGCTTTGACGTATTTGCTGAAAACTTCAAGGCCGGCACTTTGGCCAAACTTGGGCTTGACTATGAATCTGTGGCTGCCGTCCACCCCCAGGTCATCTACCTGTCGGTTTCAGGGTTTGGCAACACGGGCGAATCCCCGTATCAGAGCTGGCCGGCTTATGCCGGTGTGGCCGAGTCTATGTCTGGGCTGTATTCATGGAGCACGCCCCAAAATACTCCCCCTACTATCAGCCCCCTGGGAGCGCTGGGCGACACAGGCTCGTCCATCTTTGCCGTCATCGGAGTGCTGGCTGCTCTGCGTCAGCGCGACACCCAAGGCATCGGGCAACACGTTGATATTTCCATGTTGGACTGCATGGTGGCTCTGGCTGATGTTCAACTGCAGTATGAATCCATGGGGGTGGTACGCGACCCTGAATCGCGAGGAGCGTTGATTCTGACCAGCTTCAAGGCCTCAGACGGCTATTTCATGATTCAGGTCGGACGTGAGCATCAGTGGGAGCGTCTATGCCAGATCATCGGCAAAACCGAATGGCTGACTGACCCTCGCTTTGCCACCCGTGCCGGCTGGGGAGAACACCAGGAAGACGTGGTGCGCCCAGCCGTGGAAACATGGGCAGCAGACAAGACCAAGGCTGAGGTAAGTGCCCTCTTCGCTAACGCTGGCGTGGCTGCTGGGCCATGCAACTGGCCCGGTGAAGTCATGCAAGACCCCCACGTGACGGCGCACAACATGGTAATAGAGATGGAACGCACCGACGACGTGGTGGCTCCAGTGGTAACGCCGGGCAACCCAGTGAAGCTTTCCAGGATGGACGAACAACCCGACACCAGAGTTCCCTGGCTGGGCGAGCACACCGATGCCATATTGAAGCAAGAGCTGAGCCTGGACGATGCGACCCTGACAACGCTGCGAAACGAAGGTATTATCGGCTGACAAGCCATCACTCAGCACATCCCCGTACGCCCGCCACACGCCCACACACCACCACCC
>JAPYNY010000033.1 GCA_028283145.1 Candidatus Hopanoidivorans cymbastelae
GAGAAGTCCATGGACCTGCGTCTCGCCGGCGAGCTGATCGAGGCCTCCGAGAACCGCGGCTCCGCCGCCAAGAAGCGCGAAGACACCCACCGCATGGCCGAGGCCAACAAGGCCTTCGCCCACTACCGCTGGTAGGCCGGGGGGCGCGAGATGAGTTCCGTTGCAAAACAGATCAGTCTCGCGGCCGGGCGCCGGGCCACCCCGATCGAGCGTTACCGCAACATCGGCATCATGGCCCATATTGATGCCGGCAAGACCACCACGACTGAACGCATCCTCTACTACACCGGCCGCAACTACAAGATCGGCGAGGTTCACGATGGCGCCGCCACCATGGACTGGATGGAACAAGAGCAAGAACGCGGCATCACCATCACCTCCGCTGCCACGCACTGCATCTGGCGTGACGCCAGAGTCAACATCATTGACACCCCCGGCCACGTTGACTTCACCGTGGAAGTGGAACGCTCGCTCAGAGTTCTGGACGGAGCGGTGGCAGTCTTTGACGGGGTGGCTGGGGTTGAGCCTCAAACCGAGACGGTCTGGCGCCAGGCCAATCACTATAAAGTCCCGCGTGTCGGTTTCGTCAACAAGATGGACCGCACGGGCGCCAATTTCTTCTTCTGCATGGACTCCATCAGGGAGCGCCTAGATTGCGAACCCTTGGCCCTGCAGCTGCCCGTCGGCGCCGAATCAGACTTCGCTGGGGTGATTGATTTGATTGACATGGTGGCGCTGGTGTGGAGCGGCGACGATCTGGGTGCCACTTGGGAGAGCCTGCCCATCCCCGACGACCTGCAAGACACAGCCAACTCCTATCGTGAAATCCTGCTGGAAGCCGTGTCGCAACATGACGACCTGCTGTGCGAAAAATACCTGAACGAAGAAGAACTGACCCCCGACGAGATCAAGGCCGCCATCCGCGAGATGACGCTGGAAGGTGCCATTGTGCCCGTGCTGTGCGGCTCGGCCTTCAAGAACAAGGGAGTTCAGCCGCTGCTTGACGCCATCGTGGACTATCTCCCCTCGCCGTTGGAAGTGGAACCGCCTGAGGGAGTTGACCTCAAAACCGAAGAGCAAGTCCAGCTGAAAGTCAGCGATGACGCCCCGTTTTCTGCGCTGGCCTTCAAGATCATGACCGACCCGCACGTGGGCAAGCTGGTCTATTTGCGGGTTTATAGCGGAACGCTGACCAAAGGCTCCAATATCTTGAACGTCCGCACCGGGCGCAAGGAGCGGGTCGGGCGTCTGCTGGAGATGCACGCCAACGACCGCATCGACCGCGACAGTTCCTACGCCGGCGACATCATAGCTTGCATAGGTCTGAAGAATGCGCGCACCGGCGACACCTTGGCCGCCCTGGACAACAACGTAGCCCTAGAGCAGTTGGTCTTCCCTGAGCCTGTCATCCACGTTTCAGTTGAGCCGCGATCCAAAGCCGACCAAGACAAGCTTTCCAAAGCCCTGGGCGCGCTCTCCGAAGAAGACCCGACCTTCAGGGTCAGCACAGATGAAGAAACCGGCCAGACCATCATTGCCGGCATGGGCGAACTGCATCTGGAAGTCTTGGTTGACAGGATGATGCGGGAATTTAATGTGGTGGCTACAGTGGGCAAGCCACAGGTTGCCTACCGCGAGACCATCACTGGCACAGTGTCTGACTACACCTATCAGCACAAAAAGCAGACGGGCGGCGCCGGGCAGTTTGCTGTGGTTACGGCTTCTTTGTTGCCGGGCACAGCTGGCAGCGGCTTTCAGTTCAGCGATAAAATTCGGGGCGGATCCATCCCCAAAGAATACATCCCGGCGGTGGAATCGGGCGTCAGCCAGTCGCTGAGTTCCGGGCCTTTGGCTGGCTTTCCAGTTGTGGACATTGAGATCAACTTGACTGACGGCAAGACTCACGAAGTTGATTCATCTGAGTTGGCTTTCAAGGCGGCGGGCAGTTCGTGGTTCCGCGAGGCTGTGGCCAAAGCCGGGCCAGTGCTGCTTGAGCCTATGATGTCGGTAGAAGTTTCGACGCCAGACACCTACCTCGGAGAAGTCGTGGGCGACATCAACAGCCGCCGAGGTCAAATCCAAAACACCGAGCAGCGTGGCTCCAATCAGGTGGTGGCAGCTCTGGTGCCGCTTTCGGAAATGTTTGGCTATGCTACAGATTTGCGCTCCCGTACTCAAGGACGTGCTACCTATACCATGCAGTTTCACGCCTACAACCAGGCGCCCGCGAACGTGCAAGAAGAAATAGTGGCTCGCCTGCGTGGAGTGTAGGCAGCGCGAAAGCGAGCGGAGTATAGTTAGGCTGCATAAGGCTAAACTGCATAAAGCTTGACACAGACGCAGACACCAAGCCAAGCAGCGCAAGCCAAACCAGAAAATCTGAAGCAAAAATCTAAGTCAGAAAATCAAACCAAAAAGGAAATCCAAACAAGGAGGATACCGTGGGGAAGGTTAGTTTTGTTCGTTTGAAGCCGCATGTGAATGTGGGGACTATGGGGCATATTGATCATGGTAAGACGACGTTGACGGCGGCGGTTACGGGTGGGGGTGCCTAGGATTTTGGTGGCTTTGAATAAGGTGGATTTGGTGGATGATCCTGAGTTGGTGGAGTTGGTGGAGTTGGAGGTTAGGGAGTTGTTGTCGGAGTACGGGTTTCCGGGGGATGAGACTCCGGTTGTGCCGGTGTCGGCTTTGCGGGCTTTGGAGGGTGATGAGGAGGCCGCGGGGCAGGTGTTGGAGTTGATGGCGGCGGTTGATGAGTGGGTTCCTACGCCTGTGAGGGCGTTGGAGCGGCCGTTTTTGATGCCTATTGAGGATGTGTTCTCGATCACGGGGCGGGGTACTGTGGTGACTGGGAGGGTGGAGCAGGGGAGGGTCTGCACTGGCGATGCGGTGGAGATCGTGGGTATCAGGGAAACTTCGTCGTCGGTGTGTACGGGGGTGGAGATGTTCCGCAAGATTTTGGATGAGGGCCAGGCTGGGGATAATATCGGCGCGCTTTTGCGGGGGGTGGGTAAAGATGAGGTGCAGCGGGGTCAGGTGCTGGCCGCTCCTGGGTCGATTACGCCTCATGACAGGTTCGAGGCTGAGGTGTATGTTTTGACGAAGGAGGAAGGGGGGCGGCACAAGCCGTTCTTTGACGGGTATCGGCCGCAGTTCTATTTCCGGACTACTGACGTGACCGGCACTATCGGCCTGCCTGAGGGCACCGAGATGTGCGTTCCCGGCGACAACACCACCATGAGCGTGGAGTTGATATGTCCGATAGCCATGGACGAAGGCCTGCGTTTCGCTATAAGAGAAGGCGGACGCACCGTCGGCGCCGG
>JAPYNY010000034.1 GCA_028283145.1 Candidatus Hopanoidivorans cymbastelae
CCGAAGGATGGGCCAGAAGAGACGCCCAAATCCGCTGGGAACAGGAAAATGGGCTTTTTGAATTTCCGTTCAACTCACCCCCTTCAGACTCAGAACCCATACCTCGGGACTAGGCATGGCGGAAGCCAGCGTCCCGTCCGTTTTTGTGGACGCCAATGTCTGGTTTCAGTCCCTGCCTAGACATTTATGCAAAAACCTGCACCTGCAAGGCCTATGCTTTGCGTGGTATTCAGACCTAGTGATGAAAGAATGCCAAAGGAACCTGGTAAAACGCGGGCTAAAACCTCAAGAGGTAGCCAGCATCATTAGTGGCATTGAACAGGAGCTTCCATATTCGCAGGTGTTGCTGGCTCATCAGCAAACCCGCATAGAAAGAGTATTTCTGCCTGATGAGGACGACAGGCATGTTCTGTATGCGACCGTGGCTACGCGGTCGGCTTTCCTCGTGACTGACAATCTAAAAGATTTCAAGCCTGAATACCTGAAACACAAGCGTAACCGTTTTCTCAGGCTCCCTGAAAATTTCAGAGCCATCCGCTTGGACGAGTTCCTATGTGAAATGCTTTACCAAGACTTGGACGCGTTCATAGAAGCTTTAGTTCAGACTCTTATCCCCATGGAGCTAGGAACGCCAAGGGAACATCTGGAAAGCCTGCGCTCCGCCAGCAACTGCCCGAATACTTTCAGATGGCTGGAACCTTTCATCCACGAAATAGAAGAAACCGTAGAACGGAAACGCTGATTCTTCGGCTTCCGAAATTCATCGGCAGCCGGCACTCGCCCCTCTCGTTTAGCTACATCGGCCCCGCGGCACCAGCCCCTGCCCAGTGGCACCGGGGCCCAGCCACCTATGCCCCTACGACGGCCTGTCGCCTATGACGCTGGCTCGCTCCACAATGCGCACATCGGGCCAGTAGTCGCTGTTAGCATAATGCTGGACAGCCCGATTGTCCCAGAACACCACCGAATCAGGTGTCCACTGGAAGCGACACTGATATTCAAGCGTGGTCGCCTGTCGGCACAAAAAGTCCATCAACTCATCACTTTCTTCCTCGCTCAAGCCCTTCAGATGGCTGACAAAGAAATGGTTCACATACAACAACTTGCGCCCTGTCTCAGAATGGGTGCGCACCACTGGATGTTCCACCATCGGATACTTCTCGCGCATCTCCTTTTGCGTTTCAGGGTCTAGCTGATGCCCGAAAGCCTGGGAATAATCGTGCACAGCCACCATGTCTTCAATGCGCTCCTTCACATCATCCGGCAAGCCCTCATAAGCCGCATACATATCGGCAAACAAAGTGTCCCCACCCGTGGCGGGCACCTGGATGGCATGCAGCACCGCCCCCATAGACGGACACTCCCGCCAGCTCACATCGCTGTGCCAGCCGTTCTCATAGCCGGCCACGTCAGCCGACTTCTCAAAACGCACCAACTCCGGGTGGTCGGTGTTGGACGGAATGAACGGATGGATCTCCAAATCCCCGAAGCGCTTGGCAAAGGCTACGTGCTGGTCGGATGTCAGCGGCTGGTTGCGGAAAAAGATCACCTTGTAGTCCAGCAGGGCCTGGCGAAGCTCGGCGATTACATCGTCAGACAGGTCGTCCGCCAAGTCCACCCCGTGGATTTCACCGCCGATCGTGGCTCCGTAACGGGTTACATCAAAGTGCTCCCAAGTCAAACCTTCCAAGCGTTGGCGTTCAGCTACCAAATGCCCCAGCGGGCCGACGAACACCCCGCGGTCGGTGATCCGAAGGCGCTTGGCTCGGAGGTGAGAAGCTGGATCGTTGGTGGCAATTTTTTCACCCGAATCAAGGGTTCTACTGCGTGTTTCAGTGATGGTCATGCAGCTATCTTATAGCAAGATTCCCATTGGCTGCAAATTTCACAAGACTAAAATGAAAACTGCGTGCCAATTTTGAGACAAGATTTTTAAGACAAGATTTCAGACAGGAAATAAAGGCAAAATTTGAAGACAACATCTTGAAGCCATTACAAGCAACAGCAAGATCAAACAACCGAAAGGGACAAAGTCAAACATGAAACTGGATTTGCTTTACGAAGTTGATGCTCCCAAGCCTTGGGACAAACCCCACCCTTGGGGTCAGCGCGAGCGCGAGCAGCGAGCCTACCGAGAGGCGCTTGAACAAATCCGCTATGCCGACAGCTTCGGCTTCAACACCATCTGGGCCGTGGAGCACCACTTCAGAGAAGGGCGCTCCCACTGCCCCGCCCCCGAAGTGCTGCTGGGCGCGCTGTCCATGATCACCGAAAACATCAAAATGGGTTTTGGCGTCACGCTCACTCCCTTCGGCTTCACCCCGCCCCAGCGCATCGCCGAAAAAGTTGCCACCGTTGACGTCTTGTCTAACGGCAGAGTTGAATGGGGCACAGGCCGCTCCACACCGATGGAACAGACCGCTTTTGGCGTTGATCGGCAAAAGAGCCGGGATGAATGGCGTGAAGCCATTGAGATTGTGGTCGGCATGTGGGAGGACGAATATTTTGAATACGAATCGCCCAACTACAGCTTCCCGCGCCGGATGGTTACGCCCAAACCAGTGCAGGTGCCCCACCCGCCTTGTTGGATGGCGGCCACATCTGACGGCTCGGCCGAAGTAGCGGGCACCGCTGGGCTGGGAATGCTGTCTTTCACCATCATGCAACCCCTTGAGAAGATGGCCGAACACATCCGTGCCTATCGCAAAGCCGCCCAAAACCCTAGCCCCATCACCAGAGTAACTACCAACAAGGTGGCCGCCTATACGTTGGTGCACTGCGCCGAGACCATCCAGCAAGCCAGCGACAACGGAGTCTGGGAATCGGTGAGCTGGTGGTATCGGAACCTGGCCCAATTCACGCTTGACTGGGAGTTGGTGCACCTCTCAGACGAAGAAAAGGAGACCACCTTCCCGCTGCTGAAGCCGTTGATGGAAGGAGACATCCCCATTGACACCTTCCACGAAGCCGACATGCTGGTGGTGGGCGACCCTGAGCGCTGCTACGACAAAATGAAGCACTATGCCGACCTGGGAGTTGACCAGCTGATCTGCTATGTGCAGTTTGGCTATCACTCACATGAGTCGGTTATGAAGACCATTGAGTTGTTGGGCAAGGAAGTCTTGCCTGAGATTGAGAAGTATCAGCCCGCAGCGAGAGGCTGAATGGTCGGGGCTGGTTCAGCCCGCTTCCCGCTTCACCAACTCTACAATTTGATCTTCCAGCGTCCAGTCAAATTCGGTGGACACAGACTCAGCTTCCATCCATTCGTGAACCTCCGCCACCATATCCGCCAAACCGAATTCAGGCTCAAAGCCAGTGTCTCTCCGCAGCTTGTCAATCCCGAAAATCACACTGCGGTTCCAGCGGTGGATGTTGGGAGCCAGGCGTTGAATGAGCGTTGCCAGCTTGAAGCGCGTAGCCACAAGAGCGGGACGATTTCGCGCCGACTCAGATGAGCGAATGTCAATCTTCACTGCGGAAGTTTGAGCAGCTGGGTCGGCCTCGATAGTGCCGTTCCAAAGTCCGTCCATTAAATCAGCCGGAATGAAAACCTTGTTGGGTTCGCGCCCCAACACCTGCGCAAATGCATCCACATAACCCTCATATGAGCAGTATTGATGGCCAGTCAAGTTATAGCGCTGCCCCAAGGTTTGAGGCTGGCACATCATGGCTTCCAAGGCTCTGGACTGATCGCCAACGTGGCCCACTTGCAGCAGTGCAGTTCCATCACCTGGGATCAGCACAGGCCGCTCGTTCAAAATGCGGTAGATCATGCGCTGCTCGCGATCTGCAATGATGTTGCGCGGGCCGAATACCATTGAAAACACCGCTGAAGTGGCCGGGAAGCCGCCCGACTGATAAGCCTCAAACAAAATTTCTTCGCAGAGGATTTTATGCAGTCCGTATTCAATCTGGGCCTCCCCCGTCTCAACTGGGTGAGTTTCGTTGATGGGCAGAATGTTGGCTGCGGCATAGATGGCGGTTGAAGAAGCGAAGATGTAGTGCTGCGTACGCCCCGACAGCAGTTCTACCATCATCTCCACATCTGGCGGATGATAGGCGCACATATCTTGGACGCAGTCAAACTCTGCATCGCCAAGGGCAGCTTGCATCTGCTGTTTGTCGGTGCGGTCGGCTGTCAGGCGGTGGACGACAGACGGCAAGCTGGCTTGGGTTTTGCCCCTGTTCAAAACGGTAACTTCGTGCCCGCAACGCACCAGTTCAGACACCAGCGCAAAACCATTGAATTGGCTGCCTCCGATAACTAGAACTCGCATGGAGTCAGTCTAAGGCGGAGGCTGGATATAGCGGCTAGACGGGGCGGGCAAGCCTGGCTGGGCAGGCGGGATAGGCTGTGTAAGCGGCGACGGGGCGGGGCAGGCAAGCGGCGGGCGACAACCCCAGACCACAGCAAACCCCAACTCAAGCTGCCGCGCCTGCCGCCCCGATTATCTCCTTGTATCTTTCGCAGCTGAGTTCTTGAGACAATAGGTCGTCAATGTCGTCATCATCTTGGAATCCATTCTCCAGAGCTCTTTCAAAAGCAGTAGTCAACTCGCCCAGCAACTCCATAGCTACGTCTAAAAGCTCCGGTGCGCCAGGACGGAAATGTATCAAAGAAGCTTCACCGACCGCGCCTATCAACCTATGCAGGCGAGAGTCGGTCTCAATCTGGTAGTTAAGGTCATAAGCTACCACCAAACATTGCTGGCGTACATAAACCTCCACAAACTCTTGGTAGCTCTCCGATGCCAAGCCTTGAATCATATTGCGATATTGCCTGCCCAACTCACCCTCCTCCAGCAGGGCTTGGACTTCTGAGAATTCAACCTCGCACAGACCATAAGCTATAGCCAGTGAGCGGGCTTGCGATTGGTCGAGAGCGGGGAAAGCCTGCATTATGTCATCTACCATTTCCATGGAATGCCTGATGGCTTTTTCCTCGCTGAAAGTGGATTGCTCAAAGCAGCTCAGTTCAGCGTCATAGTAGTCGTCGTAGCGGTCGGCCATAGAAACCGGTTCGTCTTCCTGGCTGCCGCTTGTGGCTTGGTCGCTGCTCTGCGGATCGTCTGATTCTGGCGGAATTTCTGGGTTATCAGCCGTTGCTTCGTCCTCGTTCTCAGGCCCAGACGGAGACGGAGAAGCCTGCGTCTCGGGGGTTGGCGAGTTTGCTCCTTGGCCTTCTGCTTCCTCACCCGACTCATTGTCATTGGCTATTGATACAAAACCGTTGGAATCGGATGAACTGCAGGCTGCGGCCAGCAGCCCCACAACTGCTATGGGCGTGAGCAACAGTATGGCAAATCTGTTTTTTAGTCCGACAATCAAGAATGAGTTCACAACTCACCTCCTGATAAAAAATTACTTTCTAGAGTTGGGATTTGCCCTATCATGAAGCCAAAGATTCATTAAACATTTGCCAGCCCAGTTTTGAGCGTATCTGTTGAGCGTATCTGTGGGTGTGTAAGCATGTTTTGGTGGTTTTACGAAAGCGTCCTGATATTTCGTGAAGATTTGTTTTTGGAAGGCGCGCCCCAGACGGGCATGACCGGGGAAAGGGTGCCCGAGGCGGGATTCGAACCCGCAAGCCCTTGCGGGCGGAGGATTTTAAGCCCTCTGCGTATGCCAATTTCGCCACTCGGGCAGCTAAACCATCTTAGTAGTTCTATGCATTATTCTAAATACATGACCAATAGCGATTCCACAAATCAAAACAACTCCGACGGCGCTGCGCCGACCGGTGCCTCATCTGACGGCCCAGAGCCAAACGGCACCGCGCCATACGCCAACTTTGAAGGCCGCGTCGGGCGCACCTTCGCCGGCAGCGAACCGCACTGGCCCAAGCCTGCCACAGCCCCAGACCAAGCCCCCAATGTAATTGTCATCTTATGTGACGACCTGGGCTATTCCGACCTAGGCTGCTACGGAAGCGAAATCTCCACTCCCCATATCGACCAGATGGCAGCCGAAGGGTTGCGCTACACCAACTTCCATGTCAACCCCATGTGCTCCCCCACCAGAGCTTCCCTGCTGACCGGCCTCAACCCTCACGATGCAGGAGTGGGGCATGTGGCGCACGGCGACCCTGGGTTTCCGGGCTATGCACTGGAGCTTACCGACCACTGCGCCACAGTAGCTGAGATTTTCCGCGACAGCGGCTATTCCACCATGATGCTGGGCAAGTGGCATTTGTGCAAGGAATCTGATAAACACCCCGCAGGCAACCGTAATTCCTGGCCGCTCCAGCGGGGTTTTGACCAGTTTTACGGCATCTTGGGCGGCTTCACGAACTTCCATCATCCCGACCGCATGATTGAGGGCAACAGCTTTTGCGACATGGACAGCTATCCCGACGACTACTACCTGACCGACGATCTTACCGACCGTGCCATTACCATGATCCGTGAAATCCGCACGTCGCATCCGCGCAAGCCGTTTTTCATGTATCTGGCCCATCCGGCGGTTCACGCTCCGCTTCAAGCCAAAGCTGCCGACATTGCCCGCTATGAGGGTCGCTACCAGGACGGCTGGAATGAAATCCGCCAGCACCGCTACGAACGCCAAAAGGAACTGGGGCTTATCTCGGCCGATGTGGTACTGCCACCGCCCAACTCAGAACCCAACAACGATGTTGACACCTGGGACAGCCTGGCGCCTGAGCATCAGGAATTGTTTGCCCGCTATATGGAGGTGTATGCGGGGATGGTTGACAATGTTGACCAGAACTTCGGCCGGCTGCGCGCTGCTTTGGAGGAGACTGGCGAGTGGGACAATACCATTGTTTTGTTCACCTCCGACAATGGGGCGTCCAGGGAAGGCGAGAATGTGGGGGGTTCACATTATTTTGAGTTGGTGGCGGCGCGCCAGGGCGACCAGTCCAGCGACAATCTGGAAGACGACTACAAACGCATTGACATCATGGGCGGGCCGCAGACACTGCCTCATTATCCTAGGGGCTGGGCGATGGTCGGCAACACTCCTTTCCGCCTTTATAAGATCAACACCCATGCTGGCGGACATCAAGTTCCGATGATTTTGTCGTGGCCGGCTGGGGGG
>JAPYNY010000035.1 GCA_028283145.1 Candidatus Hopanoidivorans cymbastelae
CGCACGGCTGCGTCGGCGGCTGGGTGTTCGGCTGCGTCGGGGAGTCCGGTGCGGGCTACTTTGACGATTGGGGCCGATGGCGCAAGTTCTGGGGTGGTGCCAATGCTGGTAGACCGCCCGCAGGGGGATCACAACACGCCTTTGTGTTCATACACAGTTACGTTCCCGGCCACAGCAACTACTTCGGTGGGAACATTGAGGTTGCAGCCGGGTGCCACCACAACTCTGGCTGCTGCCACGTCAGCTACTGCTGTCTATGCGTTGGACACCACTATGTTCAGCCCGACGGTTTCGGTGACAGTGCCTGATTTTGAGGCTGGTGAGACTGATTTCACGGAGTTGACTTTTATGGTTGGCTTTGCCCGAGTGTCGGGGTCGGATGCTGGGTGCACTGCTTCTGGCAGCGCAACTTTTGTGGTGGGCGCTAGCGGTTCGGCCTCTTTGATGGCGGGTTCGGCGTTGCCTTCGTTGGTGGATCGTCCCGCGGGCGTGACCGCCAGATGTAGTTATGACGTTATGTTCCCGTCTTCGGTAGGGGCGCTGGCGTTGCAGTCGGGTGCTACCGCTACTGTGGATGCTGCTATGCGGTCGGCATCGGCTTCGTATCAAACCAGCGCAGTTTCAACTTTTTCTGTGACTGTTTCGGTGATGGTGCCAACCGATGGCAATAATGATTTTTCGGGGGAGGAGTTCGTGGTCGGCATCGCTCCGGCTACAGGCTCTGGCAGTGGTTGCAGCTCTAGCACTAGCGTGACGGTAACCATAGGTTCTTCGGGTTCGGGCTCGGCTTCTTTGTCTACGCTGGTGGATCGCCCTGCAGGTGCGACTGTCAGGTGCCGCTATCAAGCAACCTTCCCCTCCACCAGAGGCACGTTGGAGTTGCAGTCTGCTCAGGTCAGAGTTGTAACAGCTAGCACAGGGACAGTTTCAGCCAGTTACGTCAGACGTGCGGCCGTTGCAATTCTCACTTCGTCTTTGACCGTTGAGAACACCACGCCTCCCAATTCCAGCGATCCGTCGGCAGCCCAAGTAATCATCGGTTTGAACACAGTCAATGATTGCGACCCTGGCAACCGAAGGCATCCGGTTGATACCCTCACGCTTGGCGCAGGGGAACAGACCGTTACCAGCATTTTGTCTCAGAATTGCAACTGGGAGATAACTTTCCGCCAGGCGGCTGGCGTTTGCGCCGTTGAAGCCACGGTGCTGGGCGCTGGCGATGCAGTGCTTGGCAGCGAGGCAGACGCTAGGCTGGTGCTGGCCGGCGATGGCAGCAATGGGCCTCTGCTTTACATGGGCAGTGCTGTGGGGAAGATTCAGTTCATGGTGTCGCAGAGCACTTGTTCCAGCACGTTTTCGCCAGCGATAGCGATTACCATTCCCCAAGAGGATGACCGCGCGGGCAATAATATCTACGCCAGCCTGACCGCCAGTGTGGTTTTCGCTGCGGTGGACAACTCCCACGCTAGGTGCACTCAGAGTGCGGCAGCTAATTTGGTGGTCAACAATGACGGCGATGTCGTCTTGGTGGAGCCGGCTTCTCGCAATCGGGCAACTTTGGTAGACAGCCCGTTTGACTCTTCGGCCAACTGCCGGTATTCGGTGACGTTCCCGGCCAGGATTGGCGCGCTGGGTCTGGTGGCGCGTTCGGATACCGAGGCTGGCCCCACCGCGATGGTCAGGGCTTCGGCGGCTGATGCCACTGCTGTGTATAGACCACTCGCTATTGAAGTCAATGTGGTGGCTATTTATCCGTCTGATGAGGTGTTTTTCACGAGCGACAAGGTTGAATACGGCATTTTCGTGGAACCACCTTGCGGCGGCTTTATCGGGGTTATCCCCAGGGCTTTTGGGGGCCAGGGCGACCAGGCTACAGCCCAGGTGTTCCCCGGGGCGTTGACAATCTATGGCGAGCCTTTGAATCAGATTTCTAATAATGCCAAGCGATATTCGGTGTCGGCCTATGCTGACGCAGCTGGAACTCAGCCTTGTTCGGTGCGGGTTACTGAGTTGCGGGGGCCGCAGCGTTGTTTGGTGGCTGGCGGGCCGATTCAGACGCAGACTTATTCTGAGGGGTTGGCTTCCTTTGCCTTCACATTCACCCATACTTGCGGTGATTTCACAACTGGGCAGTTGGCGTTTCCGCAGCAGGGTTGGGTGATGCTGCCGTTCAACGGCGAGACGGGCACCACACCTGAAGCCTTCGCCAGGGAGCTGGAGGGTGCCGTTGCCAGCGTATGGGTTTGGGACGACCAGACTCAAAGCTGGAAGGGGTGGGTAGCCGGCGTGGGCACCTTCGGATTGACCAGCCTCACCAAGGGCGATGCGGTGGTTGCCTATATGCCTGTGGCGGCGCAGGTGTCTTACAGCCCGGCTTCGTTGCTGGAGCCCCCGGCTGCGACTGGCAGCTTAGTCGTGCCGCCGATGTATTCGCTTCAGATATTCGGGGGTGAGACTTCACGCTCGCTGCCTGATTTGCTGGGCAGCGCTTGGGCTAATGTCATTCCTGTGGTGTTCCGTTGGAACAACCAAGCTCAGGAGTGGAACTACTTCCTGCCCGGCCGACAGCCCTTGCCGTCGGTGGATATTCCCTGGTTTGATACCATCAATCCGGGAGACGTCGTCTTTGTCTTCAACGCCACATCAGAAGCTGTGACCATTCCCTGGTCATAGCGGGCGGGGGTAGCTCTAGCTATCTGTCTCTCAGATACTGCTCTAAGAATTCTGCGATATGCAGCACCTGAAACGGGGCTTTTTGGGCTTGCGCGCCCCCTCGGATGTGTAGCACGCAACCTGGGTTGTCTGTAACTAAAACTCTGGCTTGAGTTTTTGCCGCATTCTTTAGTTTGCGGTTTAGGATTGCCTCAGAAACTTCGGGATTAGACAGAGAAACAGAGCCTCCAAAACCGCAACAGACATCACCTTCAGGAAGCGGAATGGGTTTAGCTCCGCAGACTTTTTCAAGCAGTTGGCTTAGAGAGGTGTCGGTGTTGTTTTGACAGAATGGGTGAACGGTGATTTGATCTGCGCTTTCGGAATCTCGTCTCAAACTTGATGTGAGGTCGTCTGTGGTTGGAAGTTTTTCGTTGAGATAGGTTACAAGGTCAACTGTCTGTTCTGCCAGTGCTTCAGCCCGGCTTAGTTGCTTGGGGTCATCAGCAAAAAGCTGTTTGTAGTCGTGCTTTATAGCAATGGCACAGCTTGTGGCAGGAGTCACCACGCGGTCGTAACCCTCTAAGACATCTAGAGTGGAACCTGCCATTTGCCGAGCTGATTTGAGGTCTCCCATGTCAATGGCGGGCAGGCCACAGCAGTGCTGGGATGTGGGAATCACCACGTCGGCCCCGCAGGCCTGCAGCAGCTGCAGACTAGCCAGAGGAATGCTGGGGACTAAACGGTCGCTGATGCATTGCAGAAAGAGGGCAGTTTTTTGCGGGGCTGGTTTGCGGCCGTTGGGTTTACGGGCTGGCGGCTCAGCCACTGCCTTCAACTCTTTGAGCCGCCTAGCAGGTCTAGGCGGGATGGCAGGCGGTATCCTCCAGCGGAATTTCTTGGGCAGCGGGAGGCGTTTGAGCGTGCCCTGACTTCGCAATGGAGCGGTCAGAATCCCCGCTGCCGAAATCGTTACAGCCGTCAGGCGTCGAGACCGCAAAATTCGCATCCCGAGACGCAGCGACCGCTTGGCTTTTTTGGGGTCGTTGGCATACACTTTGGCTCTGACAGCAAGTATTTGTTGAGGAAGCGGTATCTCAGCCGGGCAAACTTTGGCGCACGCCCCACAGGAGACGCACAACGACTGCGGGCCAGCTGCTGCCTCCCAGCCATGATGAAAACCAGCCGTTACCAGACCTATCGCACCCGTGTAAACATGCCCGAAGGCGTGCCCGCCGACAACTTGATAGGGCGGACAGACATTGGAACAGGCACCGCAGCGAATGCATGACAAAACCGATTCAAACTCCGGGTTGGCAGCTATGTCAGACCGGCCGTTGTCAAGCAAGACGATGTAGAGTTTTTGCTGGGTGTTGGTGCCTGGATGGTTGAGTGCGGCTGGGTTTTTAGGCGTGTTGCCAGCACTGCCGCTCGAGTCAGCAGCCGCGCCAGTCGTGCCGTCAAAATCCCCCCTAATCGGGCCGTGGATGAACTGGGTATAGCTGGAAATCACTTGTCCCGTGGCAGATTTAGCCAGCAACTGAACGATTTGGAGAGCATCTGCCGTCGTCTCCACGAGTTTGTCCCAGCCAGCCAGCACAATGTGAACCGGCGGCACTGCCAATGTCAGCCCGGCGTTGCCTTCGTTGGTTACCAGCACCACCGAGCCAGTATCGGCAATCAAAATATTGGCCCCTGTGATGCCCACCCCGGCAGCCATGAAGCGCGGTCGCAACTCGGTGCGCACGACCCTGGCCATCGTTTGGATGTCATCAGGGTTGAAAGCCTTGGCATAAATCTGCTCTAGCAGCTTGGCTATGTCGTGGCGTCGCTTGTGAATGGCCGGCACAATCAAATGGCTGGGGCGGTCTTGGGCGCACTGCAACAGCCACTCCCCAAGGTCGGTCTCCACGGCTGAAATCCCTGCCGACTCAAGATGCTCATTCAAGAAAATCTCCTCGGTAGCCATTGATTTGGTTTTGACTACGAGACGGGCTTGGTGGTCGCGACAAATTTGGGCGATAGCTTGACACGCCTCTTCTGCGGTGGCAGCCCGCAGCACCTGAGCTCCTCTTGACTGGGCATTCTGGCAGAAACGCTGGAGGATTTCGGGATGCTCCCTGGCGCGCTGCTTGGCGGTGGCTGTTTGGTGGGCGAGTTCAGCAAAGCTGCTCCCACTGCGGGCTTCCAGAGTGCTGACGTGGCGGTTGCGGTTGCCCTGCCAGCGTTCTTGGAAATCAGCTAGCCCTTCGGCGATGCTGGGGTCGCCCAGGGCGGTGCTAAGACGTTGCGGAAAAGCTGGGATTTTGGACATTTGCTAAAGGGAAATCGCAGATGGCAAGATGGACTTCATAGGGGCCTTGTATGCCATTGACGTGATGCAGCTCAATGTCGCCGGTGCGGGAAGGCCCTGTCAGAAAAGTAACTTGCTGGTGCTTGTCGGCTGCTTGGGTGATGAGGTCCGCTGTGTCGTTGAGGGTAGACACGATTGCGTTCTGCTGGATGAGCACGAGCAATTCTTCGGATAAGAGCGAATGCAACATTTGGGGCCGGGTGGTTTCCAGAAGCACCACCGAGCCTGTTTCGGCTATGGCACATTCGGCAACTACCGCTCCCAGGGTGCGCTTTGTTGGTTCTGGAAAGTTGCTGAGTTGGTGCGGTTTTGAAGCGTTCGCAGCGGTTTCTAGCCACACAACGGGCACATCGCCTTCGTCTGCCAACTGCTTAATTAAAGCAGTTAATTCCGACTTGGAGTTCAGTTGATAGACGTGGGCGCCTGAAATCTCAGCCATCTCCCTGAAGCGTTCCACTTCTTGAGGCTCAACTGTCTCATCCACTTCATGGGCTTTGCTTTCGGCTTTGCCGGTCGCTTCATCTGCCGTCGGGATGGTCACATCTTCTAAGCTAGCTAGCTAAAGGCTTTGCTGTATCCACTGCGGAGGTAAATCATGTTTGGAGTCATAGGTCTGGGACAAATGGGCGGAAGCATTGCCCGCAAACTCCTGGCGGAAAATCAAAATCCGCTGGTGTTTGACGTTTCATCGGCAGCGATGGAAACCACCGGTGCCAAGCTGCGGGCTCAGAGCCCAGCGGAGATGGCAGCGCGGTGCGACATCATTGCGGTGGTGGTGCTAGATGATGCCCAAGTGCGAGACGTGATAGCTGGGGAAACTGGTATTTTGGCTGGGGTTGCTCCAGTCAAAGCAGCATCAGCCCAAGCAGTCCGTCAGCCGATTGTGCTGGTGCATTCCACCATACAGCCTGAAACTGTGTGCGACTTGGCCGAGCAGTGTGCCCAAGTGGGTCTGGAATTGCTGGACGCTCCCGTTACAGGTGGGCCTGCGGCTGTTGAAAATGGCGACTTGGTTGTGATGCTGGGCGGCCCGCAGGAAACTTGCGACCGAGTGGCTTCAAGGCTGTCTGACTATGTTGGCTTGGCTGTGCGGGTGGGTGATTGTGGTGCCGGGCAACGTGCCAAGATAGCTCGCAATCTCATCACCTATTCGGAGTGGGTCGTGGCAGCTGAGGCGACAGCTTTAGCCAGCGCAGCTGATGTGGATGTAGAGCAGCTATGGAAGGTGATTGACCACTCCGACCGACACATCGGCACACACGGAGGCTTCGGCGGGCTGCGAAACATCTTGCCGGCACCTGAGGCAATGAGGCCGTTGGCAGGTTTAGCGCGTAAAGATTTGGGTTTGGCTGCGGATTTGGCTAGGCAAGTGGATTGCGACCCTTGGCTGGCTGACAAGGCTGCGTCGTTGATGTCGGCTGTATTGCTGGGGGAGTGAGTCTGGCTGGTGCGGGCGGAAGCTGGCAGGCCTCAGCGGTTGACATTCACAACCACTCTCCCACGGATTTTGCCTTCCAAAATGTCAGCTGCAACTTGTGACACATCGCCTAGGCCAACTTCTCCGGTCATCATGTCAAGCTTGGCCAAGTCCAAGTCTTCAGACAGGCGCTGCCAAGCCAGTTCCCGACGCTGGGGTGGCTCATACACGCAATTGACGCCCGCCAAAGTTACCGCCCTGAGTATGAATGGCAGCACAGAACTAGGCAGGTCGGCTCCCTGAGCCAGTCCGCAAGCTGCTACACAGCCGTGGGGCAGGGTTTGGGAAATTATGTGTGCCAAGGCAGTGCTGCCTACAACATCAATGGCTCCAGCCCACCTAGCTGAGGCTAAGGGACGAAGATCGCCTGAGAATTCATCTCGGTGGATGACCTCTGTTGCGCCTAGCGCCTTTAGGTAGTCGCCTTCTGTTTCTACCCGACCGCTTGAAGCCGTAACTTCATACCCCAGCTTGGCCAGCACCGCTACAGCCACACTTCCAACGCCGCCAGCTGCTCCTGTGACCACAATGGGGCCTTTGTCGGGGCCGATGTCGTGTTCTTCAAGCTCCAGCACGCACAGCATGGCAGTGTAGCCCGCAGTGCCGATGGCGGCCGCGTGGTAGGTGCTCAGCGAGTCGGGCAGGGGCGTCAGCCAACCGGGATTGACGCGAGCCTTCTGAGCCAGCCCGCCCCAGTGCTGCTCGCCGATGTCCCAGCCGTTGACTGCGACCTTATCGCCTGCTTGCCAGTTGGGGTCTTGGCTGCCAGCTATAGTGCCGGTCAAGTCGATGCCTGGAATCATCGGCCAGTTCCGGACGATGCCGGGGCGCCCAGTGATGGCTAACCCGTCCTTGTAGTTGACGGTGGAGTATTCAACGTCAATTTCAATGGCTTCGTCTGGCAAATCGTCAATATTAAGTTGAACTTGTTGACAGGAGAACTTATCATCGTCTTTAGAGAGCAAAATGGCATTGAACATAGGGATTTCCTTACTTTGACATGTCGTTTGACAGTTCATTTTAATTTAGAGCACACAACATTACAAAAGTTGTTCTGGCAAGAAGTTATTTGCTCAGCGAGAAAGAATTACTAAATCTTTGGATTTATGCCCTTTGAAAGTTGTGATGGAACGCTAAGCTGAGTAATATGCAAACTAATAATGTTGTTAAAAGAGATATATTCAAACGCCATGCATTCAAACGTCTCTGGGAAGGCAGAGTCTTGGATAAAGACAGAATGCTAGACGCCGAAGCTGAAGAGCTTGCGTCGTCTGATGTAGCATCGCTTGGGCGCCTCAAGCCAGGGTCTGCCCCGCCTGACGTTGACTTGCCGGGGTCTGTCGCGCCTGAAGCTATCTCGCCGGAGACTGTTCCGACAGATAATGGAGCGAAAGAGGTGCCGCCGGCACCGGCTTGGTTATATGCACCACATCAGACTCAGAGCAAAATCAAGCCCATTTCGCTGCCGCCTGGAGTGGTGGAGGGTTACGGCCCTGAGCCAGAAATAAGCCCTTCCAGAGAGTGGCTGTTGTCCCGAGAAGGAGACGGCACGGAATCTCCCAGAGATCTGCAGCCGACTGCCAAATATCTGATGGTGAAGCGCACTTTCGGCTTCCTTGACATGAGCGGTTTTACCACTTTGACACGCCAGCGTGGGCCTGCTACGGCTGCTGAGTTGCTCACGGCTTTTCGCCGTGAAACTAGGCTGATTGCCAGTTTGAGGGGCGTGAGAGTGGCTAAGTGGATGGGGGACGGCGCAATGATTGTGAGCCCCGACCCTGGCCGCACGATTGCCACAGGTGCTCATATCATTCACCACTTCAGGGCGACCTATATTTCAGTTCGTGTGGGTTTAGCCACGGGCGAGGCCTTGCTGTTTGAGGGCGATGACTATATTGGCGAGCCAGTCAATTTGGCATTCAGGCTGTGCGAGGCTGCCGAAGCAGGAGAAATTCTGGCGGATGTGAGGGAAGACGCCCTGCCTACTTGGGTGAAAAAGGTTGGCAAGACTGTGGTGGATGTCAGAGGCCTTGGCCAAGTGGGCAATATTTTGCGCCTTCAGCCGGATTTGCATTAGCTGCGGCTGCCGCCGGGGGCCGCGCTTTGCGGCTTGGAGCGGAAAGGCTGCTTGCACAGGAATGTTGCTTGCACAAAAGGCCGCCAGATGTGACGACCAGGCGGTCTGCGGCACCCCAGGTTTACCGCTGAGAGCTGCTGCCTCCCGGCCCTGACTCGATTCACGGGACCCAGTCGCACAGGACCCGATCGCCACATCTTGCGGCTTCGTTGTGGTGGCTCGGTGCTTGCGTGGCATTGTCGCTTGCCGACTGCTTGGGCTTGCGGTTTGCCCGCGCTTACGCTTCTGCCGCGGCCTCACAACTGACCATTATTCTAGCGGAATATGAGCCAGTATGCATTGCGGTGCTGGGCAAAAACCGTGGGCCGCAGGCTACAATGGGAATTGGGAGGCGATCAAAATGACCATCAGTAGAATCCCTGACGAGGCTATTGCGCCTGAAGATTACGCTATTCCCGATTTTGCGTATCTTTTGGAGCGTGATTATGGTTCGCCCAAGCGCAACAAGATTGTGCGAGACTTGATTGTCCATGGGACTCAGTTTGAATTTGCCGATTTTTTTTCAGAAGAAGTTGTGTTCGCGTTGGAGATGGCCCAAGCTGAAATTGAAGAAAATGGGGACTACAGCTAAGGCAGAGGCAGGATAGGTGTTTGGGGATGCTGAAAGTCCAGAACCCAAGATTGCAGGGGGGACTCTTTTTCTTGATGCCAATGTCTGGCGGCATTCTAGAGCGAATTTAGTTTTCCTTGGCGCAGCAGACCTAGGTTTGTGTCGTCTTCCTGTGTCGGAGAAGGTACAACAAGAATGGGTGGCAGGGCGTGAGCACTACAATGTCAAAAGAACAAATTTTATGTTGGGTGAACTGTTCGGAAGGCTAAAGACCCGTTTCGGTTTCGCATTTGATGAAGCTACAGAGCCTTTGCTAGAGCACTTTGTTTTGACGGACAAAAAGGACGCGGCAATTGCAGCCTCAGCTTTAGCAGTTGAGGCAGACGTGTTGGTTACATTTAATCATAAGCATTTTGACCCCGTGGAGATGAGCAATGTAGGTATCCCTGTCTACAGCCCTGCAACTGTTCTTGCCCAACTTTTGTTGAGGGAGCCTTTTTTCTGGTGGACGTTCTATCAGCTGGAAACCAGTCGCGATAGCATGGAAAGGCGCTTCCGAAATATGATTGATTACTGGCATCGCAATGAGCAGTGGAAATCACCGGAGATATCTTGGTTACTTGCCTACTATGGAAAACGCTTTATGACAGATTCGCTTGCCGAGGAGCAGCATTAGGGCACCTGCTTGCGTCAGACTGCTCAAGGCTGCCTAGTTGAAAGTTGCCTCGGCGGTTCCACTCTGTCATCTCATCACTTTGGTATCATAATGTGCGCTAGCGCAATAGAATAGAAAATTCAAGTAGGAGGGATGCGAGAGCGGACGATTCGGCACGCCTGGAGAGCGTGTGTGGCCTCTGGTCACCGTGGGTTCAAATCCCACTCCCTCCGCCACTCCTTTGTGCATCAAATGTTGTTGTTAAAATGTTTTTGCCTAAGTGCGCATCCTTCCACAACGCTCAGCCGCTGCAGCACAGCTTCTTTAGTTCTGAGTTAGCCTTACGATGTCAAATAGCTTGAATTCACATTTGGCGCAAAGCCCATCCGGGTTTGATGCCGGCGAGCATGCCATGCGGCTGGCATTGCAAGAAGCCGAAAAAGCCCTGAAGCACGAAGATGTGCCTGTGGGAGCAGTGGTGTTGCTGGACGGAGAAGTCTTGGCACGGGGCAAAAACGAACGCGAACTGCTAGGCGACCCCACAGCCCACGCTGAAATACAGGCCATTCGAGCGGCAACTGCCCAGCTTGGCAAGTCTCGCCTTGACGGGGCTGTGCTGGTTTCAACCCTGGAACCCTGCCCGATGTGTGCTGGGGCGGCGGTTTTGAGCCGGGTCGGCAAGGTGGTCTTCGGGGCGTTCGACTTGAAAGCCGGCGCTTGCGGCTCGCTGTACAATCTAGGTGCCGACCCCCGCCTCACGCATAACTTTGAAGTGGAAGGCGGCGTGCTGGAACAGGAGTGCGCTGAACTGTTGCAGCGATTTTTCGCTGGCAAGCGGCTGCCAGCAGATAATAATGTCAGACCCCTAGGCTAAGCTTGGAAAAGGTAGTAGGCACTGCAGGCATGTAGCAGGCACCCGCAGGCACCCCTCGCGGGCACAACAAACTCATGCCACTAGCAGGCACGCCGCTAGCAGGTACAAGGAGGAAAAGTTAATTATGTTTGACTATCTCATACGGGGCGGGACACTCATTGACGGCACTGGCACACCTAGTCGCCCAGCCGATATAGCCATCCAAGGCGACCAAATCGCGCAAATTGCCGACCGCGGGAGCATCTCATCAAGCGATGCCCAAAAGGTAGTGGATGCCACAGACAAAATGGTTTGTCCTGGCTTTGTCGACCCTCATACCCACTATGATGCCCAGCTGTTTTGGGATCCTTATGCCACGCCTTCAAGCTTGCATGGAGTAACTTCCATCATTGCGGGCAACTGCGGTTTTACGCTGGCGCCAGTAGCACCCGAAGACGCTGATTATCTGCGGCGAATGATGGTCAAGGTGGAAGGCATGCCGCTGACAGCTTTGGAGCAGGGGCTGCCGTGGGATTGGCGCACGTTTGGAGAGTATTTGAGCCGGCTAGAAGGGCAAGTGGGGGTCAATGCGGCTTTTTTGGTGGGGCACTCTGCTTTGCGCAGGCATGTCATGGGGGCTGCTTCGGTGGGCGAAAAAGCCACAGCCGGCCAGATTTCTGAGATGAGTGCCTTGTTGGAAGAAAGCATCAGGGCTGGGGGCATCGGCTTTTCCACCTCCTTGGCTTACACTCACGATGATGGCGACGGAGCTCCGGTGCCCAGCCGTCATGCTTCAAGCGAAGAAGTCATAGCTTTGTCTCGCACAGCCGGCAACCACCCTGGCACCACCTTGGAAATAATTGTGGATGGCTGCATGGATCGCTTCAGCGAGGAGGAAATTGCTTTGCTGTCGGAGATGTCTTCTGAGTCCAACCGCCCGATCAACTGGAATGTTTTGACGGTGGACGCAGCCCATGCCGACAGGGTCAATGAGCAGGTGCAAGCCTCGGCTGAAGTGGCTCAAGCGGGGGGCCGTCTGGTGGCGCTTACTATGCCGATTTTGGTGGGCATGAATATGAGCTTCGGGTTTTATTGTGCGCTCAACAGATTGCCGGGCTGGGCGGATATTTTAGGGCTGCCCTTGGATGAGCGAGTGGCGAAGCTGAAAGATCCGTCAGTCAGGGAGTATTTGTATAAGCAGTCGCAGTTGCCTGAAGCTGGAGTGTTTTTGCGTCTGACCAACTGGGGCACATACTCCATTGGGGATACTTTCGCTGGCGAAAATGAAGGGTTTTCAGGGCGAGTTGTCCAAGACATAGCCCGTGAGCGGGGTGGCAGCGGGGAAGGCCAAAATGCTTTTGACGTACTTTGCGATATTGTGGTGGCTGACGGCGGACGTACAATTTTGTGGCCGCATCCCACCGATGATGATTCTGAAAGCTGGGCTATGCGAGGTGAACTCTGGGATCAGCCTGATATTCTGATTGGCGGCTCAGATGCCGGGGCTCATCTCGACCGCATGTGCGGTGCTCCCTACACCACGCAGTGGCTGGGAGACATGCTGAGGGGTCGTCAATTGATGAGTGTGGAGAAAACTATTCACCTATTGACTGACCGCCCAGCCAGGCTTTTTGGCTTGAGCAGGCGGGGGCAAGTTCAACCAGGCTGGTATGCCGACTTGGTGGTTTTTGACCCTGCGACCATAGATTCTGAGCCGTTACGCATGGTGGATGATCTGCCGGGCGGCACTCAGCGCCTCTACTCGGGGGCTGTGGGTGTTCAAGCGGTGTTCTGCAATGGCGCCCTAATTGTGGAAGATGGCCAAAATACTGGAGCTTTGCCGGGTAAAATTATGAAGTCAGGCCACGACACTGAAACCGTAACCGCCCGCTAACAACGAAGTCATTCCAGTGCTCACAAACCCTAAGATAAGCACAGCAACTAAGGCATAGATAACTAGGACATAGGTTGGCATAGACATGAGACCCGGTTATTTTGGCAGATCTTGGAGCATGTTCAAGACTTCCTGGAATGTGCTGAAGCAAGACAGGGAGTTGCTTTGGTTGGCAGTGATGAACTTTTTGGTATCTCTGGCAGCCGTGCTTGTAGCTGGGTTGTTTGTGCTGGTAGTCGGAATCCTGAGCTCAATCGGCTCAAGCGACGATTCTTGGTTTGGCAATCCGCATGTGGTTGTATTCGTTGTGGCTGGGCTGTTTGTGGCGGTGGCTATTGCTATAGCCAATGCATTTTTCCACGGTGCCATAGTATATGGCACGTTTGAACGCCTTTCGGGAGGCGACCCGACGGTCAAGAGTGCCATGGCAGGAGCCCGCTCAAAGATGAGGCTGCTCGTCCTTTGGGGGCTTACAGCCCTGTGTATTTCATGGCTGATCAACCTGATTCAACACTTGTTGGAGCGCATTAGATTTGTGGGTTGGATTTTGGGGTCTCTGGTGGAAATGGCTTGGAACGTGCTGAAGTTCCTGGTGATACCCATAGTCATAGTTGAAGGCTTGGGGCCGTTTGCCAGCCTGAAGCGCTCACGAGAGTTGCTTAGAAGCACTTGGGGGGATAACTTGATTGGTCAGCTTGGCTTGGGGCTTATCGGGTTTTTGTTGGTGATTCCAGGAGCTTTGTTTATTTTGCTTTTTGTTCTCACCGGATTTGTTCCCTTGATAGTCCTAGGGGCAGTTGTGGGTGGCATTTACATCTTGGGAGTTATCCTGTTTGTGTCGGCTCTCAACAGTGTGTTTCAAAGCGTGCTGTATCATTACGCCGTCAGAGGTCAAGTGCCGAGCGGCTTTGACAGCCACGATGTGAGCGCGGCTTTTGCGCCCAGAAAAGGCAGCGGTTTCGGGGGCTTTGGCACTACAGGGTCAACCACTGGGTTTTAGCCACAACCCTGTTACAGAATCTGAGACAAGAATAACTTAGTTCGGTCTTCCTCAGGATTTTCAAAGAAGTGCTCGGGAGTGCCCACTTCCACAATTTCACCCTCATCCATGAACACAACCCGGTTGGCCACCTCCCGGGCAAAGCCCATCTCATGGGTAACCACAATCATGGTCATGCCGCTGGTGGCGAGTTCTTTCATTACGTCCAAGACTTCCTTGATCATTTCAGGGTCTAGAGCCGAGGTGGGTTCGTCAAACAACATCACCTTAGGCGACATGGCCAGCGATCTGGCTATCGCCACACGTTGTTGCTGACCGCCTGAAAGCTGACCTGGAAACTTTCGGGCTTGCTCAGGGATATGGACTCTTTCAAGTAGAGAAAGAGCCAGTTTTTCGGCTTCGGCACGAGGACTGCGTTTGACTTGGCGCGGGCCCAAAGTGATATTGTCTATAACGCTCAGGTGAGGAAAAAGGTTGAACTGCTGAAAGACCATGCCAGTAGCCCGGCGCACATCTCGAGTGATTTTGGTGTCATCGCTCAGTTCCATGCCGTCAACAAAAATTTGCCCTGCGTCGTGTTTTTCCAGTCGGTTCACGCAACGTATCAAAGTGGACTTGCCTGACCCCGACGGCCCGATGATGACCAGCACTTCTTGTTCAGCGATAGAAAGATTTATATTTTTGAGGGCTTGGAATTGCCCGAAGAATTTGTCAACTTGTCGGCATTCGATCATTGGTTGGCCACCTGTGGGTCGCTCATTCGCGGGTGTGGGGGTTGAGGTCATCTTGTGCCGACTCCTAACTTCTTTTCTAGTCGTTGGCTCTCGCGAGACATGGTATAGGCAAAAGCCCAGAACGCAAAAGCTATGAAAACCAAGGTTTCGGCTATGCCCAAGGTCCTGAATTCATCTTGGTGAATATTCTCACGAACGCGCAAAATTTCCAAAATTGCTATGACCGACAACAAGGTGCTGTCTTTCAATAAATTGATGAATTGCCCCACCAGCGATGGGATTACGGCTGTGATGGCCTGTGGCATGACGATCATCCGGGTGGTCTGCAAGGGCGACAGGCCGACGGCTTGGCCAGCTTCAACTTGACCTCGAGGCACAGCTTGAAGTCCGCCCCTGATTATCTCAGCCAAATATGCCGAAGTGAAAATAGTCATCACAGCTATAGTTCTGGTTATCTGCGACAACGGAGTTGAAGTGTCATGGAAGAACTCCAGTCCGGCATCAAACCAGTCAAAGAAGAACCAGCTATTGTCAGTCTTGGCTGAAATATCTATGAAGAAGCCGAGCATGGTGTCGCCCACAAACAGCAAGCCAATGAGCGGCACACCGCGAATCAATTCGATGTAGCTGATGCTCAGCCATCTGACGGCAGGAAGTTTGGAACGCCGCCCCAGAGCCAATAGCATACCCAGCGGGAAAGCGGCAACGATTGAAATGGCGGCAGCGGTGAGATTGAGGTGAAAACCCGACCATTTGTCCCAGCCGATACCACTGAAATTCATAGGCAGATAAATTGCCCTGGCCACCGCCGTAGCTACGGCGATGGCCAGCAGCGACAGCAAAAACCTTGCCCAGCCTTTGGCTAGCAAACGACTGTCGGGGAAATAGTCCAGCACTCTTGCAGAGGCGCGTAAAGCCCACAGAGACAGCAAGCCAGCCGCCCACCACCAAGCCGACCCCATTGTGCCGCTGACAACCTGCCAAGCTGCAATCAAACAAATATAGCCGAAGACCCAAGCAATACTGCGCCAAACTTGGCTGACTTGCCTGATTGTTTCACGCAAGCCAATGATCAGCACCACAGCGGCAACCGCCACCACGAGAGGTTGCAAAGTTCGAGTCAGCAAAAGTAGAACTACCAGAAAGACGAGCAATGCCCACCAACGCCTGAGCACACGCCAAATCGGTTCAACCGAAAAGGCCAAGCCCGCTTGAGCAGCCCTGTCTCTGGCAGCACTGATGGCAGCCCCCCAAAAAATTCCAACAGAAGCAGCCATCAGCAGCAGTTGAACCACTATGCGCCATTGCTGGCTATGGGGGAAGGTGCCGATCATAAGCAACGTGAGGTTGGCACGAACGGGCTCCCAGGTTGAAGTGATCAGCAGATATCTAAGCCCAAAGTAAGCCAACCAGGCTGCTATGGCTGCCAGCACAACCGTCAGAATTGAGTTGTACCAGTTGTTGAACAGATTTTTGCGCAGCCAGAGCCCAGTCTGGCTCCGCGGGGATACGGCTTGGCCGCGAGATGAGTTTGATGTCTGGTTCATTCGCTCGCTCTCCATCGCCCTACCGCTCTTTCAGCTTCAGCGTTCGGTTGAAGCCGTTGGCCAGCAACGAAATGATGAGCGAAAGCACAAGATAGGCGCACATCATGATGAGAATTGATTGCGGAGCTGGGTTGCCGCCGGCGTAAGAAGAGCGAGTCAAAGTCGCTAGCTCGGCATAGCCGACGGCGGCGCCCAAGGATGTGTTTTTGGTCAGGTTGAGGTAGTTGTTAGTGATGGACGGCACGGCCACCCTCAAAGCTTGAGGCAAGATCACGAAGCGGTATTTCTGAAATGAGTTCAAAGCTATGCTTTCGGATGCTTCGGTCTGCCCTTTGGAGACCGACAAAATTGAACCCCGCACCACTTCGGCAATGTGGCTGGCTGTGTAAAGTCCCACTCCCGCAGTCAAAGAAAGATAGGCTGCGCTGGTTGAAAAACCATCCACATAGCTGAAGTTGTTGTCGGCCTTGGCTGGCCAAGACCAACTATATGGCCTACCCAGTGCAACAAAGGCAATTACCGCCAAAGCTATAAAAACCCCAGCCGACCACGTAACCCGGTGGTGGGCCTTGCCGGTCTGGTTGGCAATATTTGTGCGCCAAACCCAAACCACAGCGGCCACAATCGCCGAGACAGCCACGATTACCCAAAAAACTATGTAGTTGCTTTCGCTGATGAGGCTGGGGATGGCTATGCGGGTTTTGGAGACGATCAGCCAGTTGGTGTCGCTGCCCGGCAGCTTGAATTCCCAGGCTTCTGAGATGATTGGAAGCGGGCCGGATTGGAAGACAGCAATGCTCACAAAGATAATCACCACCAAAACGGGGATGTTTCTGAAGGTCTCAACGTAAAGCAGCGACCCCTTGTTGGCTAGCCAGTTGGACGACAACCTGGAAATGCCGATGATCAAGCCAAGAACAGTGGCGATGATAATACCTACCACAGTTGCCAGCACGGTGTTTTGAAATGCAATCAGCAGCATTCTCCACACCGGCAGGCGCGGGTCAAACCCCGGGTTTTCAGGTATATCAAATCCGGTTGGACCCGTCAGAAAATCAAAATCACGTGGAATACCCTGTCGCCCCAGACTGCCCCCCAAGTTGTCAAGCAGCCACCAGCCGACCAGCGCAACCAGCCCTACACCTACAACCTGCAGTACGACCTGAGCCACTTTCAGGTTGCGCGAAACTGCTAGCAGACGGTCTTTAAAATTTTGCAAGATTGACTTTCAGGCACTGATCTGGTTTGTACTAAATCCCCACTGCGCTGGCAAATCCGCTTCCACCGTTGTGCCTCCTCAGCCCCAAAAGTTCTGAGCGCCCACAGCCATTATCTGTAGGGCGGTGTGTAGAGCAGACCACCGTCTGCCCAGAGTTGGTTCAGGGAGCCTTCCATTGGCAGGCCGAGGGCTTCCAGGTTGCGGTCGTAGATTTCCTTGTAGTTTCCGACTTGGCTGATGACGTTGATGGCGAAGTCAGGTGACAGGCCTAGTTGGGGGTTGAAGTTGTCTTGTCCTA
>JAPYNY010000036.1 GCA_028283145.1 Candidatus Hopanoidivorans cymbastelae
ACTTCGCCGCCACCAGCCACTTCAAGTCCGCCGCCAGCCCCCGAACAAATAGAACTTCTCGTGCCTGAAGTGTTAGCTGTCTATCCACACGATGCCTCTGCTTTCACTCAGGGCTTGCTCATCAAAGACGGCCGCCTGTTTGAAAGCACGGGCTTGTGGGACGAGTCGTCCATCCGCGAAATCGATCTCGCCACCGGCCAGGTCTTGCGAAATCTGCTTCTAGTTGACGCCGAGTTGCCAGATTCACGGAGTTTGTTTGCCGAGGGTTTAGCTCTTGTAGAAGGCGACCTGCTCATCCAGCTCACTTGGCAAGCGGGCTTGGCTTTCGTTTGGGATTTAGAGACTTTTGATCAAACCGCCCGCCCCAGTCAGGTCTTCAACTATGGGCCAGACCAGCAAGGCTGGGGGATATGCTATGACGGCAGTCGGCTGGCCATGAGCGACGGCTCAGACACCCTGCAGTTTCGCAACCCCGAGACGTTTGACTTGATCGGAGAGCCTTTGGAGGTGCGACTGATCGGGGTGCCGGTGGAACTTCTGAATGAGTTGGAGTGTGTGGGCGATGACGTCTGGGCCAATGTCTGGTTTACCGATGAGATAGTGCGCATTGATGCTAACACTGGGGAGGTAACCGCGGTGGTGGATGCTTCGGTTTTGGCTGCGGCAGCACAACTTGGGTGCAACAGTTCACAGTCTGACCCGCAGGACTCAGACGCCAACTCACAGGCACGCTCACAGGCACCAGACATACCCGCCGAATTGCTGGCCGCTCTGCCCCCTGATTTGGCCTGCCCGCAAGACCGCTCAGACGCAGTGCTGAACGGAATCGCCTATGACGAAACCAGGGATGTGTTTTTGCTGACGGGCAAGCTGTGGCCAGTCATCTTTGAAGTCAGATTTGTGCCGGCTGCCTAGCTACTCAAAGCCCATGAGTTCGGCCATGCTGCCATATTGATGGCCAGCCGTGTAGCCGCCATCCACAGGCAAAGCCACACCGCTCACGAAAGAGGAATCTTCAGAGGCTAAAAACAGCGCGGCGCCGGCTATCTCTTCGGGTTGGCCCCAGCGTCCCAATTTGTGCTGGAACTTGATCGGCTCGGCGCGCTCTTCCCCCATACCGCCCATGATGGCGCTTTGGAACATGGGAGTGTCAATGAACCCAGGGCAGATGGCGTTGGCTCTTATCCCCGCCCGGCCATAGTCGCAGGCCAGGTTTTTGGTGAGGATCACCACGCCGCCTTTGGAAGCGTTGTAGCAGCTGCCGCCTTCGCAGCCTTCCAGTCCTTCCACGCTGGCGATAGTGATGATTGAGCCGGCGCGCTGTTCAATCATGGACGGCAGGCATACTTTCACCGACAGCATAGTTCCAGTCAGGTTGATGTCTATCACCCTTTGCCACTCGGCTAAATCCAGCATGTGGACGAAACCGCCGCCGGCCACGCCCGCTGCGGTCACCACCGAGTTGATCTTGCCGTGCTTGGCCACCGCCTCCGCAATCGCCTCCCGTTGGGGTTCTTCTTCACGCACATCCAAAATGTGAAAGCTGCTTTGAGGAGACAACCCTTCCACTTCATCCCAGCCGTCTGCGCGTTGCAGGTCGGCGCCTATGATGGTTGCCCCTTCTTGAGCAAATCTTTTGGCTGTAGCTAGGCCTAGCCCTGAGGCAGCGCCAGTGATGTAACTGACATGGTCGGGTAGTCGTGGCATGGTTTTGTTCCTTTGGGTTGGTTGAGGTGGTTTGGTTTGAGTTGGGCGATTCGGGTAGGTTGTGCTGGCTGCTTCAGTCGCGTCAGTCTTGTGGGGGAAAATCGTCAGGGTCGGAGTCGCCTGGCAGCACAGGCGGCGGCTGGCGACGTGTCTTGCCTCTGTAGATGGCTGCCTTGTCTGAACTGGTGGTGTCCTTGTTGAGCCGCTTTGAAAGGTGCAGGCCTTCTAGTATGAACTCCACGCCTGAAGCCACCAAAGCCGAGTTCTTCAGGTCGGAGCTTTCATATCCTAGCCCCTGCAGGGCTTGTGCCAGGGCAGGCATGTCTTCCACCAGTTGCTGGTAGGACTCCACGGGAATGTCTCCGCCTGCGCTGAACGTAATGTCTTCCGTGAACGCCCCAGCCACAGCCATGCAGTTAGAGGGGTCGCAAGTTTCCCTGAAGACTTTCAGCACGGCTGTCTTGGTCAGATGCTCAAAAACCTCGGCATCCCTGTCTTCGTCCAAAGTCTCAAGTTCAATCTTGCCCGCGGTGGAAGGGGTGAGCTGCTCCAAGTCGCACATTCTGGGCACAGCCAGCTTGCTGCCCTGAAGCAAAGCTCGGCGCACCGCACTGGAAGCCAGCATCTCATAGTTGGCTACCGACAGGCGCACCGACACCCCCGAACGATGATTGACGTGGTGGCTTCTTCTGGCTTCGTGGGTGATCGCAGCCGTGATTTCAGCCATGAAGTCCGGCACCTGCACATCGATGTCGGCTGAATCAAACCGGTGGGCTTCTTGTTCCACGATGTCTATCTCAATATCAACCGTGCGGGGGTAGTGAGTGCGAATTTGCGAGCCGAAGCGATCCTTGAGAGGGGTGATGATGCGCCCCCGATTGGTGTAGTCCTCAGGGTTGGCCGAGGCCACCAGCAACAGGTCAAGCGGCAGGCGAATACGATAGCCGCGAATCTGCACATCGCGCTCTTCCAGCACATTCAGCAAGCCGACTTGGATTCGCTCAGCTAAATCAGGCAGCTCGTTGATGGCGAAGATGCCACGATGGGCACGTGGCACCAGCCCATAGTGCATGGTGAGCTCGTCCGACAGGTAGCGCCCTTCAGCCACTTTGATAGGGTCAACTTCGCCAATGAGGTCGGCTATGGAGGTGTCGGGAGTGGCTAGTTTTTCAGCGAAGCGGTCGGTTCTGTGAACCCAGGCGATTTTCGTATCGTCGCCATGCGCTTCAAGTTGTGCTTTGCCGAAAGCAGAGACGGGATGATAGGGACTGTCATGAAGTTCGCACTGGGCTATGGCTGGCGTCCATTCGTCCAGCAAGTTGACCAGCGAGCGGATGAGGCGGGTTTTGGCTTGCCCGCGCTCGCCCAAAAAGATAATGTCATGGCAGGCCAGCAGAGCGTGCTCCAAGGCAGGGATGACCGATGTTTCATAGCCGAAAACACGCGGGAATTTTTCTTGTTGGGTGGAGATGGATTTGATGAGGTTGCGCCTGATTTCCTCTTTTACGGGAAAGTCTTGCCATCCGGACCGGCGCAATTCCCCTAGTGTGGATGGCAGATTTGGGGGCGGGGTGTCGGAGGCGTGGGTGCTTATTGTTTCGGTGTTGCTTGAAGAGTTGGGTTCTGAATCCATACTTATGACGCTACTTAAAATTTTGGGCTGGAGAATTTTGCTGTGAGGGGTGGTCTCTGGGGTGCGACTCGCTACCTCGCTTGGCTGTTTTTATCTGGACGGGCAGATCAGCCAATACACTGAATATAGACGCAATGTTGTCTTGCAGACTGGTCTCGCAGTTTAAATCTCTCTGTGAGTATCAGGGCACTGGAAGTTATCCAGTTGCGAATTGCGAGTCAAGCGATAATCCGTCCAGCGGGTGTAGTTCAATGGTAGAACCTCAGCCTTCCAAGCTGATGATGCGAGTTCGATTCTCGTCACCCGTTCTGAAGTGGCTTGGCTGAGGCGACTTTGGTGGAGGCAGCTTCAGAGGCAACTTGGGCAAAATGTCAGTCCCCCCTTCTAATCTAATTTCATGGACTCATGGAAAGATTTTCACGACAGTATTGGCAGGCCCAGCATCACACGATTGCTGATAGGGGCTTTGTTCATGTTTGTTTTTCCGGTAATGATCGTGATCGATTCCATCGCAAACAGCGCAAGTGGCGACGGGCCGAATGGCGGCGGGATTGTATTGGCGATCATACTCGCGGTGTTCATCGGCTATCGCATAGCGTTCAAACACTCTCCCGAAAGGGTAGAAGCGCGGCGCCAAAAGAGGCTTCAAAGACATCAGCGATTTTGCAGCATATGTCGCCACAATCACGCTGTCTATGAAGCCTGCGAGCACAGCGAAGAATCGCCGCCGTAGCAGAGGTAGCAGAGTTGCTGCAGTCAGAGCCTCTGCTGGAGCCGTCGCCATAGCAGAGCAGCCCCAGCCGGGCAGCCACATTGAAGCCATCGAGCCGCCGCCGCTGACGCTTGTGACCTGCTGCTGCCTGCGCAATTGACAGTTTCCCCGCCACCATGAAGGCAAAACGACAATCCCAAATACTAAGTTATTTTTTAGACAAAACTAAAATTTGGAGTTTGAAACTCCAGACCACAACAAGCGCACTCCAACTGAGAAACCCTGCATCATGGAATACGAAGAAGACTTAATCAGCGGCGAGGCTCCAGACAATCTGCCAGTCTCAACGGAATCCAGTGAGTTAGTTGCGGCTCAAACCAACAAAGAGTTGTCCACGGACGTAGTCGACCCGACTTCAGTGGGGTATCGCCCGTTGATGCTTTACCCCGTAGAAGCCAAGCGGAACTACTCGGTTATCAGTGTCGTGCTGATGCTCTATAACTATTATGCGTCCTTACTTCTTGGTTTGATTGTGCTGGTTGCAGGCGAAGATGCCAGCTGGGCCGACAACTTGTTCGGCTGGTTGCTGAACGCCTACACCATAGGAGCGACTAGCCTTGTGGCTGTTGTTTTCGCTTGGATAACTCTGAGAGAGCGTCGTCAGATGGCAAAGCGAGGCTGGCTGGCTTGCAACTCAAAAGGATTGCCGATGGGAAGGACTGCAGCTAGGTTAGCCTTGTGGATAGGATTGGCCCACCTGATCTTGATAATTGTCTGGGTGATTACATTGATTGCACAATAGGCCAAGGACTTCTATCGGCTATTCTCAGATAATTGGGGGCAACGCAAAACTAAAGGAGTGCAACTAAAGGAGCAAAATATGGAAAATCTAGGATTTTTGGCGTTTGATGCGGACAATCACTACTATGAGGCAGAAGATGCTTTCATCCGCCATGTTCCAGCAGATATGCGCAAGCGGTGCATGCAGTGGGCTTACATAAATGGCAAAAAGCGCCTGTTGGTAGGCGGTCAGATCAATCGATTCATACCCAACCCTACGTTTGACCCGGTCTCCAAACCAGGCGCGCTGCAAGATTATTTCCGTGGCAAAAATGATGCAGGCATAGACCTCAAAACCATGTTCGGTGAGCTAGACCCCATCAGCCAGCGCCCTGAATATCGCGACCGAGATGCCCGCCTTGCCCTCATGGACAGACAAGGTTTGGAAGCTGCGTTCTTCTTCCCAACTTTGGGGGTTGGCATGCAGGCTTCTCTGAGCCATGACTTGCCTGCGGTCAAAGCTGCTTTTACTGGCTTCAACCGCTGGATGCTGGAAGATTGGGGTTTTGATTACAAAGAACGCATTTTCGCAGCCCCTGTCATTTCAATGGTTGATCTTGACTGGGCTATTTCGGAGGTTAAGTGGGCCTTGGAGAACGGCGCTCGCTTGCTTTGCATGCTGCCTGGCCCGGTGCCGCTCGGAAGCGGCAAAAGTGCTTCGCCAGGGCTGGAAATGTTCGACCCGGTCTGGTCAATCATAAATGAGGCAGGAGTCACGGTGGGAATGCATGGTGGAGACGGTGGTCTGAACGACTATCTCGACCGCTGGGAGCCCACAGGGGCTTTTGAGTCATTCCGCTCCACGGCATTCCGCCAGGTTGCAACTCACGAGCGTCAGATTTTTGACACCATGGCGGCGATGGTCTGCCATGGTCTATTCAATCGTCATCCAAATCTGCGTATTGCTTCCATTGAGAACGGCGGCATGTTCGTCCCCAGACTGATTGAGGAGCTTAAGATTGGTTATGCCAAGATGCCCACGGATTTTGCCAGCGACCCGGTGGAGGCTTTTTGTGAACATGTCTGGGTTTCGCCCTATTATGAGGACGACATTGACCTAATCAAGGAATGTCTTGGCGCCGACCACTTGTTGTTCGGCTCCGACTACCCTCACGCTGAAGGGCTGGAAGATCCGACCGACTACATTCGCGATATCCCCAACTTCACCGATGACGAAGTCAGAAAAGTCATGCGCGACAATGCTTGGGAGTTGGTCACGCCGCACGCCAACTGAAGACCGCCCTACCGACTCAAGCCCAAAAGACAGGAGAACACCCATGCCCGTGCCAAGCAACATAGCCATTGTCGATACGATGATTGGCTTCCCCCGCAAGAACTTTGAGCTCTATGATTTCATCCGCAAACAAACCAAAGACTCAGAGTCCCAGGAGGATTTTGAGTTTCCGGTGGAGTACATGTTCAAGAACGTGCCCAAGGAGCTCTATGGCGCCGATGCCGACCCGGTGGATGTCACGTTAGGGGAGATGGATCGCTTTGGCATTGAAATCGGCATGATCAACTGCGAGGACGAGGACGGGCAGCGGGCGCTCACCAAACACCCCGGCAGGTTTGTTCCATCTTGTGGAGTTGACCCCAATGACGTCATGGGGTCGGTTCGCAAACTTGACCGTTTGCACAGCGAATGGGGCATTCGCTCAACCTCGGCTTTCCCGGCTGGCTGTTTCCCCCAAGTGCCCATTGACGACCCCAAGTTCTACCCGATTTACGCCAAGTGCGTTGAGCTGGACATCCCAATTTTTGTGTGTGCCGGTGTGCCAGGGCCGCGCCTGCCTTTTGATTGTCAGCACGTGGAGCGGATTGATCGGGTGATGTATGACTTCCCCGAGTTGGTGTTTGTTACCCGGCATGGCTGTGAACCTTGGGAGCAGCTTGCTATGAAGCTCATGTTGAAGTGGCCGGGCTTGCACTATTCTACTTCTGCCTTTGCTCCCAAACACTATCCCAAGGCAATTATTGACTATGCCAACACCCGTGGAGCCGACAAAATCATCTATGCCGGCTATTTCCCAATGGGGCTTTCGCTGGAGCGCATTATGACAGACATGCAAAACGTGCCCTTCCGCGACCACGTCTGGCCCAAGTTTTTGTCTGAGAACGCCCGGCGGATTTTGAAGCTGGACTGAGTTTGGGCTAGTTTTTTTAGTTCCTGCGTTTTAAGCCCCGATGTTTCTAGCTCGTGCGTTTTGGCCTCAATGTTTTCACTTCCGCGTTTTCAGATCCAATGCTTTTAGTTCGTGCGGTTGCGCAGCCTGCTGAGTTATGATTGTTGGCTGAGTCAAAGTCGGTGCTTGAGGAATTGCGACAGCTGCTGGGCCGCCGATGCGACTTTGAGCCAGCCGAGATAACAGATGAGAGGGGGCTTTTCAGTGCCAGGCCGCTCTGCGTGGTCTATCCTGAAACCACAGACGAGCTGTCTCAAATTCTGGCTCTAGCCAATCAGCGCCAGGTGCCGATAGTTCCGTTGGGCGGCAACACCGGTTTGTGCGCTGGGGCTGTGCCGCATCCTGAAGGAAAGTGCGTGGTGCTGAGCTTGTCAAAGCTGCAGCAAGTACGCCATTGCGATGAAATCAACTACTCCATTGCAGTGGAGGCTGGTCTTACAGTGGCTGAGGTGGCGGCTGAGGCCGAGGCGCGAGGGATGTATTTCCCCCTGCGTTTCGGAGCCGATGCCACAGCCCAAATCGGCGGATCCATTGCCACTAACGCCGGCGGCAGCGGGGTTTTGCGTTACGGCAATACCAGAGAGTTGGTCTTGGGGTTGGAGGTGGTGTTGGCTGATGGCAGGGTGCTGTCAGGGCTTGAGGGCTTGCGCAAGGACAACACTGGATATGACTTGAAACAGTTGTTCATCGGCAGCGAAGGGACACTGGGAGTCTGTTCTGCTGTCACCTTGAAGTTATTTCCGCCACTGCCGCATCGTCAGGTTGCGTTGGCGGAGGTGGCTTCGCTGACCCAAGCGGTGGAGTTGTTCAAGGCAGCCAGAGATGAGGTGGGGGAGTTGTTGCTGGCTTTTGAGTGGATGAGTGCTCCAGCGACAGCTATTTCCGTTGGCAAAGGTCTATCCCCCAACCAAGCTGGCATGGACAATGGCAGTGACCTGGTTTTGCTTGAGTTGGCTTCAGCTTTGCCAGATGAACCCGCTTTGCGCATGGAAAAACTTTTGACCCAAGCTATTGACAGTGGTTTGGTTTCTGATGCCAAGATTGCTGCCAGCCAAAGCGATACCGAAAAAATGTGGAGCCTGCGCGAACTAATTCCTCAAGGGGAGAAGCGACAGGGAGGCTCTCTAAAGCATGATGTATCCGTGGCCATCTCAGCTTTGGCAGAATTCGTTGAGTCAGCGTCGCAGGCAGCCAAAGCCGTGGACCCTGATGTTAAGTTGTGTCTCTACGGACATATTGGTGACGGCAATATTCATTTCAACTTGCTGCCGTCTTCGTCGTCGTCCGCCCAAGCAACTGCTTTGAGCGAGGCTGTCTATGGCGCCGTCTCTCAATACGGGGGTTCATTCAGTGCTGAGCACGGCATTGGGATGCTCCACACCGCAACTCTGAGTCGTTATAAAGACCCTGTTGCTGTGAATCTCATGAGACAACTCAAATCTCTGCTAGACCCAAACAACATCCTGAACCCAGGCAAGGTCATCGCTTAGCAGTTTGCTTGCTAGAACCCTTGGGAGGCCCTGATGTCTTTCAGCAAGGAGTTGCTTCGCTCCAGCGCTGAGCTGATTTCCGCACTGCTGGAACCTTGCAACACCAGGATTTCATTGGTGCGCTTGATGTTTCTGTTGATATGCTCCAAAGCTCTCAGCAACTCTTTCAGAGTCTCGGAGATGGTTGACAGGTCTAGTTCTTGTTCAGATTTGGATGACATTGTGCTTTTCCTTTCTATGTGGAGTGAATCTCAGCTTAGTTGGATTTTTGCAGAATTTCTTGCTGCTCCAGAAATTCCTGCATTGAAATTATGGTAATGCCCAGCCTTTCACCTGTGGTTTTCATAGATATTTTTCTCGGCGGGCGATCTACAGTTTCTTCAGTTATGACTATTGCTTTATATCCGTTATCTCGCAATTCCAAAGCTGCTGCCAAAATAGCCAAAATGTGAGGGTCTGCTTCTTCTTTTTATGCTTTTCCTCTCATCCAAAACTGCCTAAAACTGCCTTCGAGGAATGATTTGGTCATCTTTGAAGTCAATAATTGAGCAGGAATCGATGATCCATATTGACTCTGACCAAAACAGAGGGTCTGTCATAGGAGATTTTTTAAATCCTCAATCTTGTCCGTTCTAATATCAAGGAAATCAGCTAAGTCAAGGGTAGTTATACGTTTTCTCCTGTGGGCATCGAAAAGCATCTCTATTGGTCTGTGTCCAAGTTTAGAGAGTGTTCTCTCAGCAATGGGTATTCCAATGCCTCCACCGCCTTTCTCTGGGAGATCAAGTTCCTTTAGTGTTCCAAAAACTTGATTATAGAAATTAGGCATAGCTAAGCCCAATTTTTGAAGCCGGAGGCTTGCTGCCCCAACACTGACCTTGAATTTGTTGGCAAGTTGTCTTGCTTTTTTTATATCATCTGTAGGATTTTCAACGGTAATACTATGCTTTTCGGCTTGTTCAAAAAATTCTATTTCCGGCATGAGAAAGGCAGCTGAAAATTGGTCACACCAACGTTCATCTCCGGGTTGTAAATATTGTCCTGCCGTTGGAGGAGAAAAATATTTCCAGCAAACTGTTTCTGTTTCAGTAAAAATATGGCCAATTTCATGGAAGAGTGTGAAAATTCTAGCTTGCATATTGTAAGAGGTATTTACGACTGCCATCGGAGTGAAATTATCTTTGTATGAAAACCCACGAATATTATTTTTCCCGATGCTTTGTTGCAAGACAATAATTCCTAATTCTTCAATACCTGAACGCCAATGTTCAAAAGCTTGTTTAGGCGTTTTCCAATCGATTTGCTCATTGACAGAAATATTGAGCCATTCTCGCATACTATTGGCAGCTTTCTCAGGATCCTTATCCAAACTGAAATGTTTGAACGGTGTGCCTTCACCTTTGTCCTCCAGTATCCAGGAAACTATATCTTGGAGACGGCTTGCGATGCGTATGTTCAAAAGTTCTTTGGGATTCAATGCACGGTCGCCCAGACCGGGGGCTTTTCTGAAATTGGGCGGCAAAGTTGAAGCAGGAGCCTTCGGCAGAAAGAAAACAGCCTTTTGACGTTTGTACATCTCAGCCAGCTTCGTAACTTGCCCTTTTGAGGGTTTGGCCGCCTCGTCTTCCCACTCCAGAATTACCGACTCCTCCACCCCTAGTTTGGCAGCTACTTCTTCCAGGGAGTAGCCGCTTTCATCACGGGCCCACCTCAACACAACTCCTGTAACTGGCACGCCGGAGCCGGGGCTCTTCGGTTTTATTTCGGTGCTTGTCATTTTGTTGCCTTTCGCTCTTCAATCTACCCAGGCCTCAAGCCCCTGCCTTGGCCGTGGGCGTAAAGCTGACCGGCATGGCTTCAGGCCCGACAATGAAGTTGGAGTCGCGCAAGGGAAGTTCGGCCCCATCCTTCAGTTGCAAGTCGGGCAGGCGCTCCATCAGTTGCTGGAACATAACCTTCAGTTCCAGCCTCGCCAGCGAAGCCCCTAGGCAAAAGTGGGTCCCAAATCCAAACGCCAGATGGTTGTTGGTCTCGCGTTTCACATCAAACTTAAAGGGCTCGGCAAAAATCTCCTCATCCCGATTCGCCGAAGGATACATCAGCACCAACTGGTCCCCTTCCTCGATGGTCTGGCCGCGCATCTCCACATCTGCCATTGCGGTGCGAGACATGTTCTTGATAGGCGTAACCCAGCGCAACAACTCCTCCACCGCCCGCACCACATAGGCTGCATCGTGGCGGTTGGCCATCAACTTGGCTCGCTCCTGCGGGTGCTCCATCAGAGCCAACATGCCACCAGAAATGACATGGCGCGTCGTCTCGTCTCCACCAATCAGGATGAGCAACGTTTCTTGAATCAGCGACTCGTCGTCCAGCTTTTCGCCATTCATCTCGGCGTGGCACAAAATGCTTACCAAATCTGGCTGAGGCTCCTTAGCTCTGCGGTCGGCAATGATGCCCAACTGGAATTCCCGATAGGCCAGGCCCGCTAAGGCTGCTTTTTCCGAAGCTTCGGGGTTGGTGGCTGTCGTGCCGCGAATCAAATCGTCCGACCAATGCAGCAAATTGCTGTAGGCTTCGCGCGGAAAGCCCAGCATGTCGCCAATCAAAATCAAAGGCAGGGGAGCGGCAATGTCCCAGACGAAGTCGCACTCTCCCAACTCGCAGACCTTGTCGATGATCTCATTGCAGATAGCCCGGATTTCCGGCTCTTTGTCGCGCACGCGTTTAGGGGTGAAGCCCCGGTTCACCAGCATGCGCCGGCGCAAATGTTCCGGGTCGTCCATGGAAATCATCATGGGCAGCGGGTCGCCGTGTGGACGAGGCGAGCGGTAGCTGGAGAAAGTTTTAGCGTCTTTTTCTATCGCGAGGACATCCTCATAGCGCATTATGGCCCAGGTATCACAGGGCTCGTCATAATAAACCGGGGCGTTGTGTCGCATCCACGTCCAAGTGTCATGCGGCTCATTCGCATACCAGTGCCCGTCAAGCAGGCTGACATCCGGGTGAGTTGGGTGATTCGCAATTGCCATAGGGTTCTCCTGAATTCAGTCAGATTGCGCCATATTTTGGGCGGTATCTCCAGATTAGCAGACGGCTTTCAGCTGCTCTTTACAGCAAGCCGAAATTTCCCATTGTGAAATGCCAGGCTTGTAGCTATAATTGATAACAGGATATTCATCGGGCAGACATTTACTGGCGCCATAGAGCGGTTTGAGGCGTGGGCACGATGCCCGCGCCTTTTTTACGCTGGCGCGTTGGTTGAGCAACTGCCTTGGGAATAACCTCGCATAACTTGAAAAACACCAGAAGCCAAAGGAGACCCTCATTCCTCAAATCAAAGAGCCCACAACAATGAATTTGGAAAACGAAGTGCGCATCCTGATAGAACCTCTGCTGGAGGATTTTGGCGTAGAACTCTTTGACATTGTTTGGGGTGGTGGTCGTCTCAAAATAACCGTTGATGCGCCAGGTGGCATAGATACAACCCTGCTGTCCACTGTGTCTCGCACCATTTCTCAGGAGTTGGACATCCACGACCCTATACCCAGCAGATATACCTTGGAGGTCTCAAGCCCTGGCTTGGAACGGCGCCTGCGCCGACCTGAGCATTACGCCAAATCCATCGGCTGCGCTGCAACCGTCAAGCTTACAGATGGGCAAACTCGGCTGCAGGGCACCATTATAGATGCCGACCAGCAATCAGTAACCCTGAAGTTGAGCTTGAAGTATGCCGCTGACTTGGGTGGCTCTGCTGATGGTGGCTCCGCCGATGACGACTCTGCTAGCGGTGGCTACCCTGAGGGAGCTGTGCAAACCATTCCATATGCAGAGATTGCCCGCGCGCAGACGGTTTTTGTCTGGCCGGCTGGAAGGGAAGAGCCCAATCGGAGCGGTTCGCATCGCCAAGGCGGTTCGCCCAGTCGGAGCGGTTCGCATCGCCAGGGCGGTTCGTCCAGCCAGGGCAACACACACCGACGAAGCAGTTCAATTGATGGAGGAGCAGCATGAACATTGAAGAGATGAAGGAATCAATGGAGGCTCTTTCCAAAGAGAAAGGGATTGAGCTTCGCAAACTGGCTGAGGCGTTTGTGTTGGCGTTGGAATCGGCCTATAAAAGTCTTCCGGGTGCTTATGAATATGCGAGAGCAGAGATCGACCTCCAGACTTGGCGTTTTGCCATTTACGTCCAAGATTCAGATGAGGATGGCAACCCTGCCGGCGATGAGTTTGACGACACCCCCGATGACGAGGAATTCGGGCGTATCGCTGCCAAAACTTTCCGTGATGTCATGGCCGAGCAAGTGCGTCAAGCCGAAAATGAGCAAAAATATTTTGAGTATGCCGGACGCGAAGGCGATATCGTAACAGGCATCATCCAGCAGACAGATGCCCGCTACACGATGTTGAACTTGGGTGGGGCTGAGGCGCTGCTGCCTAGGGCTGAGCAGGTGCCGTTTGAGCATTTGGAAGCCAACACCCGCCTCAAGGCTTATCTGGTGGAAGTTCGCCGTTCCGACAGAGGCCCGCAGATTGTAGTCAGCCGCACGCATCCAGGCCTTATCCGCAGGCTGTTTGAACTTGAAGTTCCCGAAGTTGTGGAGGGCGTGGTTGAGATTGTGGCTTGCGCTAGAGAACCAGGCCATCGCACCAAAATTGCTGTCTATTCCAATGATGAAAATGTTGACCCTGTGGGCGCTTGCGTGGGCGCACGGGGCACCAGGGTGCGTGGCATCGTGAATGAGTTGCGCGGCGAAAAAATTGACATCGTTCCGTTTTCCGAAGATCCTGCCGAGTATGTCATGCGGGCGCTGTCGCCGGCCAAAGTCAAACAAGTTGAGATTGATGAGGAAGACAACACCGCCGAAGTGGTGGTTCACGATTTTCAGCTTTCGTTGGCCATCGGCAAAGAGGGCCAGAATGCTCGCTTGGCAGCGCGGCTGACTGGCTATCGTATTGAGATCAAAAGCGAAACTCAAGTAGCTGAGGAGCAAGGACTTGACTTGGACGATCTGGCTGGCGGTGCGGATTCTGCTTCGGTAAGTCAAAACACAGATGTTTTGGATGGTAGCGACGCGGTGGGTAGCAGTGGTGCCGTGGATGGCAGCGACGCGAGAGGTGCCAGCGTTGCCGCGGGCGATGCTGAACAGAACTTGGCAGGCGCAGACAGCCAAGGCTTGGGTGCGAAAGACCTCGGTTCGGGCACTGCGCAACAAGCGCAACAGCCGCAGAACGCATCTGCTGCATCTGTGCGCGAGACTTCAGAGGCGTAGTCAGAGGTGGCGATGTCTGGAAGAGTCCGAGTTTACGAGCTGTCTAAAGAGCTAGGGATAGACAACCAGGTCTGTCTTGATCTATGTCATGCCCTCAACATCGGAGGCGGCGACGGCGACCTGAAAATTTCATCTAGCTTGATGGCGGCTCAGGCTGAGAGAGTTCGACGCCGAGCCGAGCGTGACGGTTTGGTCAGCAGAGCTGCAGACTCAGCTGTCGCCACCGCAACTGCCACCAATCGCCGAACTCAGCGTCGGCCTCCCAGCCGGCGCCCCAGACGTGAGCGCCCAGCACGCACAGCCAGACCGTCAGGCCGCACAGGACGTAACACAACTGTCGGTAGAACAGGGCGGGATCGCATCTCCGAAGCAGTTGAAGAGCTAGACGGCGAAGCTACCCAGCAGGCGATCGAAACCGTTGTTGAAACTGTCTCAACTCCAGAAATCCCTGAGACCCAAACCACTGAACAAGAAACTCCCGAGAGGGTAATTTCCGAGTCAATTTCTGAGACCCAAGAGGCTGTTCTTGAAGTAGCCACCTCTGAAGCTGCCGAGTTTGAAACTGCGGAGGTTGCACCGTCTCAAACTGATGCAACCGAACCTGCTGCTGCCGAGGTTGTAGACAAGGCTGCCGAATCCGCTGCCGAGCGGGCAGCTTCGCCCGAAGCATCTTCTGTCGTTTCGGCCCAGCCCACATCTCCGGAGACCACTCATACACCTTCCGACGGGATCGAGATCCCGTCTGTGCCGACAGCCCAAGACGCCAAAATTCCAGCAGCCGAAGCCGAGCCACTGGCTGCTTCTGCCGCTTCAACTCCGACCAAAGCCAAAGCAACAGAATCCAACCGCCAACACAGCCCAACCACCTCCAAACCCAAGACAGGGCGAAAAACCAGCCAAGTGATCAGCTCTGATGATGCCCGCCAAAAGATTTCCTCGCGCCCAGATCCAGCGCGCGCTAATCCAGTGTCGCCCACCGGCAAGCCAATCCCACCCCCGCCGGGTCGCTCCAGAGCCATAATGGTCGACGGAAAGGTCTTGGTGCCGGGCACACCCCGAGGCCGAGGCCGCCCGTCCAGAACCGCGCCAGGCCAGACGCCAAGCGAAGCCAGCCCTGCCGCGCGCCGCCGCCAGCCGCGCCGTGCCGCTAGCCGTGTTGATGCCGTCTTCACTCCGCAAAAAACACGCATGCCAACATCGCCTCAAGGCGGAAAAGGCAAAACAGGCAAAGGCAGCAGCACACAATTCCGCCCCGCCCCGCGCCGCCGCAAAGGCAGCCGTCGTCGCCGCCGCTCAGTGGAAGATTTGCGGCCGTTGGATCAGCGTGATGCCATCTCTTCATTGGCCAGCGCGCCCGTGCCGCAAGAAATTGTGGAAATCGCCCGCCACAGCACCGCGCAGCAAATCGCTCCGCTGCTCAACCGCACCCCAGGCGACATGGTCAAATACTTCATGGATCAAAATGAGATGATCGCCGCTGCCAAGCCACTCTCAGACGACCTCATCGAGCTATATGCCGAAGACATTGGCGCCAGAGTCAAGATTGTAGATTTGGAGCAGGAGCATGAAGCCGAGCTGCAGGAGTTGCTTGAGCTGCCTGCCTATGAAGAAGAGGACGAACAACTCTCACCACGCCCGCCAATCGTAACTGTCATGGGCCATGTTGATCACGGCAAGACGACTCTGCTGGATGCTATCAGGGAGACCAACGTGGTCTCAGATGAAGCCGGGGGCATCACCCAGCACATCGGAGCCTATCATGTGGAGCGCAACGGGCACTCCGTTACGTTTATTGACACTCCCGGCCATGAAGCCTTTACCGCCATGCGCACCCGCGGGGCCAATATAACTGACTTGGTGGTGCTGGTGGTGGCTGCTGATGATGGCTTGATGCCACAGACCGAAGAAGCTATTGCCCACGCTAAAGCTGCCGAAGTTCCCATACTGGTGGCTATCAACAAGATGGACAAGGAGGGAGTCAACCCCGACCGTGTCCGCCAACAGCTTTCCGAAAAAGGACTGGTGCCTGAAGCTTGGGGCGGTGAGACAGTCATGGAGGAGATTTCCGCCCTGAACGGAAATGGCTTGGAGTCGCTGCTTGAATCCATCCTGCTTCAAGCTGAAATCCAGGAGTTGGTGGCTCCCGAGGAGCAGCGTGCTACAGGAGTTGTATTGGAGTCGCATAAAGACATAGGTCGTGGCCCCGTGGCTACGTTGCTTGTGCTGGAAGGCACCTTGAAAGTTGGCGACCCGGTGGTGGCGGGGGCTGTGTGGGGAAGAGTCAGGGCTTTGCTGGACGAGAACGGCAGAAAAATCAAAGCTGTTGGGCCGAGCACGCCAGTGCAGGTGCTGGGGCTTTCAGATGTGGCTGCAGCAGGGGATGAATTCGCCGTAGCCCCGTCTCAAAGGGTAGCTGAAAAAGTGGGTTCGGCTAGGGCGAAACGTCTCAAAGCCTCCGATTTGGGGCGCGACATTGGCGCCCGTGCAGTCGGCGCCCGTCTGGAAGACATTTTCACTAGCATCTCCGCGGGTGAGACGGTAACGCTCAATTTGGTGATCAAAGCCGATGTGCACGGCTCTATGGAAGCGTTGGCCTCAAGCCTGAAGAAGCTGGAGCGCGACCATTTGAAGCTGTCTTTCGTGCGTCAGGGCGTAGGCGGGATTACTGAAAATGACGTCCAGCTGGCTTTGGCTTCAAACGCTACGATCGTCGGTTTCAATGTGCGCCCCGATTCCAATTCACGCCAGTTGGCCGTCAAGGAGGATGTGGACGTTCGCCTGTATGAAGTGATATACAAGGTGACCGAAGACGTGGAAAATGCCCTGCTTGGCATGTTGAAGCCTGAGATTGAAGAGCGGGTTACGGGTGAAGCTGAAGTGCGCCAAGTCTACAGGATTAGCAAGGTTGGCAAGGTGGCTGGTTGTTTTGTCAGCAGCGGTGCGGTCAGGAGGGGATCGCAGGTGCGGTTCTTGCGTGATGGCACTATTATTTGGCGTGGCGCCATCAAGAGCCTGAAGCGCTTTGAGTCCGATGCCAATGAAGTTCTGGCGGGGTTGGAATGCGGCATTGGTCTGTCTGATTTCCAAGACCTCAAGCCCGGCGACATCATCGAGACTTTTGAAGAGCACGAAATTGCGCGAGGTTAGGCTGTGCTGGATTGGGTTGCGCTGGGTTGGGTTGCGCCCATCCAAGTTGCACCCAGCGGTTTTGCGTCCACCTGAATTGCGCCCAGCGGTTTTGCGCCTGCCCAAGCTGTGCCAGGCTAGGCCGCGCCCAGCGGTTTTGGCTGCCGTGCCGTCCGTCGTCTAGATTCTGGGAGGTGGCAAAATCGCCAGCCGACGAGGGTATGACCGCACCGACCGCCTGCGCTCCTTATTGTTGGAGATTCTGGCAGAGGAATTAGAGACGATTGAAGACCCAGCGCTGGAATTCGTGTTTTTCTCGGCGGTTGAGGTTGACAAGGATCTGAATCGGGCGCAGGTGTATTTCAGTTCGCTTGAGTGGGGTGGGGCCGACTGGGAGCAGACGGAGCAAACTGGCCCAGCGGCTCGTGGCGACCTCACGGCCCACACCAGCCTCACCCTGAGCGAAGTCCAAGCCCAGACATCCGAAGCCCTGTCCGAGCACATCCGCAGTTTCCGCAAGGCGATGGCAAAACAAGCTCACCTGCGACGGATTCCCGAGTTGATTTTCCTTCCCGACGAAAGCTTTCAGCACGGAGCACACATCGAGCAGATTCTGCGCAATCTAAACCCTGAAGATGGCCTGGGCCACAAAGACAGTCATAACCCCCAAGACAGCCCCAACCCCAAAAACAATCCACGCTAGCACCATGTTCCACGGATTTGTGGTGATAGACAAACCGCGAGGGATGACTTCCCACGACGTTATCGTCCAAGCCCGCCGGCACCTAGGCATGAAAAAAGTGGGGCATTCGGGCACGTTAGACCCAGCCGCAACTGGCCTGATGGTGTTGGGCGTGGGCAGGGTTACTCGCCTGCTGGGGTTCATCACCGACTTGCCCAAACGCTATGTGGCCGATGTGGTATTCGGCATGGAGACAGCCACGCAAGATGCTGAAGGCGCAGTTGTCGGCATATATGACATGGCTGGCGTGGAACTCTCGGATGTGAAACAGGCAGCCCGCAAGTTTGTGGGGGAGATAAGCCAAATCCCTCCAATGTATTCGGCCGTGAGGGTGAAGGGCAAGCGCCTGCACGAGCTTGCACGGCAAGGCCAAGAGGTGGAGCGCGCACCCAGGCAGGTGGAAATCCACAGCATTGAAGTTAGTGCTTCGCACCTTCCGGGGCTTGTCGCCAAGCTGGATGTGCGCTGCGGCAAAGGCACCTACATTAGAACTTTGGCGGCAGACATCGGCAAGGCTCTGGGCGGAGGTGCCTATCTTGGGTCGCTGCGCCGCTTGGAAGTCGGGTCGTTTCAGATTCATCAAGCAGTCCAGATTGAAGAGTTGTCTGTGCGCCCGGCACCCATTTTGTCTCCAGCGCAGGGGTTGGCTGACTATCCCAGTCTGATAGTGGAAGGCAGCGAAGTTGTGGATGTTCAGCACGGTCGTTGCCTGCCAGACAGGGAAATCGCAGGCATAGACCAGCCTGAGCAGCCATTTGCCGTGCAAGACCCAGCCGGCAATCTTCTGGCTGTCTTCATTAAGCGCAATGGCCAGTTGCGACCGAAAGTGGTGCTGGCAGCCGAATAACGCCGGTGCCGAGCAATACTGCCAAGTTAACGCCTTCACTCAGCAACACTACTTTCTCACTACTTTCTATAGGGAGGAAAAAGATGAGTATACGGAGGAAAAAATGAGCCAGCAGATTGCCGCTGATGCTGCCGCAGTTGACAGTCCCGACAATTCCGACACCCCGAACAGCCCCGACAACTCAAAAATAACCACCTGCCTGTGGTTTGACAAAGTCGGGCTGGAGGCGGCGGAACTATATGTGTCGCTGCTGTCCGATTCTGAGATTACTTCGGTGGAATATTTTGCCTCAGAGACTCCAGGCGGCAAGCCAGGCGATGTCTTGATGGTTCATTTCAAGCTTTGCAGGGTGCCCTTCACAGCCCTCAACGGCGGGCCGAACTACCAGCTTTCACCAGCAGCTTCCATTGTGGTCAGTTGCGAAGACCAAGCCGAATTAGACCGGCTCTGGGATGCGCTGTCGGCAGGGGGCGAGGAGATGAACTGCGGCTGGGTTCAAGATCGCTTCGGAATGAGCTGGCAGATTATCCCTAAAGCCCTAGGCGAAATTCTGAGTGGCAATGACCCTGCCAAATCAGAGCGGGCGATGCAGGCCATGCTGCAGATGAAAAAGATAGACATCGCTGCGCTTCAAAACGTATAATTCAGTTTCAAAACGCCTGAGACGAACCTGGCCAACAGCTAGGCGCCATTAGCCAAGCACTGACAACCAGTCAACTTTCCTGCCTAGGCGCCCACCCCCCCCAGCCAGCCCTACTCAGACAAATCCAGGATGCTGTCAATCAGCTTCCAGACGTTGCTGCTTGGGTTGTGAAAGTCTGAGTTTCCGTTGGCTCTGTGTTGCTGCTCCAAAGCTATGGCGCGTTTCTTTGCCTCAAGATACAGTTTGCGAGTCTCGGTTTCGTCTAAAAAGCTTTGCCGAGGCAACTTTCCGTCAAGGATGGCCTGCTCATCAGCCAGTTTTTGCGCTTCTTTGCGATCAATGAAAGCGTGCTGGTCATATCTATGGAGCAGAAGCCAAAGTTCAAAGCAAGGATTTGAAACAGCCACGCTGACGCCCGCCCGCTCCGCTTCAGAAAGCATTCGCGGAATTTCTTGCCAGCGTTCATCCACATCAAAAACGCACCAGAATTCGCTTCCCTTGTGTTGAAGTTCTTTTCTGCCTTTTTTCGCGGCTTTCAGCAAGCTTACAGGGTCTGCCCCCAATTTTCGATAGATGATAGTTCTAGCCCCGCGACTTTTGAAGGAATTCAGATATATCTTTTCAGTTACTCTGCCTTCAGAGTAGATGTATATTTTCGGTTTTCCTGCGCTACGCCCTGAGATGGATCTTGAGGAATAATCTCTTGGTTTAGTCATTGGACTGCTGGCAAGACTCCAAAGTAGAGGTCACTTAGAGATAAATTGGGAGCGGCACCGTAGCTACCCGTCCGGTATTGGAATTCCATGGCTTCGTCGTTGCGGGTTTTGAAGTCGGCCACCGCAAACATTTCTGAAGCGCCGTCTTCGCCCTTTTCCACTAGCCAAATCTGATCCCTGCCTAAAGTGCGGATTGAGCTGTCGCCCAGCAGCACGGTGTCATGGGTGTTGAAGATCAGTTGCGCAAAACGCCTGTTGATGTCTTCTTCTTGGAACATTGACACGATTTCCTGAACCAAGTTGGGATGCAGACTGGTGTCAAGCTCGTCCACCAGCAGCACTCTCCCGTGCTCAAACGCGTCTATCAGCTTGCCGACCAGACCAAACCAAGCCAGCGTTCCCTTGGACTCGTCCTCCAACTTTAGGGTGACTGGGCCGTTTTGGGTGGCGTGCGACAGCTTCAGCAGGTCTTGCAGCTTTAATTGCGGTGCTTCCATGCCGTTCCACTTTTCGGCGCCATCGTAAGGTTCATACCCTTCAAGACTATGTAGCACCTGTTGCAAACTCTCCGCTAGCTTGGGTGGCAACTGGTCAAATCTCATTACTGCGTCTGCCACGCCAAGGTCGGCTGCTGCCAGCAGTTGCAGCACTCGCTTGCGTGATGACTCCTGGGTTAGCAGGTGAGCCGTAAACAAGCTGCGCTCTTCAAGATTGCTGGAATCGGCTAGAAACAAGTTGTTTCTAAACCATCCGTAGAGCGGGGCCAAAGTTTCGTAATCGCAGAATCCCGACATGGAAAGTAGCAGATTGTCAGCCCGTGTTACTTTTTGAAGTTGTTTGCCTGCTGTGCGGAAAGACGGGCCGAAGCGAATTGACTCGCCTTCGCGTTCAAACAGCAGGGCTTGGCGCCCCTTGGGGTAGTGATAGGCAAATTCGCTATGGATTTTTTCATCGTCCAGCGCAAAACCGTAAAGCCAAGTCACCCCGTCTATGAGCAGATCCACCCTGAAGTGCGAAGGTTTTTTGGCAGTTTCAGGCTCAAGCAGGAAGGGCTTGCGGCGGATAGGCCTGCGCACTGTTTCTAGGGGGCGCAAAACAAATCGGCGCATGTCGTCCATGGCTTGGAGAAAGTTGGTTTTGCCTGAAGCGTTGGCGCCGTAGATGCCAGCCGCAGGGAGAATTTTAGTTGGTTTTGCCTGGGTGGTTGGGAACTCCCTGGGGACGTGTTTTTCAGCCAGACGGGTGGCTGCCATTGAGAAAATGAACTCATCGCGATATGAGTGCACGTTTTCAAACCTGAATGAAATAAGAGCGCTATTTGGATTTGACATTGGATTTTCCTCCTTAAATCTGATTTTATACGGAAAAATCGTAGAAAACATAAGTAAATTGAAAATTTAGGGATTTGTGTACTTAACTTGCCGATTTTTGGCTGGGCAGCAGGGGTGGGGGCGCATCCTATTACGGAGAGACCGGCACCCTTGCCACCGCCCACTCTGTGATTTGCCTCCCGTAGATTTTCAGATGGCTCTTGTTCCGCTGGCTCCGTGCAGGGACATAAGCGGGTCTGTCCACCAAGCCGCAGCCACCACTCCGCAGGGCTGCAGGCCGACAGAGTGTCTTAAAGTTCTACTGGATAAGAGGCATCCAGTGCTTTTCTATGTCTGGCTTCCATGTTTCGTCTATCTTATGCCAGCAATGTATGTCAACAAAATAAGGGATTTCGGTGTTCTCGCAGTCTCTATTCATCCTGACGACTTCCACCCCAAACCATAGGGTATTATCCGTGTCAACGTCAACGATAATATCTATGTCGCTGGTTGGTTTATGGGTTCCTTTAGCTCGGCTTCCGAACAGCCAAGCTTTAGCCGAGTTGTTTCTGGAATTTATGATGGACATGATCTGCTGGAGATATTCAGATTCAATGCCTGTTTTCTTAGACATGTCCACAACATAGATAGTCATTAGGGTTTTCAGCATTAGCCAAATCAGCATACATAGATTTCAATGCACCTAGTTTGTTACGAGTTCCTTCCTCAACGACAGCAACTAACTCCTGCCTGTTTGTAATTACACCAGCCAAGCAGATAAGCGAATAGGCCTCAACAGGAAATCAAGTGGCGTAGGCGGTGACTTCACATTTCAATTATAGCAAGAAAGCGTGCACAAGTCAGTTTTTCACCCCTACTCCAACTTGCTGCTGCGACACTCCCGCCCTCAGTGGGTGCCATGGTATAACTCGCACGGCAGCACCCTCACGTGCTGCTAGACCTGAACCTCTTGCCACAGAAAACATTAATCCCAAGACGACACCCATACAAAAGTAAGTTAAAAATATAGTTCCCCAATTGCTATCGCTTAGGCTGATACAGCCACCCGCGCTGCATAGCGAACTCTCTCAACTGCCTAGCTTTCTTTTTGAGGGTATTTCCTGAGAAACTCTCAAAATTAATTTCAGCGTGTCTTATGCTATCAGATTTTGCAAGTGAAACAGCGTCAGGCTCTACCGGTAAATCCAAGAAATTGCATTCAGCCACCGTGACTGCTACAACACCTCCAGAATCCAACTGGAGTTGCTTTGTATAGTAAAGCCAAGCTTCCTCTGCTGTTAACATTGCACCATAGTGAACAGACAAGCGGTTGTTATCCTTTGGGGTTGGTTTAAAAGCTTGTGAAGTCGGTCTGCTATTTTTTATCCACGACTCATGTATTTGGCGGTACAAGATAGTTTCAGGAGTCATTTTTATTATTCGTTAGTGAACGTAGCCGGCCTGCTAACCACTCCCAGCATTCTCTATCATCCAAGTCCAACTCACGCTCTTCCTCTTTTTCAGTTTCTAAATTCAATAAATACCATAACCCAACATGCTTTTCCATATTGATTTCAACTGAAGCGTCCCATGGTTGCAAATGCCATTCGGCTTGCACATCACCCTCAACTGTGGGATAAAGATATGGCAAAGGCAAATCACCAAAATAATTTTCTGTGAAAGCTTGGGATAGCCAATTCAAATCATCATGATTAAGAGTCAAACCTTCCCCATTTAGCCAGCCGTCTTTTAGATTCTTTAAATCATCTATTTGAAGTTCCACATTTAACGGGTTCAAAATACTTATGTGTTTAATTTGATTAAATTCTAAGAGCTTATGCATATGGTTATATTTGGCAGTACCATTAAATGAAGCTACTGCTCTTTTTTTGTAATCATTGAACAATTTCAATATTTTCTCAAGCTGCCCTTGAGGTATAGGAGCTTTTAAGCTTTGCCCAGTTGCTAACTGAATCTTAAAAGTCATTTTTTCCTGATCGGCTTCAGAAACAAGTCCACGAATAGTTATTTCTTCATTAATTTTTTTTGGAGTTAATCTAGATAATAATAATTTGCATTTTTCTGCTGTTAAAGATGCTGATTTACCATTTTGGCTGGGAGTTGAAATTTCCATTTTTTCGTTGTCTCTCAAAATTTTACTAAATCTGACAAATAAATTTAAAATTTCTTCAGGTAGTTGCAGAAATAGAATTGAGGTTGATTTCGGATCCTTGATGATGTCAATAATCTCATCCAGAGCTTGTTTGTAATAGTCATAGTCTGTAGCTGGAAATAATCCATTGCCCCTGTCAGTAGAAATTAGACTAAGACTGGTGCTGTTTTCTCTAACTTCTGTAAGTTTCAGAGCAATGCCACTGAGAAATTCTTTCGAAACGAACTGACTGTCGGAGCTATCCTCCAAAAACTTGAGTCTAGCTACTTTTCTGATCAACTCTTCGAATAGCAAAAATTCGCTTAGCACATCCAGAGATACAGCATGATTTCCAAAACGCTCCCCCTCAAGACTGCAAAGCAAAAGCAGGTTTTCCTCTGAGCTATTTTTGTGCATTCTTTTGCCTCCTTTGGGTTTAGGTATTCACCGAGTAGACAAGACACTAAAACAAAAATAAACTTCTACAAAATTTTGTGACGTTTAGGACAGTACCTAGTATCTCAGTATAGCCATATTCCTTGCTCTTGTTTATCCTAAGTATAGCAGATTTCTGTGTGGTCCCTGATAATGGGCTAGTTTCCTGCTGGGTAGCCCCTTAATGGTTGGTTGCCATCATGCAAATTGCCGCCAGCCACTTGCGCACGCCGATCTTAGATAACTGCTTGGCAGCACCTTTATTGATGGAAAAGAACCCCCGGCACCGCTGGCAACTCAGCCGTAGCCAAGTCAAGGCATGGCCCCCTACCGCCCACTCGGCCACTGACGCAAACTCAGCAGCGCACCCCGTCCGCGAACCGCAGCCAGCAGGTCGTGCTCGTCCAGCCATGGTCGTGCGTTTGCTTAGCCGCACTCGGCTAGTTGCGTTTGCTTAGCCACGCTTGCCTAGGCTGATTTGAATTAAAATGCACGATAATATCACAAGCCATCTAAACCCCGAAACATAATCAGCCCACCCCGACAGCCCACACAGCCTCATGACACAACAACAATACGTCCCCACGCCCACCCATATGGTGCAGATCGTCAATAACACGATTGACGGTTACAGGATGGGCCCGATCCGAGCTTTGGCTCAAGAACCTATCCAGAATTCAAAAGACGCCGGGCAGGGCGGCCCGGTCTCAGTGGAATATCGCCTCTATCCAAGGCCAGTTCCGGGCATTGCTCACGGCTATATGCTGACGATTACAGACTGGGGCACATCGGGTCTAGCTGGACGCATTCCCACCCCAGCTGAGCTAAAAATCACAGGCGGGCAGATAAGGCAAGGCGATGACTGGGCGGCATTTGAAGGCCATGGCTACACCAAGGTTGACCAAGATGCCTTGGGTTCAAGAGGGCAAGGCAAATCTGCTTTTCTGTATCATTCCCAGCCCGACCGCACAAAGGAACTGAATGACATGCAGCGTCGTATGGTGATTTTGTATGACACTCTGCTTGCCGATGGCGAATATCGTCTGGGTGTGCGCTATGCCAACCCATCAGATACTGTCAGGCAACCCCCATTTTTAGGAGACGAAGCCAAGCAACTCGTCAGTTCCGATGCCTTTGAAATAGACAGAGATCTCATCTATTCACTCAGGCTAGAGCCCCTGTCTGAAGTGGGCACGAGAATCATCATACCGTATTTGAGCAATCAAGCCATCGCAGCTTTTCAGAGCGGCCAGCTAAAGAAGTGGCTGGAACTTTGTTGGTGGCGGGCAATCCAGGATGGGGACGTAAATATCTCAGTCGCAGGGTTGGGCGGAGAGCGCACTTTTGTGGGTGTTCCCGAATGGGCTGCGTCGGAATTTTGGAAACCTTCCAGCCTGAACAGCAGCAGCCCGGACGTCCAGACATTCACAAAGAACGCAATTCCCATAAAACCTGAAGATGGCTTTGAGATCAAGAGGGTAGTCCTCCACCACAATCCAGCCTTCAAAGAATACGAGCATCTAGCCGACCCTTCGGAGGCCGAGTATGACGGGGTGCAAATTTTCCGAGGCAAGCAATGGATTGAGACCTTGGGCGCCAAGCAGGAATTTGCCGACTTGATTCCTCCTGAGCAAAGAAAAGGGTTCAGAGGGTTTGTTGAATTCAGCACAGCACTAGACAGGGAGCTGCGCAAGAAAACCTACGAGTCGCCCCAGCACGACAAATTTTACCGCCGTACAAAGCTCGTCAAAGACATCGTCGGGGCCATCAAACAATGCCTGGAAGAATTCAGTCAAGACAATGGCTGGACTTCTGACCATTCAAAGCGCACAGATGCCACCAGGCGAGAGCGGGAAATTGCCGAAAATGCATTGAGGGTGCTGACCAAGCAAGCAGATGGCAGAGAAATTCCATTTGGCAGAGGCGCCAACAATACAAGTTGGTCTCTCAAGTTCAACGTTGGCTATCCGAACAGCGGCACTACCCGCGCGAATTGGGGGCAGATGCTGAGCAATCTGAGTGTTGCATGCCAATCAACCCCACCGGTCAAAGAGCGCGAGTTGAGTTTCTTGCTGTTTCTTCACTCTCCTTCTGGCAACAGGCAGCAAATTGCTGCCAAGCCAAGCTTGCTGGATGAAGAAGGCAAGGCCACGGCAAGTTTTGGCGATTTTGTCGTAGTCCAGAATCAATCTGAGTATGAAAGCTTTGCGGCCGTTCAGGGGTCTCAAGCTAAAGCTGTCAAAGCCATCATCTGCCCCGCTCCAGGAAAATACAGCCTGGTTGTCTCAGCTCGCTACAAATCTTCTCAAATCAAAAGAGCCAGCCGTTCCATATATGTGGAAGATGATCCACCTCCATCAAAGCCACGAAAGCCAATCACCCTCAACGTAAAAACGGTAATTCAGAACAACTCCAATAGAAAGCGGATCAACCACAATGAGAAATTAGCCATAACCGTTGATGTGACCAACCGCACCTTTTCTTCAGCACAACTCTTGCTGGATGCTGCTCTGGTTGCATCGGGTGTTCCGAGCAGCCGTGGGTATGAGGATGCTCCGATGTCTTTGCTGCTGGCGAAGAAGATGCCAGTTGAAGTTGGCGGAATTGAAAGGCTGGGCGAAAGCGAGTCAACGGAAACAGTCTTTCGGGAAACAGTGCGCTTGCTGTCTGGCTTCCCTTCTAGTATTCCGCCTGATTTGGTTTTCTCTCTTCTGCCGGGCATCCACTATCTCAATGTGGACCTCTACCGAGCCAATCGGCCCAGCGGAGTGCAGACAGAGGCAAAGCAGCCGGAACTGATCGCTTCTAAATCGGCACGCATTTACTTCCAAGTTGACCCACCTGGGCAGGGCAGCCGCATACCCTTTGAAATTTCACGTCAAGAAACCAACAAGGATGCCAACTTTGTTTTCCCGCTCTGGGAGCTTGAAAAGCCAGATCAGGAGGATGAACCATATAATCTCCTCTATTCTCCGGCTCATCATTTCTATGAAATGTCGCAACTGGTGAAAAAGCAAACCTCCAATGGTGATGATGTGTCAGTTGCCTTGATTTTGGAAATGATAGCCGATGCCTATTTGGATTGGATGTATGAGCCTTTTCAGGATTCTGGTGACGAAAGTCGTTACGCTCATTTTCTTGAGCGTCCCGACCGCCAGGATGACGGCAGGTGGCAGCTTATTGCCGAGCAAATCACTACACTGCGCGAGCGACAAAATGAAGACAAGCCCGACACTATTGAGTTGGCTAGGCTCCGCCGGTCTGTGGTTGCCAATTTGGTGAGTCTGTTAGCGGGGGAGGAACTCTGATGCCGGTTAAATTGTGGCAGCAGGACAAGTCGGGAAATTTTTTCAGCAGGATTGTCACGCAATGGGACAACTCTTTAGGCGGGGAAGAGTATCGCGAACAAGCTGAGGAACTTGACCAAAGACTAGATGAGGTGCTGGACGATTCTCTGAAGCTGGTGAAAGACCTAAAGGACCAGTGCCCCGACGTCTCTCCGAAATTTTTGCGCACTTGGAGTGTAGGGCGAGTTGTACGGGACTCTGGGATTTTGCAGCTTCCTGCTCTGGAAACTGAGAGGCGTCAGTTGCTGTGGCGGGCCATGTCTTGGAAGTGTTGGCTGGGTATCAAGCATGACTATCCGGAGTCGGAGTTATGCCAAGAGTGGCAGTCTCTTCGCTCCAATCTGGAGCCCGAAGTCCGCAACCAGCAAAGTGATGTTAAATACCTTTTCGGCATGGGGTATTGGCTGCAACAGCAGGAGTTAGAAGATGCCATCTCTACATTCGGTCAAAGTGTCGGACATGCCAATGCTCTTTCTTACAGGGCTAGCATAAGAGTTTTGCCAGTGCGCACCGCGCTCAGACACTTATTTGAGCAACTCACCGAAGCTGACCGGTCAGTGATTTACAAAGGGAAAAACTTCAAGTCTTTGGTCAAAGCCCTTCGCAAACGCTGGCCAGATAGAGGCCCTGGTTCAGCCGACCGCCCCGAGCACTACCCTCCAGAACTCCTTGAAGAAGAGATTCGCCTGATCTTGGAGTCAGTGCTTGTTGACATAAAATCGCCTAAAGCCAGTTGACTCTCAATCACCAATGTTCAGCAGATCGTTTGTAAAATTAGTCAAGTTACAGTTAGCACGATTGTATATCCAGTACCGTTGTCATCTTCAAAAATGTCCACAGTTCCAAGTCTTTCTCTTCCATCAATCTCAAACAAAATGTTGTCAGGGTCATATGCTTCCCAAGCATTTTCTATTCTAGTAATTAGTGCACTGGAGTCAGATGTTTTCTTTATTTTTACCAGTACTCTGGAGTTGTCAATCCTCCTCCTGATATAGCTTTCTGGAATGTAAATCTCAGAGATGGAAATTTCACTCATTTTCATTGAAGTTTTCCTTTCTCTGAATTGTATTCTACGCTGTGATTCTATAAAATATTGGCCCACTGGATATTGTCCAATATAAATAGCCCATACATGCTTTTGCTCAGAACTACTGTTATGCCTTGGGTGACGGTCCTGCAAACAGCTAGACTGCCTTAGCGAGATTTAGTTTAGCCGGAAAATCCTGCTGAGCAAGTTGTTCGGGTCAACTGCTTGTTAGCAGACCACCGCAATTAACTTTATTTTTCCTCACACCCCAAACAAGCCCAGAATCCCCTCCACTATCTAACAAGGGAAAGTTAACTATATATTTCCTTTCCTACGGCCATACCGCCATTATAGTCTGACATTACTCCCTCAAAAATCTGGCTACCACCCCAAAAACCTAAAACCTGTAAGTTAAGTACGTAGTCCACTTAGAAGAGACCGAAGACAAAACAGAGCGTGACAGGACTAGCAAAGCAATGCAGAGACTGCCTGTTTGGTGCTGGTTACAGCGGTTGGCTGGCCGCCTCTATGGGTTTGCACCGCTAGCAACTAGAAATGGTTTCTTCTGCAGATCTTCGTCTGTAATGCCAGTTTTTTTCATGAGTTTGGAGTGAACACCTATGCTCAAAGTCCGGTTGCCGTGAACTAGAACTGACACAGACTGCAAGTGTGGCGAGTGGATTGGTGGGTAGGCCGTAATATGGTGGCTGCCTGAAATCCTCCTAAACATCTATCCCTTCCTTTCATGATTTTCTTGAACAGATTCCAGCTCATCTGCTTTCGTCTCATACGACAACTGTTTCATAAATGCCTTGCGTTTGAGTTGTCTCTGTTGTTCCTGCTCGCCTGCTGATCTCGTTCAAAATTGCCCAGAAATTGTGCAGCATCGATTTGCTGTAAACCTGCTCTTGATGTGTGTTTCAGATAGTGAAATTTTCAAGCAGGGTTGGAAACCCAACCAGCTGACCGGACAGCAGGCGTTCTGCCATTGCGTCAAACACGCCTGCAGCTGCTTGGGCGGTGTTTTCTCTGATTTCGTCCAATGTCTCCCCTTCGGACACGCAACCGTCCAGTATGGGTATTTCAGCCCAATATCCGACTTCGAGGAAAACTACGCATTCCTTTTACGCACAGCAGACGATGTGCGGACTCTGAATCCGAGTTGTTGGGCGAACAAGAGGAAGTGGAAAGATCTCTGGGCATCTTAGATGAAGCCTATAGAATATACACACGGTCTGTCAGACGGTGATAGCAGGTGCGCTCGGATAGCCAAGCGCAGCCGACGGGCTAAGGAGAGGAGATGTTCCACAGAGGAGTTCATGCTACAAACCCACGAGGTGCTGACGAAATACAAACGCTCAGAAATGTCAGGCTGAATGAGTGCGATGGGGTGCTGTCCCGTAGCATTCATAGATTCCAATATCTGGGTGGAATTGTTTCTTGGTTTTTGAGCATCAATCTCCACCAGGTTGGTGCTTGTGAGGTGTATTATTCTGATTTGGTGATGGGTAAGACGTTGGACGCTTCATAATTCTATTTCAACTAGAACAATAGAATCATCTATATCAATAGCATATTCAAATTGCATTGTAATTTTCCCAGATATATATCCATTCCCTTCTGCAAAATCATGAATCTCTAAATTTACAAATCTTACATGCACAATAGCACTAAAATCCCCAAACAATGCAATTATAGAATTAGTCCTCAAAGATGGAAGTGCTCCATTTAAAACAGATTTATACCCATAAAATAGGTTTTTGTCATTTGACAAAAAATTATCATCTAAGCTATCCTGTAGAATATCATTAAGCATAAAGA
>JAPYNY010000037.1 GCA_028283145.1 Candidatus Hopanoidivorans cymbastelae
CAATCCTGATACTTGTTTTGGGATTGTGGACGGATTTATTGAGGAGGCAACTGACAACGTTGCTATGCTGCTGTTTGCTGAACACGAGGGTTCGTTCCTGGTAGGCGCGGCCGCAGCTCTCAAGACCCAGACGAATAGGCTGGGTTTCATCGGCGGCGTCAATAATGAATTGATTCAGCGTTTCGAAGCGGGCTTCACAGCGGGTGCGGAAGCGATCAATCCAAATATTCAAATTGATTCCCAATACATCACTGAGCCCCCTAATTTTGACGGCTTCAACGATCCAGCTGGAGCCAGGGTCATCTCTGAAAGAATGTACAGCGATGGGGCTGACATCATCTACCACGCAGCTGGAGGCTCGGGAGCTGGCCTGTTTGAAGCAGCCAAGGAATACTCAGACACCAACGAGTCAAAAGTCTGGGCTATCGGAGTTAACTCCGACCAGTACAACACCGTCGATGAAAGCTTGCGTGAGTTCATTTTGACATCCATGCTCAAGCGAGTGGACGTTTCGGTTTACGACACGATCGCAGCCGCCAACACTGGAGACTGCTTGAGCGGAGCACAGACATTCAACCTGGCCTCCGACGGTGTTGGCTACTCCACCACAGGAGGCTTCGTGGATGACATTGCCGACCAACTGGACGAGTTCAAACAGCAAATTATTGACGGCGAGATAGAGGTGCCAGACACTGTCTAGCCTGCAGTGCCTAGCCTGCGGGTGCTTTAGGTTCAGCGTTGGGACGGTCTCAGATTGACGCTGAGGCTGTCTGTTTTGGCCCGCGCAACATCTTGCGAGCCATTGAACACTCAATCAACATCACAAGGATAATCAAATGCATGACCTCATAATCAAGGACGGCACAGTCATAGACGGCACAGGCGGAGCCGCCAAGCAAGCCGATATCGCCGTCAAAGATGGAAAAATCGCAGCCGTTGAAGCCAGCATTGCCGGCCCGGCAACACGCACGATAGACGCCGGAGGCAAATTGGTCACCCCAGGCTTTGTAGACTGCCACACTCACTACGATGGCCAAGCCACATGGGACAGCGTTTTGGAGCCGTCAGCTTCCCATGGTGTGACCACCGTAGTCATGGGCAACTGCGGCGTGGGTTTTGCCCCTGTACGCCCAGGTGCGCAGGAGTGGCTGGTTCAATTGATGGAAGGAGTTGAGGACATTCCCGGAGCTGCTTTGACGGAAGGCATCGACTGGCAGTGGGAGAGCTTCCCCGAATACCTGGACTGCCTGGCTTCCAAGACTTATTCCATGGATGTCGGAGCTCAGATTGCACATGGCGCTGTCAGGGGCTATGTCATGGGCGAAAGAGGAGCCCGCAACGAACCCGCCACTCCGCAAAATATCGACCAGATGCGCCAAATCACACAAGAAGCCTTGGAAGCAGGCGCTCTGGGCGTGTCGACTTCTCGCACCATAGCCCACCGCGCGCTAGACGGAGAGCCGGTGCCTGGGACTTTTGCTGCCGAAGATGAATTGTTCGGACTTGGCGAGGCACTGCGAGATGCTGGCGTCGGCATTTTTGAGTTGGCGCCAAATGGCATCATGGGTGAAGACTTGGCAGCGCCCCATAAGGAGGTGGACTGGATGTGCCGTTTGTCGGCTGCCATGGGGCGACCGGTCAGTTTTGGTTTGGTGCAGGTGGATGTCGCTCCCGACCTCTACCGGGAGCTCCTGGAGAAATCGCAGCAAGCCAACAGCCAGGGCGCGCAAGTGTATCCGCAAGTGGCAAATCGACCCACTGGCGTGTTGCTAGGCCTTCAAACCAACAATGCCTTCGTGGGGCGTCCAAGCTACGATGCTCTGTCTCACCTGCCGCTTCCCGAGCGAGTGGCACAACTCCGCCGCCCCGATGTAAAAGCGCAAATACTCTCCGAAAAAGTCAATTACGACAACCAATTCGCCGAATACATGGGCACGCAGCTCCAGCGAATCTATGTGCTGGGCAATCCCCCCGACTACGAACCCGGCCCCGAGCAAAGCGTGGCCTATCTAGCCGAGGCCGACGGAGTTGAGGTTCAATCCAAGCTGTATGACCTGCTGCTGGAAGACGAGGGCAAGGCCTTGCTGATTTTCCCCATTGTCAACTACAGCGAGGGCAACCTGGATGCGGTTCACAATATGCTGCTTCACCCCGCCGGGGTGCTGGGGCTTTCAGACGGAGGCGCTCACTGCGGCTCCATTTGCGATGCTTCAATGACCACTTGGGCACTGACTCACTGGACGAGAGACCGTACCCGAGGCGAGCTTTTGCCCTTGGAGCTGATCGTTCGCAAACAAACCCGCGACACGGCCCATCTTTACGGCCTGATTGACCGCGGCACCCTGGAAGTCGGCAAGAAAGCCGATGTAAATATCATTGACTACGAGAAACTAAGCTTGCTTCCGCCAGAGTTGGCAACAGACTTGCCAGGGCAAAGCAAACGCCTGCTGCAAAAAGCCAAAGGCTATGATTTCACAGTTGTATCAGGAGAGATAACCCGCCAAGACGATACCGACACCGGTGCCAGGCCGGGCCGACTAGTCCGCTCCGGGTAGCTGCTTGGAACCGTGCGGGATTTGCTGCTGTGGCAATTCCTGCAGTTGTGCATTTTCCTTGCTGTTAGATTGATAGTTCTGGCCGGGATGGGCCGGAGCAGCAGGATGGCCACGACTCGGAACCTCAGAATGGCCATGGCTCGGAGCAGCCGAATTCTGGTGGGCGGAGCGGTGTCTGGAATCACCCGAAGGCTTGTTGCTGGCTCGCAACCCTAAATCCAACCCTTCCAGTTCGTCATTGTCCCGCAGGGAAGTCCTGAGCGGTATTTCCTTCAGCAAAAAACTGACTATCACAGCCACAACGCTGACGATCGCGCCGACAATGAAGACCAGCCTCACCGATTCCACAAAAGCATCCATCACGCCGTCTCTCACAACCAAATCTTCAATGGCAGCTATCTCTTCGGGGCTGCCCGTGAGGTTTCCAAAACCGTCAGCTTCGGCTATATCGGGGAAACGCTGCCTCAAGCCAGACGACAGCTGAGAGGAAAACAACGCACCAAAACCGGCGGCACCGATCGAAGTGCCGATTGAGCGGATGAAGTTCAGGGTGGTAGAAGCCACGCCGATATCCTTGTAGGCCACGGCATTTTGAATCACCAGCGAATACGGCGGCAAGCTGCAACCCAAGCCAAAACCCAAGACCAACATATACACCGTCACCAAAAACACTGAGGAATTCCGGGTCAAAGTTGACATCAGCAGCAAAGCCACGGTCATGCAGACCATGCCCAAGATGATAAACCCTTTATAACGCTGCCAACGAGTGATAAGCCGCCCCGAAAAAAACGCGGCAACTGTCATCCCGATGGACATCGTCAAGGTCAACAATCCCGATTCAGTCGCCGAAGCGCCTTTCACCACCTGAAGGTAAATCGGCACGAACAGGCCCGCAGCAAACAGGGCCAAACCGATCACGAACACATTGCTCAGCGAAACCGCCACCACCTTGTTGTTGAACAGATGCAAAGGCAGGATTGGCTCAGACGGAAGGCGCTCCCACAGCACAAACTCAAACAGCAGCACAGCGCTGACCACCAGCAGCCCAATAAAAAGCGGGTCGCCCCAATCCAGTTCGTTGCCGCCCAGCGACAGACCGATCAGGCCTGGCCCGAGCGCCAGCACCAACAGCCATATCCCGATGCCGTCTATGGAATGAACTGTTTTGGGTGTTTTAATGTTGAATGTACGATGCACCGCCACCATTGAAGCAATGCCGACTGGCACATTGATGAAGAAAATCAGCCGCCAGCTGACTTGGTCGGTGATGATCCCGCCGGCCAGTGGCCCGGCCAGAGACGACAGCACCACAGCTGAAGACAGATAACCCATGTAGCGCCCTCTGACTCGCGGTGGTATCAAATCGCCCATGATGATCATCGGCAAGGCAATCAGCCCGCCCGCCCCGACACCTTGGAAGGCGCGCAAAACCACTAGTTGCCAGAGTTCATTTGAAAAGCCAGCCAATCCCGAAAAAACTATGAAGATAGTCGCGGCAACTTGGTAGGTCAGCTTGCGGCCGTAAATATCGCTCAGCTTGCCGTAAATGGGAGTAACTATGGTGAGCGTTACCAGATAGGAAGTTACAACCCAGGTAATGCGCTCCAAACCACCCAAATCTCCCACAATGGCTGGCAAAGCCACATTCATGATGCTGGTGTCCAAGGTGGCCAAGAACATGCCCGAAATGACGGCCATCAAAATGATGTTCAGCTCTTTTTGCGTCAAGCCGACTTCACGCAACCCCTCTTGTATAAGTTCCGACTGGTCAGCTACGTTGCCTGATTTTCCAGTTGCGGGCATTAGTTCAGCTTAGTAGTGGATTTGGCGAGCCAAGGAAAGGCGAGAGTTCAAGGTGGCCAAGGCTCAGCACCACCTGAAACACAGCAGGGCTACTAGCTGACGGCTCCACGCAAGCTCACAACTTGCCAGTCCACACACCAACTGCCACATCAACTGGGAGAAACAACTATGGTAAAAGAAAATCATTTCGGCTGCCATCTGCCATCCATAGCCAACGCCCTAAAGCGGTGATGGATGACGGCTCCATGGGCTGTCACTACAAAGTCACCAGGAACTACACACGCATAGTAGCTGCTGGCTGCTACCTCAAACGCATAGACAACCACAACTACCAGCAATTCATAGACGGCAGACACAAGCCGTCAAAACGCCAC
>JAPYNY010000038.1 GCA_028283145.1 Candidatus Hopanoidivorans cymbastelae
GCAAAGTAGAGCGCAAAGTGCGGGAATAGCCGTTGAAATGGCGGATGCTGCCGGCATTCACCACAGCATAGAATCTGGAGCCGCTTACCGTTTTGACGCCTGCGCTGCCTGCCAAAGTAACCGAAGCGCTGTTGATCCGACCCGACGGACTTCTGTTATTGGCGATGGTGATGCTTTGCAGCGTGCCGACATAAGTGTCGTTGTAGGTGTTCAGCCAGGAACTGAGGCTGGCATTGGAAAAAGTGACTTGCCAAGTGGAATACGGGTTGGTGTAGTTGTCATAGCTGTCGGGTGCGGCTTGCAGATATGGTTTGCGATTGGCCACGGAGCGGAAGGTGTCTTCGCTCATGTAGCCGCCGTTGGAGGAGCTGTAGTGAGCCACCACATAGCCGCCGTTGTAAAGCAGCACTTGGTTGGCCGTGGAAGCCACCGCCTGTATCCAGCCGCCAGCATACGGGCTCTTCTCCCTGGTGTCGCCAGCATAGAACTGATCCTGAGTGTTGGCATAAATGTCAAAAGGCAGAATCCAGCTTGGGTTCTGGCGTCGGTCAAACAGCACCGCATAGGCATAGGATCGGGCAGCGACAGCTTGAACTTTCAGAGCTTCAATGTGCCAATCCGAAGGCATTTCAGCTATGCCTAGCAGGTAATCCTCCATTGAAATGCTGTCCAGCACGATGTAGAACTCCGCCCCCGACTTCTTTGAAAGGGTGATGCGCCCGTGAGCGTAACTGCGCCCCGTAGCCGCCACGCCGATGGAGGAGTTGGACGCAAAGGCCACGTTGACTCGCTGGCCAGCGCAGCCCTGGGCGGGGCACAAGCTGGCTCCACCGATTGAGATGTGCCAGGCATTGCCAGTCAGTCGCACAGCTACGCCAGTGCCCGGCGACACAGCCGACAACGGCTGCCCGTCCAGATACACTTGCCCGTTGCCTTGGGGGGTGAATGTAGTGGATTGCGCTGACGTCAAGAACACGCGCAGGTCGGTTACGGGAGCAGATTGCGTGCCCAGTGAAGTATTCGGATAGTAGAAATTGAGGATTTGCTGGTAGCTGTGCCCGGCAGCAGCTCGGCCGAAAGCACCGTATTGGCTCATGCCCACTCCATGTCCCCAGCCTCGGCCTGAAAATGTAAAGCTGGCAGGAGCATTGTTTAGTGGTGTCGGGGCAGGTGTGGGCGCGGGGGCTGGCGCCGGCGCGGGTGTGGCGGCAGGCGTATCAGTGGAGGGAGTCGGATTGCTGGCTGGCGGGTTGGCAGTCGGCGGCGCTGGCGCAGACGAGCCATCAGACAGCACCAAGCCAGCCGTGGCGTTGATGGCTTGAATCCAACCGTTGGCTGAAGGGTTCAGTTCGATGTCGTCTCCCAAGTAAGGCAAATCAGGAGCGGCGGAATAGATGTCAAACGGCTGAGTCCAAAGCTGGTTAGCGGTGCGGGAGTTGTGTTGGGAAAGTATGTAGCTGCGAGCTTCAATGGCACGAGCTCTGAGGGCTTCAGCAGGCCAATCCCAGTTGCTGACGTTAAGGCCTTTCAGATAGTCGTCAAGGCGGATGGAGTCCAGCACAATTTTGTAGCTGCCGTTGCTGTTTTTGGTGAGGGTGAACCGCCCGTGGAAGTAGCTTTTACCCGTGGCTGCCACTCTGACCGAAGTGGCTGTGGCAAACAGAACTCGCACTGTGTCGCCAACACAGCCGCCTGCCGGGCAGACGTCATCTGGGCCGGTGATCAACCAGCGATCGTTTTCCAGCGTTATTCTGATGGGCGTGCCGGGGGTGGCACGGAACAAAGTCTCATCGTCAATAGTGACTCTGTTCAAACCCTCAGGTGTAAAGGTGGTGGAGGTGGAGTCGGCTAGAAACACTCGCAGCCAAGCAGTTCCCGAGTTGGTCACCGATGAGTCGGGATATATCTCATTCAGGATTTGGTTGGCTGAGCTGCCTGACTGGGCCAACTGGAGTATGCGGGTGTCGGTTTCGTTGTTGTGGATAGTTGGAGCCAAGACGTTCTGTGCGCTGGCTGTGGTGGCCAAGGATGTAGCTAGCCCCAAGACCCCAGCCAACATCCCAATGACGGCAACTAGGGCGGTGGCGACTAAAGCGGCTGGCTTGAATCTGGTTGCTTTGGAGTATGGCGAATAGCCGGCGGCGTTGGGTTGTGGTGGCCTACTGACTGCGCTAGGTTGTGGCAAACCAGTCGGTTTCAACCGTTTATATGGAAGATTTGTGGACATGGGCAAGCTTGGACGTGGCTGGGTGCTGTTTTGCAAGGATTAGAAGCATCAAAATGAAACTTACGCAGATGTGATTATGACATCTATCAATCAAATCTATAATATATTCCGCTGCTTGTAAAGTACAATTTTGGAAAAATTTGGTGGGGGTGCCGAAAGCCACAACTGGCAGGCCAAAAGCCAAGCTTTCTCATAATTTTCAAGTAGCCTGAAAACTTATGCAAAAAGTGGCCTTCATAACGGGTGTGAATGGGCAGGACGGTTCTTATTTGGCTGAGTTGTTGTTGGAGAAAGACTACGAAGTTTATGGTCTCCTGCGGCGCTCGTCTTCTCCCTTGCATTCCAACTGGCGGCTGGATCAAATCAAAACTGGCAGAGAACGCCTTCATCTACGCTATGGCGACGTGACCGATGGCGTGTCCCTGCGCCAACAAATTGAGGAAATCCAGCCCGATGAGGTTTACAATCTGGCAGCGCAAAGCGATGTGGGCATTTCCTTTGGAGTGGCCGAACAGACAGCCGAAGTCACTGGGCTGGGGGCTCTGAGAGTGCTGGAAGCCATCCGGGCGGCGGCCCCGCAAGCCAAGTTCTATCAGGCTTCTTCGTCTGAAATGTTCGGTCTGTCAGCCCCGCCCCAAAACGAAGACACCCGGTTCCACCCCCGCTCGCCCTACGGCTGTGCCAAAACCTATGCCCATCACGTAACGGTCAACTACCGCGAGGCTTACGGCATATTTGCTGCCAGCGGAATTTTGTTCAACCACGAAAGCCCCCGCCGAGGTGAGAATTTTGTTACCCGCAAGATAACCAAAGCGGTAGCTGCCATAGCAGCCGGCTGGCAAGACGAGCTGCGCCTGGGCAACCTTGAAGCCAAGCGAGACTGGGGTTTTGCCGGCGATTATGCCGAGGCCATGTGGCTGATGCTGCAGCAAAGCGAGCCTGCCGACTATGTGATTGGCACAGGGGAGGCTCATTCAGTCAGGGACTTCTGCGAATTGGCTTTTGCCGAAGTGGGTTTGGACTGGCAAAACTATGTGAGACACGACCCCAAGCTAAAGCGCCCGGCCGATGTGGACTGCCTGGTGGCTGACGCTTCCAAGGCTTATCAGATTTTAGGCTGGAAGCCGCAGCTCAGCTTTGAGCAGTTGGTGGCCGAGATGGTCAGGTCAGACCAGCAACTGCTGAGAGACTATCAATTGAACTCGCTGGATGGCTAGCAGGTGAGACACTCCCAAGAAGACTTGTCATCTGGGAACAACTTTAATAACTATGGGTCTGACTTTTAGTCCAGAAACCCCTATGGAAACAACTACCATCACCATCATGGCAGCCTTGGCTTTGCTGCTAGCCGTAACTGGTTGCAGCACAAGCCAAAACACCTCCACGGCGGCTAGGTTGTGTCAAGAAGCCGTACCTATTTTCGAGGCCGACCGCCCCGGTTATAGTATTTCTGAAATCACTGATTTTCAATCCATGCAGATTGAAATAAAAAATGACGATATCAACCCTGACCACCCCCTTTGGTATCTTTCTCAAGTACCTCAAATATTCGATTTTCAATCTCTCCCGCTGGAAATAAACGATAACGAATTAATTTGCCATGCCCGAATTAATAGAGAAGTAAATAGAGAATTTGGAGATTCCGCAATTTCACAACTCATTGACAAATTCCTAGCTGGCGAACGGCCAGCTTTTTATTGTCTATCTTTGCCCATTGATGAGCGCAAAGGAACTCTCACAAGTTTCACACCAGACAGATGCTTGGAAGCACTCAGGGAAAACGCTGCAAACTAGTTGGCAAGTGCCGTCAAGTGCCGTCAAGGATGCTACTTGAAGTTAAGGGATATAAATTTGGCTCAACGCGCGCTTTCCCAAGCGGTTGGAAAAATGATGTTTGAGGATTGTCAAAGACAAGCTCTGCGGATTCGGTGATAACCGCAGACAAAACTTTCGGGATGATTTTCGGGTTGTATTTCAAATACATGTGATTTGCCCATCTGAATAACGCTCTTTTTAGTTTGGGGCTCAGCCAGCAATCGATCCGAATTTCCTTCCGGCTTAGTGCATCCCGCTATTCAATAATTATCACGGTGTCGCCGCTGCCGACGGTGTCGCCCTCGCTGACCCTCACCTCCTTAACCACTCCGGCACGTCCAGCATTGATGTTGTTTTCCATTTTCATGGCTTCCAGGATGAGCAGTGTTTGCCCTTCTTCCACTTCATCTCCTTCAGCCACCAGCACAGATATGACTGTGCCCTGCATGGGAACGGTTACCGTGCCGCTGCCACCACCGCCAAGCGCGGCCCCCGAAGATGCCCGCCTAGAGCGGGCGGCAGTCGAGTCGGCTGAGCTGGGCAGCCAAACCGTAACGGAGAATTTCTTGGCTTCAACCTCTATGTCCAGCGTTTTGGGCTGGGCTGCGGGGTCGGCACTGTCGGGGCGCGCCAGCACAGCCCCTTCAATGCCGCTCAAATCCAGTGTCTCTTCCACCCACTTGGTGGAATGACTCAAGTTGATGAAGTCTGGGTGTTCCAGAATGGCAATATCTGCGGGGATAGTGGTGGCGACACCCTCCACTGACATCTCAGACAAAGCCCGCAAAGTCCGCTTTCTGGCTGTTTCGCGGTCGGCGCCCCAGCACACCAGCTTGCCGATCAAATTGTCATAGTTGGGGCTTATGGTATCGCCTGCTTCGTAGCCGGTGTCAAAGCGGGTGCCGTAGCCGTCGGGCAAGCGCAGGGAAGTGATGGTGCCTGGCGAAGGCAGGAAAGCTCCATTGGCTGGGTCTTCGGCATTGATGCGAATTTCAAAGGCGTGGCCTGCGGGCGACAGGTCGGCTTGGGTAAAAGGCAGCGGCTCGCCATCGGAGATGCGAATTTGATGCGCCACCAAGTCTTGGTTATAGACCATTTCGGTTACGGGGTGCTCCACCTGAAGTCGGGTGTTCATCTCCAGATAGTAGAAATCGCCAGAATCGTAGAGGAACTCAACGGTGCCGGCATTGCGGTAGTTGCAGCCCAAGGCCACCTTAACCGCGGCTTCCCCCATGGCGGCCAAAATCTCCTCTGAGATGCCGGGTGCAGGCGCTTCCTCTACCAGCTTTTGGTGGCGGCGCTGAGCCGAGCAGTCTCTGGTGCCCAGATAGACGCAGTTGCCGTGCGCATCAGCCAAGACCTGCACCTCTACGTGGCGCGGAGTTGGCAAGTAGCGCTCCAGATAGAGTTCGTCGCGACCAAAAGAAGACAGAGCTTCGCGGGCTGCGGAGGTCAGCGCTGCCTGGATGTCGTCGCCTTCGGCAATCACCCTCATACCCCGGCCGCCTCCGCCATAGGCAGCTTTGACGGCCACGGGATAGCCGTGGTCTTGAGCGAAAGCTTCTACTTGGGCGGGTTCGGTTACGGCGTCGGTTATGCCCGGCACGCTGAGCACGCCAACCTTTTCGGCGGCGTTGCGGGCTGAGATTTTGTCGCCCATGATTTCAATGGCTTCGGGAGGCGGGCCGATGAAGCTGACGCCAGCCGAACTGACCGCCTTGGCAAAATCAGCGTTTTCGCTCAAAAAGCCGTAGCCGGGGTGAACACCGTCAGCACCGCTTTGGGCAATAATATCCAAGATGGCATCGGTTCGCAGGTAGCTTTCCGCAGCTGTTTTGCCGCCCAGAGCATAGGCTTCATCTGCCAGACGGACATGCAGGGCTTCACGGTCGAGTTCCGAATAGACGGCAACGGAAGGAATGCCCAACTCGCGGCAAGCTCTCAAAACCCGCACGGCTATCTCACCTCGGTTGGCGACAAGTATTTTTTTCATAGGATTTGGGATGTAAGTTAGGATTGTTAGTCAGACAAAAGCACACGCAGCACGCAGCCAAAATTCGTCTGTGTTTGCCCAGGCAACTTAAACAAGTCTAAACAAATCAAGGCGACTGCAATGACAAAAAGCGGAAAATTCGCAGTGGGCCAATGCGAATCAGGCTCGCCTTGATGTCCCAAGCCTTAATGCCCCAAGACAGAGTCGGCAGTGGAACCGGTCGCACCGCCAGCCAGCTTGACTGGGATGTCAGATGGGTGACTGAAACTGGCTCCACTAACGCCGATCTCAAACAGCTAGCTCAGCAGGGGCATCCCGAAGGTGTGGTATTGGTAGCTGACTACCAGACTCAAGGCAGAGGCCGCCACGGTCGCAAGTGGGAGTCTCCGCCGGGGGACAATTTGTTGTTTTCTGTTTTGTTGCGCCCGGCTTGTGAGGTGGCAGATTACCACTGGATAACTCAACTGGCAGCCTTGTCAATTCGCGAGGTTTGCTTGGAATTCACGGGCTGTGAAGCTTGGTTGAAATGGCCTAATGACGTGTTGGCACAGGGCAAAAAGCTGGCGGGTATTCTAGCTGAAGCAGTATTGGGCAGCCAGACGAGACCGCTAGCTGCAGCCAACGCCTTGGTGCTGGGCATCGGACTCAATGTCAACTGGCCCGTGTCCACCACGCAGCCACCACATGACAGCCAGCAGTTCATGTTCCCCCCTACTTCCTTGCTAGACCTTCTAGCCGGTCAAACTCAACCTACAGACGCAAGCGAGAAATCAGCCAGCAGCGCGGAGGAAGTCATATCGCTATCGCCCCTAGACAGACAAACTCTAGACAGACAAACTCTAGACAGACAAGCTGTGCTGGATGCCGTCTTGCGAAATCTCAAATTTGGGCTCAGCCAGATGAACCAGCCCGGCTGGTCAGAGCAGGTGCGGGCTGAAGTCAAGCGCAGTTCTGCCACCTTGGGTCAAAAAATCACGGTGGAGTTGAAGCAAAAATCCTTAGTGGGCCAGGCTGTTGTGGCGGGCATAGCTGTTGACATTTCAGCTTCAGGCGCTCTCATTTTGAAACCCGAGGCTGAAACTCTTGGGCCAGAGTTGGCCATTCTGTCTGGCGATGTGGTTCACGCCAAAGCTGTTTGAATGCCTTTAAATCTGTGAATTTTCTAGGTAGGCTGCACAGAAGTGGCAAAAGACAAAGCAAATAAGAAAACAAAACCGCCAACGGGAAAATCAGCCGGTAAATCAGCCGGCAGATCAAAGTCCAAAGCCAAGAATGCTGTCAGCCAAGCCAGAGCGGCCGGGAGCGCCAGAGCTGCTGGGAGCCGAGGTCAGGATGCTTCCAGGGCGGTCAGACGGGCTGCCAGGTCGGCTTCTAAAAGCACTTCAGCCAAGCGTTTCAGAAGGCCATTCGTTGGGTTTCCTTTGCTGCTGCTGACCATCTTTGTGCTGGGTAGCGTGCTGGTAGCCTACGCTTACAACACCAGAAACCAAGAAGCCCGCCCTCGTCAGTTGGATGACCACTGGCATTCTCCCTATGCCGTCTGGGACTGCGCCGAAGGAGACAATGGCGATTTCTTGCCTGTTTTCACTTCCACCCGTGACGAAAGAGGCATTCACTCCCACCAGGATGGGATCATTCACATCCACCCATTTGTGAGCAGCACTTCCGGTCGCAATGCCAACCTGGATGCTTTTTTCAGTGAGATGGGGCTTGGACGCAATCAGGCCGGCGTTTCTGAGGAGGCTATTGTCTTGCCTGATGGCACCCGACTAGAAGCAGGTGTGGACTGCGGTGGTGAGCCGGCGATAATCCAAGTGGCTAGATGGCGACGGCTGTCGCAGTTGGACAGAGACCCTGTCATCTACACCGAGGACTTGGGCGAGGTTCGCTTCCTGACCGACAGCGAAGCCTTCACCATCGCCAGGGCGCCTGAAGGAGCCGAGATTCCACCGCCGCCCGATGATCGCATTGAGCTGGGTCGTCAGTTGAACCCGTTCAGCGAGATAGACCCATTCAACACCGTTCCCGGCGACCCTGATTACGTGGAGCCATCGGAGACCACTGAGTCACCAGAGGACGAGGCACCAGAGGACGAGGAGACCGAAGAACCTGCTGAGTCGGAGGGGACGGAGCCGCAAGAGTCGGAGTCGGAGGAGTCAGATCCCGACCCCGACACTGAGTCCGATGAGCAGCAGCTCCAGCCCGCGAACCCGCAAACTTCAGTGGAGCCGCAAAGCTAGTTCTTCAGAGTCGCGGAGTTGCTCCTGAAACTCAAAAAGCCGAAACTCGAAAAGCAGACTTGAAAGCTGTCTTGCTGGTAGGGGGGCTGGGCACTCGCCTAAAGCCCCTGACTAATATCCAGCCAAAACATATGCTTCCCATTGCCGACCGGGCCATGCTGGAGCACATCATGGAGTGGCTCAGGCGCCAGCAAACCCAAGGAAGTCAGCTAATCGATAGAGCTGTTTTGTCAATGGGCTACAAGCCCGATGCTATCGTTGAGGCCTACCCCCAGGGCGTTTGCGCTGAGATGCCGTTTGAGTGCGTGGTGGAGCCAGAGCCTTTAGGCACAGCCGGTGCCATAGCTTTCGGAGCAGCCCAGACTCAAATAACCCAAACCTTTTTGGCCATGAACGGCGACATCCTATGCGATTTCTCCTGCCAGCAGCTACTGGAGACACATCGCCGCAACCATGCTTCGGCCACCATTGCCTTGACCGAAGCAGCCGACTCTTCCCGCTTTGGGGTGGTAGAGACAACTGCGTCCGGGCTGGTGGAGCGTTTCATCGAAAAACCCAGCCCAGACGAAAGCCCAAGCAAGTGGATAAATGCTGGCATCTACATCCTGGAGCCGTCGGTGCTGGTAGATCTTCCCGAAGGTCAAAATATTTCTATTGAACGTGAAGTGTTTCCTCGGCTAGCTGCTGAAGGATTGCTCTATGCGCACCAATTCCGAGGTGAATGGATTGACGCAGGCACTCCGGAGGCTTTCTTGCGAGCTCAGTTCTCGAAGGCAGGGCTTGCCGCCCCCCAAGATGATTGCGAGCCATCCCAGATATACAGGCACCCTGAGGCTGTGGTGGCCAGCCAGGCCGCAGTCAGCCACAGTGTGCTCATGGCTGGAGTTCAGGTGCAAGACAATGCCACCGTGGAGCGCTCAGTGCTGCTGCCCGGCTGTGTGATTGAGACGGGCGCCGCAGTGCGCGATTCCATCGTAGGCCGGGCAGCTGTGGTGGGCCACGATGCGGTAGTGGAAAATCTGAGTGTGGTTTCTGGTACTGTAGGGGCAGGGCAGCGGCTAAATGGATCCCGCTATAGCTAGCCGGCCAGAAGTGGCTAGTCATCCAACAGAGCAGACAAGCAGAGGAGTTACCGTGAACTGGAATATAGGCGATATCAAAGTCACGCTCGTCAGGGAGGTTCTGCGCGCGGTCAACCCCGTGGAGTTCTACCCCGAAAGCTATGACGAAGCAACTGTCAGTGCCAACCGCAGTTGGCTTGAGCCACATTTCATAGACGAAGAAGGGCAGTTTCCATTGTCTATTCACGCTTTTGTGTTAGAGTCCGCCGGGCAGACCATCATGGTTGATACCTGTCTGGGCAACCGCCCTATCCCCGGTATTGAATTTTTGAGCAACCTAGGGGAAGGCTTCTTGGAGAACCTAGCCGAGGCAGGCTACAGCCGAGACGACATTGACACGGTGGTATGCACGCACCTCCATTTTGACCACGTGGGCTGGAACACCATCTTGGAAGGCGGTGAGTGGGTGCCGACTTTCCCTAAAGCCAGATATCTGTTTGGCCGTGAGGAGTATGATTTTTGGGCAGGCGGAGCGCCAGGCTATGCTTTTACCTTTGGCGACACGGTCAAGCCAGTCGTGGATGCGGGGCTAGCGGACTTGGTGGACAGCGACCACAAGATCACAAGCGAGGTCGCTCTGGAACCCACACCCGGACATACACCAGGCCATGCCAGCGTGTTGATGCGGTCGGGCGGAGAGCAAGCCGTGATCACTGGCGACATGGTGCATCACCCCATTCAATTTGCCATGCCCGATTGGGTCATGTCGGCTGACGACAATCCTGAGATGGCTAGCCAAACCCGCAAGGCTTTCACGCAACGCTATGGGAACTCGGGGGTTCTGGTCTTTGGCACTCACTTCGGTGGGCCTAGTTGCGGGCATCTCCACTCCACACCGACAGGTGGTTGGGAGTTCAGAGCGGCCGATTAGTTCCGCGCGACAGCTGGCTAGTTCCACCCAGCCGACTGGTTCCACCCAGCCCCAGCTGACTGGTTTTGCCCAGCTGGCTAGTTTCCTGCGGCTGCCCGGCTCCCCGCGGCTGCCCCGGCGGAAACCTCAACCAAAGCTTCAACCAGCGGCGGCAGAACTTCTTCCCAGTCGCCCACTAGGCCCACATCGCTGACTTCAAACACTGGAGCTTGCGGGTCGCTGTTGACAGCTATGATGGTGCCGGCTGTGCGCACACCCACTGTGTGATTGAATTTGCCAGAGGAGCCGACCGATACGAACAGACTAGGGGAGATGGTATGTCCGGTGATGCCCACTTGACGCGCCCGGGGCATCCAGCCATAGTCGGTAACTTTTCTGGTAGCGCATAAAGCAGCTCCTAGCTTTTGGCTCAACTCTTCCAGCAGGGGGTAGCTTTCAGGGGTCACGCCCTGCCCGATGCCTAAGACAAGATCGGCGTTAGCCAACTCAGAACTGTCATCATCTCTGGTTTTAGAGAGGATATTGACCCGGCTCACAGCTGGGCACGCTACTTCAGATAGACTTGCCGGCGACGAGCGGCAGGGTTCAAGCAGCGGGAGCACACCCGAGCGGACTGTGGTCATCTGCAACGGGGAGGTGCAGCCTATCTCAGCTACCATTTGGCCACCGAAAGCCGGCTTGTCAGCTATCAAAAGTGGTGGTTTCGTGGGGTCTGGCTGGCGCACAGTCAAATCAATAGCATCGCCCACCAGTCCAGCTTTAGCCAGCGCAGCCAGACGAGCTGCCACATGTCTGCCCCAGGCTGTTCCAGGCGCCAGCACAGCCCATATTTGTGGGCGCTCTGTCAGCCAGCCTGCGATAGCGTTGGCCAAGTCTTCTTCGGGGACAAAAGTTTGGGTGGAAGTAAACTCCACTCCGCCAGCAGCCCCAAAGCTGGCTAACTCCTGGGGGCTGGGCAACTGGGTTCCCAAAGCCACCACATAGCCAGATGTCTGCTGTGCGAGTTGGGCGGCGGCGCCGAGCAGTTCACGGGTCAGTCGCAAGCGGTCGGGTTCAACCAGAACGGCCACGCCGGGGCTGTCTGGGTTGAAGTTGGGCGGTGGCACAGTTTTGGGCGGTGGCTGGCGTGGCTGGCCAGCCTGTGCCGAGTTGGCCATTGCCTCAGACGAGTCAAAAGCACCGCGTTCCAGGCAGCGTTTGGCTGCAAAACGAATGGCTTCGTCCGAAAAACTGAGTTGAATCCGTTCCCGGGAGACTTCCACAGACTTGGTGTCGCCCACAAAAGTGGGGCTGCCAGCCTGACCCCAAGGCCCTTCGCCCAAGTCGGAAGTGCAGAGCCGTTGAATCAAGCTGCCGTCCATCTGGGCCCAAATGTCAGGGTCTTTGATTTTGCAAGGGTCGCACAGGCGCTCCGCACAAGACAGCAGAGCTGGCAGGGCTAGTTCCACAACGCAGCGCTCGTCGTCGTGTTCCAGCTCCAAGCGGAGTTTTACGCCAGGAGTAGCATCCTTTATCTCCAGTCGCTTCACCCCTGCAGCAAAAGGCAGGTCCAGCAGTTGAGCTACCTGAGGAGGCACTTGGCCAGTGTCGGCATCTAGCGAGTTCAAACCGCACAAAATCAAGTCAAACGGCCCAGTCAGCTCAATAGCCTTAGCCAGGGCACGGGCCGTGGCCAAAGTGTCTGAGCCCGCAAAGTCTTCGTCGCAGATATGAATGCCGTAGCCAGCCCCGAAAGCTAAAGCTTCGCGACAGACAGTTTCCGCCGCCGGCGGGCCGAAAGTCATCACCCCCAAAGTCCCGCCGCTCAGCTCAGCCAGCTCCTTGCCCTTGGAAACCGCTCGGCGGCAGTAGTCGTTCATGTGCTGAACGGCGCCATCTCGTATGAGCCGCCCGTCTTGGCCCAAGCGCATGTCCTCAAAAACGGGAATTTGCTTAGCTAGAGCCAGAATTCGCAGGGGCGGTATGTCTATCATTTTTGCAATCTAGGGCACTCAGTGGGCAGGGCAGCATGCTAAAGCTGCACACGGCCAGGCTCGCCAAGCCATGTCCGGTTAGTAATAGAGGGGTTCCAAGACATCCCTGGCAGCGTGCAGATGGGCGGTTTCGTTGATGGTCGCCAAGCGAAGACCGCCGTCCCAGTCGTTGGTGGAAAGGCGTGAGATGGAGGTATATTCCAAATGCGCGAAAAACATGGTTTTCAAGCCGATGACGTGGGAGGCTATGGCATTCAGGGTGCCGCCGTGTGCCACGATAGCTACGCAGTCGCCCTTGTCGTAGCGGCTGACCAGGTTTTCAAAGGCTGCGACCACTTCGTCTTTGAACAGGTCGGGGTCGAGGTAGCCCAATTCCTTCCATTGCCGATTTTTCATCTTCTCAAAGATTTCATGATTCTCACGGCGCAACTCTTCCACGGGGATGTAGGCGGAAGACATTCGGTCTATTTCAGAGAATTCATTGATAATTTCAATCTCAAGCTCTAGTTTTTTGGCTAGCGGCTCGGCCGTTTGGCGTGCACGGCGCTTCGGGCTGGAGACGATATGGCGAATTGGCTCAGCAGCCAGCCAGTTGGCCAAGCGGCTGGCTTGCTCCCGGCCGATGCTGGTCAGAGACGGGTCGGCTGGGCCGTCAGTGTTTTCCAACCGCTCGGGCAGGGCATGTCTGATCAATATGAACTCCACAGCCGTTATTCTAACTAAGGAGGTGGCTTGCTCTATAGATGCCAAGCAAATTCAAGATAAAACTAAAGTTGATTATGACCACTTGGCTGGCCGAGCCAGCACTCATGAAGCGGTAAAGCGCAATGGCCCTACGACACACCGACATCATTTTCAGGCGCAGTGACACCATGCAGCTGGTGTCGGAGATGGAGCGCATATCGGCGGCGCACCAGAATATCATCGTCTCGGCCGCCAAAAGCTGGGTGAATGTGCGTCCCTACTTCGGGCCGCAATACGATGCCGACATGAAATGGGAGCCACCGCTGCGGCGGCTGTTCAGCGCCCGAGGGCCTTTCGTACCGCACGCCACCTGGGTGCCAGCCCACACCCGAAAACGAGGAGTTGAGCCGGCGGCCATCGGCTTGTCGCACCCCAAGGGGCCTTCGGCGATCAGACAGCTAGCTGAGGGCGGGGTGGTCATACCGTCGGACTGGCTGGTGCGACAAGACCACAGCCGCAGAGGGATTGTGATTGAGGTGGGGGCTGATTCAACGTGTGAGCAGGCTTTGTTGTTTTTGCTGGATGCCTCTGAGGAGCTGAGCGGAGTCAACCTGCCGGGCGACTGGGTCGCCGATTTGGTGGAGGTTTGACTGGGCTTCAGCTTGCCGCGCCTATGGGCCGCCCGTTTCCTCCGCGGCCACTTGAATTTTCCGTGCTATCTCTTGGCGTAGTTTTGCCTTGGCAACCTTGCTTCCTGAAGAGTGCGGCAGGCGCTCAAACTCAAACAAATATTCCGGCAGCCATTCCTTGGAGACGCCCAAGTTGAGCAAATGGGCTTTCAACTCTTCCAGGGTGAGCTTCATTTGGGGGTGCAGTTCCACGCAAATAGCCACTCTTTCGCCAAAGATTTCATCTGGGGCTGCCACGGCCGCCGCCAACCGCACTGCTGGATGGGTTACCACTTGGGCTTCCACCGCAGGCGCTGAGATATTTTTGCCGCCGCGGATGATGAAATCGGAAGTCCGTCCGACCAGCCGCAGGCAGCCATCCTCAAATCTCACCACGTCGCCCATCAGCATCCAGCCATCTTGGGTGAACAACTGGGCGTTGGCTGCGTCATCGTTGTAGTAGCCCAGCGCTGTAGCTGGGCCTTTGCAGGCAGGCTGGCCTTCGCCCTGCAGAGACGGCAGCGGCTGGCGGGAGTCGGGTAGCGGGTTTGACTCGGCCCCAGTCCCTGGTGCTTCTACTCCAGTCCCTGCCGCCGCTTCCAAGCCGTAAAGCCGCACATTCATTTCGGGTACTGGGCGGCCGCCTGAGGTAAGGCGCACTTGCTGGGAGTCGTCCCATCTGGTACCAGTCAGCACCCCCGTCTCGTTGGAGCCATAGAAGTTCAGCAGCACAGCCCCGGTCTGGGCTTCAAACTGCTCGGCGCGATGGGGAGGAATGGCCTCGCCGCCGGTAAACAGAACTCGCAGCGAACTCAAGTCGTAGTCAGCAAACTTAGGCGAATTCAACATCATGATGAACTGAGTGGTAACGGCGCACAGCACAGTCGCACGCTCTCGCTGAATTAGTTGCATCAGCAGCTCAGGGGAAAACCGACGCATCACAACAGTGGGTATGCCCAGACAGGTGGGCGTGAAGTGGGTAGTCCACAGCCCAAAGCCAAAGGGGGCTGGAACGGCCACTGCGAAAATGTCGTCTTGGGTAAGCTGGCCGTATTCAGTTGCCAGTTGGTGGAAGTAAAACCAGCGGTTTTGAGTTTGCATGACGCATTTGGGCAAGCCTGTGGTGCCTGAGGTGGAGTTCAAGAAGAACAGCTCGCTAGCCCCCAGCCGGTTGGGGAATTGGGTGCTCCAAGAACTGGCAGGGGCACTGGAAGTGTCTTCTGCTGTAAGCATCTGGTGGGTGTCTGCTGTCAATACCTCCAACTCGGTCAGAGAGTTTTGTGCGTCAACTAAATCCCTAATTTGAAGGTGCCAGCGCAAGCTTGGGTGCTCAGCTGCCAGCCGCTCAAAAAGGGCTGCTTGGGCCGAACTAGGCTGGCCCACTTCGCCACCCACATCCTCCAGCAACGAAACCAAAGCCACCGCACCGCAGTGCCCCACCAGATGAGAAAGTTCAGCATCTCCCGCCCGGTGTCCTACGCCCACTACAATCAGCCCAGCCCTTTCAGCCGCCAAATAAACGATGTGCTGCAAGGCCGAGTCGGGTAAAAAGGCCACCACCCGGTCGGTATGTTGCAGCCCAAGTTCGCCCAATCGCAGTCCCAATGCATTGGCCAGTCGGTGGTAGTTCTGCCAGCTAAGCCGCAGGTTGTCTTCCACAAAGGCAGGCAAGTCTTTCAGGGTGGCGGAGTTGGCGTGTTGCGCCACCAAGCTGCTCACGGTGGTTGTGCCCCACCAGCCAGCTTCCATATACTGCTTGGCTGTTCGGATGTCGGCAGCTAAATTACAGCCGGGTGATGGAGTTCCGCTGGGCCAGTGCTTCATGTGTCTGCAAGCAATTTAGTCAAACCCAGCACACCGAAATCCAAAAGTTGTCGCCAAACTTCAAAGAAGCCCGCGAGGCGATCAGCGATTGGTGCAAGCAAATAGAAGTAGAAACCGACAGGATAATGGCCCAAACCTACTAGTTTCTAAGCTGCTAGTCTCAGCGAAATGGGATCATTTGAGCATCCATTTGGCTAGGTGCCCATAGCGGGTGCCCATAGATAGAAAACAGGGACAAAAAGTTTTGAGCGCAGACCATCTAGGTGCTTAGTGCCCACGGGGGTAAACAAAAGACGTTGCACGCAAAGACGTTGTCCCGCCTTCAAACCCCAACCCCAAAATCCCTGCCGTCAGAGCGGCAACCCCGAAGATAGCAAGCCAAGCATATCATTCTCATTAGTAAAGTAAAAATGTAGCCAGCATATTTTGCGTAGCAGCTATACATCACCAACCAAATCAACTGGAAGGAGAAGCCATGACAACAAGAGTGGGCATCAACGGCTTTGGTCGTATCGGGAGAAATTTTTACAGGGCAGTTGCCGCCAGAGGTGAAGACATTCAAATTGTGGCGGTCAACGACTTGGGTTCGGTGGAACAAATGGCTCACTTGCTGCGCTACGACAGCGTCCACGGCAAGCTCGGCTACAAAGTAACTCTGGAAGGCTCAACCCTGCAGATTGAGCGTGAGGGTTCAACGGAGCGTATTGAAGTTCTAGCCGAAAGAGACCTGTCGGCTCTGCCTTGGGGCGACTTGGGGGCAGAAGTGGTGATTGAGTCCACCGGCATCTTTACTTCCCGTGAAAAAGCCGCCGCCCATCTGCAGGCTGGCGCGCGCAAAGTCATAATTTCAGCGCCGGGCAAAGAGGTGGATGCTACTTTTGTGGTGGGGGTCAATGACGACACGTACGACCCGGCTTCGCATCATGTGGTCTCCAACGCTTCCTGCACCACCAACTGCTTTGTGCCGCTGGTGAAGGTTTTGGACGATGCTTTTGGTGTCAAGCACGGGTTCATGACTACCATCCATGCCTATACGGGCGACCAGTCCATCGTGGATGGGCCGCATTCCGACTTGCGACGCGCCAGAGCCGCGGCGGTCAACATCGTTCCAACTTCCACGGGGGCTGCCAGAGCTACCGGGTTGGTGCTTGAATCCATGCAGGGGCTGCTTGACGGAGCGGCTCTGCGGGTGCCTGTGCCAGATGGTTCCATTACCGATTTTGTGGCCGTGCTAAATGCCAGCCCCTCGGTTGGCGAAATCAACCACGCTTATGAAACCGCAGCGCAGAGCGGCCCATTGGCCGATGTGCTTGAATATTCACAGGAGCCGTTGGTTTCAAGCGATATTGTGGGCTCGGCCGCTTCGTGCGTGTTTGATTCCAAGCTCACCATGGCCCAAGGCAACTTAGTGAAAGTCTTCGGCTGGTATGACAACGAATGGGGTTACTCCAACCGCTTGGTTGACTTGGCGCTGATGATGGGCAACTCTGCCTGACACGCCATGCGCTTGCTGGAAGACCTGCCCGATTTGGCAGGGTGCTCGGCACTGCTCAGAGCCGACGTGAATGTGCCGTTGGAAAATAGCAGAATCACAGATGACTTCAGGATTCGTGCCTCTATGGAGACGCTGGTTTGGCTATTGCGCCAAGGCGCCAAGGTGGAGTTGTGCGGGCATCTGGGCCGACCCAAGGGACAAGTCAAGCCGGAGCTTTCCCTAGCATCTGTGGAAGCGCGGCTTCGGGAATTGCTGGAGGGTGCGCTGGGGGCTGGGGAGCTAGCGGCCGCCCAGGATTTCCAGCAAAATCTCACCGTGCGGGAGAATTTGCGTTTTGACCCACGCGAAACTGCCAACGACCCCACTTTCGTGCAAGAACTCATAGCCGACCACGATTGCTACGTCAATGACGCCTTCGGCGCATCTCACCGGGCGCATGCCTCCATTGTGGGGCCGCCTGAATTTCTGCCGTCGGCTGCGGGTAGGTTGCTGGCCAAGGAAGTGGAGGTGCTGAAAGGGTTGCGAGAGCACCCCAAACGCCCTTTCGTGGCTGTGCTGGGAGGTGCTAAAATCAGCGACAAGCTTGGAGTGGTAACAGCTTTGCTGGATGTGGTGGATCAGTTGGTCATCGGCGGTGCGATGGCATTTACCTTCTTGGCGGCTCAGGGCTATTCAGTGGGGAGCTCGCTGTTTGAGCCAGATTTTGTGGCGGAGTGTCGGAAACTTCTGGAAGCCGAAGCCCAGATTTTGCTGCCCACGGACTTGGTGGCCGAAAACGCCAGCGGGCAGACTAAGCAGGCGGGTCTTGATCTGTCTGAAGGCTGGGCAGGCAAAGATATTGGGCCCGGCACGGCAGCTGAGTTTGCCGACACCGTGCTGGCAGCCAGAAGTGTCTTTTGGAACGGCCCGATGGGGGTGTTTGAAGATGAGCGATTTGCGGCTGGCACAGCCACCTTGGCTGAAGCAGTAAATGACACTTCGGCTTATACAGTCATCGGCGGTGGCGATACAGTTGCCGCAGCCGGTGCTTTCGGGTTTATGGACGATATCGACCATATTTCAACTGGAGGAGGCGCATCGCTTGAGTTGTTGGAGCGCGGCAGTTTGCCGGGGCTGGAAGTGCTATAGGTAATCTTGGGATCATGAGACTTTCACGCAAGAAGCAGCCGGGTGGCCAGGCAGGTTGGGCAGGACAAGCAGGCAGCCAGTCCAGTAAGCCTGGCCAAGCAGGCAGCCGGGCCAGCCAATCGGGTGGGGCAACGCAGTCGGGCCAGTCAACCAGCCCAGCGCAGTCAGCCCAATCCAGCCCTGCCCCTCAGCCCGAGGGCCGCAAACCGCTCATCAGCGGCAACTGGAAGATGAACCTCAACCATCTCCAAGCCATCCAACTCATCCAGCAACTTGCCTATGCCTTGGAGCCTGACGACTATACCCAGGTGGAGGTTTCTATTCACCCGCCCTTTACCGACCTGCGGGCTGCCCAGACGTTGCTGGATGTCGACCGCATTCCCATCGCGCTGGGCGCCCAAGACTGCCACCAGGAAGACTCAGGCGCCTTCACTGGAGAGGTGTCGGCTGGCATGCTGGCAGCTCTGGATGTCAAATATGTGATCGTGGGGCACTCTGAGCGGCGCCAGCTTTTCGGGGAGACCGATGAAGTTGTAGCTGCCAAGCTGAAGGCTGTTTTGCGCCACCAGATGGTGCCGATACTGGCTGTGGGGGAGACTATGTCGGAGCGTCTGGAAGGCACCACCCAAGACAAGGTCGCCAGCCAGCTTGCCAGCGTTCTCAAAGGTCTGCCCCGAGATCAGCGCGAATCACTAGTGGTTGCCTATGAACCTATCTGGGCTATCGGCACCGGGCGGTCGGCCACACCTCAAGATGCTGAAGAGGTTTGTGCTTTTATCAGGGCACAGCTTGGGCAGATGTGGGGCGAAGCAACGGCCAACCAAGTGCGCATTCAATACGGGGGATCGGTTAAGCCCATCGGCATTGCCGACTTGATGGCACAGCCCAACATTGATGGCGCTTTGGTGGGAGGCGCCAGCATTGAAGCGGCAGATTTTGCCCGCATAGTGCGTTACAGGTTTGAAGGCTGAGTTGCGACGCTTGGACCAACATTTGACTGGCTTGGCTGAAAAGCCAACTTGCCTGCTAAAATTAAGTTCCTATGATTGTTTTCGTTATCATCCTGCAAGTCATCTCCGCTGTTTTGGGGATTGTATTGGTTCTGCTCCACAGCGGCCGCGGAGGGGGGCTGTCGGATATGTTCGGGGGTGGCTTGGGAGTGACCGCAGCTGGTTCAACTGTGGTAGAGCGCAACTTGGATCGTCTCACCATTGTGTGCGCACTCATTTTTGGCTTCACCACCTTGGCCTTAGCGTTGATGTTTGACTAGCTTGTTGCCTAGTTATGGTCGGCGCATTTCAACTCTGTCGGAGTGGCGGAATTTGGTAGACGCGCATGGTTGAGGGCCATGTGCCCGCTTAGGGCGTGGGGGTTCAAGTCCCCCCTCCGACACAACAACTTCAGATGCATTCTGAGAGGCAGTCTCTGGGCTTCTGGCGAGTTATCTCAAAGCCGCTTGCTGCCAGTCACTCACCGTCTAGCCGTCTTCCCCCGGCCATTTCCGCCCCCAGCCTCCAGTCCGCCTACCTAGTCTGATCCTCGTCCAAAAGGCTCCCCCTGTAGGCGGGGTTTTGCGTGTGGTCAATGTTGTAGTGACGTTCCCGAATGGGTTCGGCATAGACCGGATCTGTCCAAATGTAGAACTGGTTGTTCACCACAGCTTGAAACACTAGCTCAGCTACTTCAGGCGGCTTCACGGCATTGGTGTAGATCTCAGCCATCAACTCAAGACGCCCTTCGGAGTCCACCGTCGGCTCAGGTGGAATGAAGGGCCTTGTGAGATGTTCAGGGCGGTTGCGTTCTGAGTTGATGATATTGGTACGCACTATGCCTGGGCACAGACAGGAAATCCCAAGGCTGGATTTTCTCTCAGCCAGCTCGGCATAGATAGTCTCCGAAATGGTAACCACGGCATGCTTGGAAGCGTTGTATGGCGCCATGTTGGGGTAGGAGGTCATGCCGGCTATGGAAGCGGTATTGACGATGTGCCCGTCGCCGTGTGCCAGCATGTGCGGATAGAACACTCGCAGCCCGTGGATGACACCCCACAGGTTGACTCCCAGAATCCACTCCCAGTCTTCCAGAGCCAGGTCTTCCATGGCTCCGCCACCGCCGACCCCGGCATTGTTGAAAAGCAGATTTACTTGCCCGAATTCATCCATGACTTTGGCGCCTAGGGCGTCCATCTCCTTGGCCTTGGACACGTCTGTCTTGACGCCTGTCGCCTCAACACCTGCCTGCTGCAACTCGGCCACAGCCGACTCCAGAGCGCTGTCTTCCACGTCGGCAATGACAATTCTGCAGCCTTGTGCGCCGAAGCGGTCGGCAAAAGCACGCCCCATGCCGCTGGCGCCGCCGGTGATGACTGCTACTTTGCCGTCAAATGATTCCATTGTGTTTCCTCCTGTGTTTGGTGTGGGTGTTCCAGAGCTTGGTTGAGACGGGTGTTCCCCATCTCTAAATACTTTATTTGATTTATAATTCGTAATCGGCCCCTTCAGTGATTGGCCAAAAAAGTCCCCAAACGAGGATTCCACATACCACTGCCACAAGTATTGACGACCTTATGATCTCGCGGCGCTTGAAGCCAGTCAAGATTTCAGCCTGTGCTGGATGCACGACTGGCCCTGCTGTCGCTTGGCGATATTTGTTTTGTGTGGAAATGTTGACCACCAAAAAGCAAGTGCCCATTATCGCTCCGATGACCAAACCAAAATCATGTGATGTGAGAATGGGATTACCGGGCAAAGAGTTGGACACGGCGAACATAACGACAAAAGCAGCTACCAAAGGCGGGTACAAACCTAGGCGCGGAAAATTAGTTTCTGACCGGAGCAATGGGATGAGCACCACAGCACTGCCCACCAGTGCAAAAATTGCCCCCGAAGACCCTGAAGCCACAACAATAATTTTGAAATAGGAATCAATGAGGTCGTCATGCATGGTTCCAGGATCTGTAACTCTGATCACCTTGACGAAGAGGCGGTATTCCTTGGGTTCAGTGACGTTTACCCAATATGGACTAGCCGCTGCTTCTGCCATTGCACAAGTCAGCAAAGATCCAAAATACAGCAAGCCGAATCGCAGTTTTCCAAGCAAAAACTCTAGATGTTGCCCTAAAAACCAGAGCAACGTCATGTTAAAAATTAAATGCCAGATATCGCTGTGCAAAAACCCATCAGTTAGCAGTCGCCACCATTCATTCTTGGTTTTGATGAAAAGACTTATGTTGCCATAGTCAAGATCGAATTGGGTTATCTCATCTGTTCCCAAAGTGCCTGTGGCTGCAGCAATCCAAGCGAAAAAAGCTGTGTTGGCTGCTATCAGAACCTTAGTGAGGGTTGGCGCTCTTAAAATGGCTGTGGGATTTATGTATTTAACTTACTGGGGGGGGG
>JAPYNY010000039.1 GCA_028283145.1 Candidatus Hopanoidivorans cymbastelae
GACATAGCGGGGGCGTGTGCTGCGGATGGGACGGAGACAGCGTTTTCCCCTGAAGCTTCCCTGACCCGCAAGCTCATTATCTGGCGGGCGTAATCCCACTCATAGACGGCTTGGGCAACGCCTATCCCCTCATAGCACTGCAATCGGATGAGCTTTCCGCCAGTCCAAGCCGACAGCGCTTTGGCTACTTCCGTCTTGCCAACGCCTGCCTCACCCTCCAGCAACAGCGGCCGCTCCAAGGCAATAGCCAGAAAAACTGCAGCCACCAGACCTTCGTCTGGCAGATAGTCGGCTTCTTCCAAGCCTTGCTTGACTTGCTCTAAAGTCAAATCTGGAGTGGCTTTAGCTGTGACTTCGGCCTTTGCCTCGGTTGCCTCAGGTATTGCTGCGATGTCTGCCTCAACCGCCATATCGGCAAAGCTAGCGTGCTAAAAAGCTAGCGTGCTAAGCAGCTTCAGCTGACGCCGGCTTCTTCTAAAGCTCGCCGGGTCAACACCTTGGCCAAGTGGCGTCTAAAGTCGGGGCTGGCATTCAAATCGCCAGTGGGTTCACAGCTGTCTGGCGCAACTTCAGCCGCGTCCGCAGCACTGGAGCCGCCAACCAAAGCAGCCTCAGCCGCCGAAGCGCGGATGGGCTTGGTGTCCATATTGACCAGGCCGATGCCGACCGAGCCATTCAATACCTGCACCGAAACGCCGACAATGGCCCAGTCCTGCGCCCGGCGATTGAATTTCTGGAATGACCAGCCGGCCCCCCCAACCTTGGGAACACGGATTTCTGTGAGTATCTCCTCAGCAGCCAAGGCGGTCTCCAAAAAACCCTCAAAAAAGTCATCCACAGCTATCTCCCTGACTCCCGAAGGCCCCTGCGCCACCAACGTAGCACCCGTGGCGATGAGCACAGACGGAATGTCGGAAGCCGAATCGCCGTGAGCAACTGAGCCTCCGATGGTGCCTCTATGGCGGACTTGCGGGTCGCCCACGTGGGAAGTGGCAGCAGCCAACAGCGGCGCCTCGGCTTGCACAAGCTCGCTAGTCTCCACGTCCATATGGCGGGTCAGCGCACCAATGGCCAGATGGTCGCCGCCGTCTCGGATATATTTCAGGTCGTCAACCCGGCCGACATCCACCAGCACTTCGGGGCGAGCCAAACGGAATCGCATCAGGGGGATCAGCGAGTGCCCCCCAGCCAGTAGCTTGGCTTCATCTCCGTGCTCTGCCAAAGCAGCAATAGCGGCTTCAGCGGAATCGGCACGGACATAATCAAAAGCAGCGGGAATCACTTGGCACCTCCTTGAGCGCATTCAAGCACGGCTTTGACGATATTGTGGTATCCGGTGCAACGACATAGATTGCCTTCCAGCCCCTGTCGCACCTCTTGCTCGTTGGGATTGGGGTTTTCTTCCAGCAAAGAGACAGAAGCCATGACCATGCCCGGCGTGCAATAGCCGCACTGCAGGGCGTGACACGAACGAAAAGCTTCCTGCATCGGATGCATCTGTCCGTCTGTGGCATTCACACTGGCTGCTAAACCTTCAATCGTCAGCAACTCCTCGCCATCAGCTTGAACTGCAAACATGGTGCAGGACTTGACCGATTCTCCGTTTAGATGAATAGTGCACGCGCCACAAGACGAAGTGTCGCAACCGATGTTGGTGCCGGTCAGCCCGACTGTGTCTCGGATGTAATGCACCAACAGCGTTCTCGGCTCCACATCGTGGCGATGCTGCTCGCCGTTGATTTTGACTGCTATTTCCACTCGGTTCTCCTGTCTGGTTATTTTGGTAGCTTTGTGTTCTTGCTTGGGCCCGGCGCACTTCTAGTTCTGGGCTGTGGCGTCAACAATGGCTTGCCATACCCGCTCAGGCGTCAAGGGAATGTCAATGTGACGCACCCCTAAATGGCTCAGGGCATTCACCACCGCGCTCTGGGTGGCCGGCGTGGCGCCGATAGCCCCCGACTCGCCGATGCCCTTGGCTCCCAGAGGGTTGTGGGGAGTTGGAGTTTCCAGCGGCACCAACTTAAAGGAAGGCAGCTCAGCTGCCGAGATGAAGCCGTAGTCAGCAAAATTAGAAGTAATCGGGTTGCCGTCTTCGTCAAACACCACCTCTTCGGTCAGGGCTTGGGCGATGCCTTGGGCGATACCGCCATGGCGCTGTCCTTCCACAATGTTGGGGTTGAAGATCGTGCCCGAGTCGTCACAGGTAACCACTTGAGGCACTGTTACCTGGCCTGTCTCCGTGTCAACTTCCACTACTATGACGTGAGCGCCGAACGGATAGGTGCAGTTGGCGTGGTGCTGTCCCTCATGCATCAACTTCTTGCCTTGCTCCTGCGCTGCCCCAGCCACTTGGGCCCAGCTCACCGCAACCGCCGGCGTGCCGGCAACATGGAAGCCGTCGGCTTCAGCATCCACCAGCACATCATCGACATTGGCTTCAAGCAAACCAGCCGCTATCTCACGTGCCACGTCAACGACCGACCGCGAAGCATCATATACAGCCGACCCGGCAAACTGAAACGACCTGGAGCCGAACGTGCCGGTGCCTTCGGCCACCAAATCGGTGTCGCCCTGAATGAACTCAATGTCGTCAATATCCATGCCCAACTGGTCGGCGGCAACGGAGACGAAGGTAGTAGCGTGACCCTGCCCGTGGGAAAAAGAGCCGGAATAGACCTTGGCTTTGCCCTCCGGCGTGATTTCCACTTTGGCGAACTCCTGGCCGCCAGGGGCTGGCCCGCCAGTGATCTCCACATACACCGAAACCCCAATTCCCAACTGCTTGACCGACCCTTGTGCCCGGCGCCTGGCTTGTTCTTCCAGCAAGGCCGGGTAATCAGCAGCTTCAAGCGCCAAGTTCAAGGCTGTTTCGTAGTCGCCTGTGTCGTATTCAGTGCCGTGCGGGGTGGTATAGGGAAAACTATCCTTGGAAATCAAATTCATCCGACGCACTTCCACTGGACTTAGCCCGCATTCAGCCGCAAACAAATCCACCGCTCTTTCAATGGCAGCTGTGGCTTCAGGGCGACCGGCACCGCGATAGGCCAAAGTGGGGGTTGTGTTTGACACGACTGACTTGGCGGTGGTCTCAACCTTGGGAAAGTTGTAGACACCCGGAGCCATGAGGTGCGTATAGAAGGGCAGAAACGCCCCCAAGCCGGTATAGGCCCCAGCGTCGCCTGTGATCTGCAAGCGATAGGCTTTGATTTGGCCGCCTTGGCTGCCTCCGATTTTGACTTTTTGAAGCTGGGCGCGGCCGTGTCCGCAAGCGGTCAGGTTTTCCGTGCGGGTTTCAGTCCAGCGAATTGGGCGATTCAGCGACTGCGACAGCCAAGGCAAAACGATCTCATCTGCGGTAATGCCGATTTTCTGCCCAAAACCGCCGCCTACATCGGGGGCGATGACCTGGCAGTTTTCAGCTTCCAAACCATAAACCGCCGCCAAGTTGTCCCTGAAACCGTGCGGAGTTTGGGTGCTGGCCCAAACTATCAGACGACCATCGTCCCAGACACACGCCATAGAGCGCCCTTCCAGAGGGGCTGGGGCTGTCCTGTGGTTGATCAGATCGTGTTCCACCACCACTTCGCAGTCGGCAAAAATGTCCTCTTCTCCGATGCCGGTAACCATGTTCATGTTTTTGAAGTCAACAGCTGTGTTGGAACCCACGTCTTCGTAAATCACGGTGTTGTCGGTTTCGGCCTGCGCCAAACCAACAGCCGCGGGCAGCGGTTCGTAGTCCGCAAAAACCAAGTCGGCAGCGTCGGCAGCTTGGGCTGGCGTTTCCGCCACTACCACCGCAACAGGCTCCCCCACAAAACGAACGCTGCCTGTAGCTAGATGCGGGCGATGCATCATGGAAGGCGGAAACACTGGCACCATGACAGGTGCTGGCGCCACACTTTCTGGGATGTCCTGGGCAGTGTAGACAGCCAGCACACCCGGCTGTGAGGCAGCCTCAGAGGTGTCGATTTCCAGAATTTTGGCATGCGCCATGGTGGAACGCACGAAGTGGGCGTGAACTGCGCCCTTCAGTTTGGGATGGCTGATATCGGCTGTGTAGGTGGCTCCTTCAGTCAGAAATTTAGGGTCTTCCTTGCGTAGAACCCTGGTGCCCATTATGCTCATCTGCTACCTCCGATTTGGCTTTTCTGATTTGGCTTTGTCTGCTCGCCTAAATTTTGCCCTTTTATTTTCGGTGCTTTGATTCTTCTGGTTGATGCTCTGTCAGCCAACTCAACTTGTATTTCTAAATTAGCTTCCAATTTGTAAAGTTTAGCATTGTAAAGTTTAGCAAATTGAAAGACGGAAGTGGCTAGCCGACAGGTGCTGTGGCCAACAGATGCCCTTCCAAGATGATATAGGGCCAAGAATTGGGTACTTCCAGTGGGGGTTGGGCCGGTGGCAACACCACGTAAGGCTTCTCGCCGGGATAAATCAAATTATGGTCGCTGCGGGCTACCCGTTCAATCTCCTCATAAGACGACAGCCTGTCTATCTCAACTTGCAATTGCTGGTTTTCATGTGTGATTTCTTGAAGCTGGATTTCTACATCGCTGAGGGTGTTGCGCTGCTCTTGCCAGGCATTGTAGGGAGTGACGCCATAGAAGACAATAATCGCAACCACTGCCGCAATCAGCGTGGCCAGAATGAGAAATCTGCTCCAAGGCATACGCAAAACTAGCACTCTCTTGCTCCTTTCAACTGACTGCCTCTTTTCAACTGACTGCCTCTTTCATCTGGTTTTGCCGGGGCCAGCCTGACATCAACGGCCAAAAGCGAGCTGCTCCGCCCAGCTCCTCCTCAATGCGAAGCAGTCGGTTGTATTTGGCTGTCCGGTCGCTGCGCGCTGGGGCGCCTGCCTTGATCTGCCCGCAGTTGGTGGCCACGGCAATATCGGCAATGGTCGTGTCTTCCGTCTCGCCTGAGCGGTGCGACACCATAGTGGCATAGCCATGTCGGTTGGCCACCTGAATAGCCCACAGAGTTTCCGACAAAGAACCAACTTGATTGGGCTTGACCAAAATGGCATTGGCAGCTCCCAAACCGATACCGTGGCGCAAACGCTCCACGTTGGTCGCAAACAAATCATCGCCCACCAGCTGAACCCGGTCGCCCAACTCAGCAGTGAGATTTACCCAACCTTCCCAGTCGTCTTCAGCGATCGGATCTTCAATGGACACGATGTTGAAACTTGCGCACAACTCTTTTAGCTCTTCAATAAATTCTTGCGTTGACATAGACCTGGGCTGCCCATTGGAAGTGTCACCTCTGAGAACGTAGTTGCCCGTATCACCTCCCGAACCCGACTCATAGAACTCGCTGGCAGCTACATCCAAAGCCAAGTCGATATCCACACCAAGACGGAAACCAGCCTTTTCAACGGCATCGCTGAGCAACTCCAAGGCTGCCTTGTTGGAAGGCAGGTCGGGCGCAAAGCCGCCTTCGTCTCCGAGGCTGGTTGCCAGCGATTTCTCAGCCAACACAGCTTTCAGGGTGTGATAAACTTCAACCCCCCAGCGCAAAGCCTCCTTGAATGACGCAGCTCCGAACGGAACCAGCATGAACTCTTGAAAATCCAGGTTGTTGTCAGCGTGGGCACCGCCGTTCAAGACATTCATGAACGGCAGCGGCAGCATATAGCTGTCCACACCTCCTATATAGCGATACAGGGGTTGTCCCAGACTGGCGGCTGCGGCGTGCGCTGTGGCCAGAGAAGCTCCCAAAATGGCGTTGGCTCCTAGGCGACGCTTGTCGTCTGTGCCATCTAGTTTGGCCAGCTCTTCGTCAACAAGCCGCTGACTGAGGGCATTTGAACCCACTAGGGCTTGGGCAATTTCACCTGAAACATTGGCTACGGCTTGGCTGACACCCCTGCCATGAAACTTTTCACCGCCATCGCGCAACTCCTTGGCCTCATGACGACCGGTGGAGGCACCGGATGGAACCAAAGCTAGACCAACTACCCCAGATACCAGAGTCACCTCAACTTCAACAGTGGGATTGCCCCTTGAATCCAGAACTTCTCTGCCTTGGACAGCCGAGATCATGCCTCGGCCGAAATTAGCTGGGTTGGATGAACTTCCCACGAATGTTAGTTTGCACGATGCAAACCAAAAACGCAAGAAAAATTTGAGTTGAGTTTGGCGCAGGCGGTGGGCCGTGTCCGCTCAGGCGGTGGGCTGTATCCGCTCCGCTAAGGATTTGCTTTGCCGAGTGCGCCTGCTCTAAAGATTTTTGCCTTCCCAAATATAGCTTTGAGATGCAACAGACGAAATGTCTGCGCCAGTCCTTTCCAATTCCTGATAGCGACCCCGGAAATTATGGGCTTCCTGGCGCAAGGCAGCCTCACAATCTATACCTTGCTGTGCCGCCAGCCGCACAATTTGAAAAAGCATCTGGCCGACAGCCACCTCCCCTATTTCCGGTTCCGTCTCAGGCACTTCAAGATGCCGGCTGGATTGCTCAGCCTGCGATTGCCTGATGGCTGCCATCGCATCCCTCAGAGTTGTGGTCTCCTCTGGAGGCTTCGCTCCCAGTGAAGTTGCCTTGCGCTGCAGCTTGGAGGCATACAGCAAAGCCGGCAAGGCGCTGGGGATGCCGTCCATGACCGAAACCCTGTCGGTCTCCGTCTTCTTGATGGCTTCCCAGTGCGGCGCCAATTCCTCTTGGGAAGACACTTCCAAGTCGCCGAAGACGTGGGGATGGCGCCTGATCAGCTTGGCATTTATGGTCGACATCACGTCTGAAACGTCAAATTCGCCCCTCTCCTGCGCCAACAGGGAATGAAAGAAAACTTGATAGAGCAGATCGCCCAGTTCATCGCACAAATTCTTGCTGGCCAGAGCGATCTCCCCGGCAGTGCCGCCAGCATGAGCCTCAGAGATTTGATCAATGGCTTCAAGAGTTTCATAGACTTCCTCCAGCAGATGCTTGCGCAGAGAACTGTGTGTCTGTTCTTTGTCCCAAGGGCACTGCTGGCGCAAGTGAGCCACCGTCTGAACCAGCTCGGCAAAGACTTCTTTGGGTGCTTCGGCTTGGTTTGTGGCAGCTTCAGCTGAGTCATTGGCAGACTCGCCTGAGTCCCCGGTAGCCCCACTCGTGCCTCTGGCCACCACGCCTGAAACTCCGGCAGCCTTGCCTTGGTCGGTCATGTTGGAACTCCGCTCAGCGCCGAGACCAGCCGAGCTAGGCTAGCCCGAACTGGCGGTCGCCAGCATCCCCAAGACCTGGCACGATAAAAGCCTGCTCGTTCAAGTGGCTGTCAATTGCACCCGCTACTATCTCGCCTTCAAAACCAGCTTTTTGCACCGCAGCCACCCCCTCGGGCGCGGCCAGAACACACACCACAGTTATGAAGCCCACATTTGACTCAGCCAGCAGCTTGCAGGTGTGAATCAACGAACCGCCTGTGGCCAGCATCGGGTCTAGCACCAAAGCCGGCTGGCTATTCAAGTCATCGGGAATGGTGTTGACGTATTCGTCGGGCAGGAAAGTCTCCTCGTCTCGCTTGGCGCCCACAAAACCCACCCGGGCATTGGGCAATATCTGAAAGGCGGCTTCCATCATCCCCAATCCCGCTCGAAGCACGGGCACCACTAGCGGAGGGTTGCGCACCTCCACACCGACAGAAGCGCACAGCGGAGTTTCAATCGGAACTTCAACCACCGGCTGATGCCGCAAGGCTTCATAAATTAAGAACTCAGACAGCTCGTGGAGGTTGCGCCTGAAACCAGCGCGCTTGGTATCGCTCTTGCGCAGACGGGTGAGGCGTTCAGCTATCAGGGGGTGGTCGGGGACAATAACTTCCATGTTTCCACGCTAGCCAAACAGGGTTATTAGCTGCTCTAGGCAGGGTTATTCGGCGCTTCAGATCAGGGTTGTCAGGCGCTTTGGATAGCGTATCATCGTGAAGACATTTGGCTTGGTGGGGTTTCCCAACGCGGGCAAATCGTCGCTCTTCAACGCCCTGACCAACTCCGAAGTGCTGGCGGCCCCTTATCCTTTTGCCACGGTGGATGCCCACGTTGGCATAGCATCGGTGCCTGATGCCCGCTTGAGTCAGCTGGCCGAGTTGAGCGGCTCATCCACCCGCACGGCAGCACAGATTCAATTCAGCGACATCGGCGGCCTGGTGGAAGGCGCCCACAAGGGAGAAGGTCTAGGCAACCAATTTCTGTCTCACATTCGCGAGGTGGATGCCATCGTGTATGTGCTCAGAGCTTTTGCTTCTGCCGATTTACCACTTGAGGCAGACCCCGCCACACAGCTTGAGTTGCTGGAGGTGGAGTTGAGCTTGGCCGACTACGAGAGCGCGCAAAGGCAGTTGGAAAAGCGCCAGCGTCAACTCAAAGGCGATGTCTCCTTGCGAGAAGAGGTGGACTTGCTGGCACAAACTTCCGAGATCCTCAGCTCAGGCACGCCCATTTATCGCAGTAGCCTTTCAGAGCGCGACAGACAAGCCCTGGCCAACAATTTTTTGCTCACGAACAAGCCCTCGCTGGTGCTGGTGAACATAGACGAAGACAAACTGGAAAATGAGTCCGCAACCGACAAGACTGCAATCCAGAAGCTTTTGGATATTCCCGCTTCAGAAATAATCACCATGTGCGTTAGCTTGGAAGCCGAAATTGCCTTGCTCCCCACCGAAGAACAAGCTGCCATGCTGAGCGAGTTGGGCTTGGGAGAAGGCGGCTTGGCCAACTTTGCCCAGGCAGCCTATAGGTTGCTGTCGCTGCGGACTTTCTTTACGACCGGCGAAAAGGAAACCCGTGCCTGGACTTTCCCAGCCGGGGCATCTGCCCGTGAATGCGCCGGTGCGATTCACACCGATTTTGCCCGAGGCTTCATAAGGGCGGAAACCATTGCCTTTGAGGAATTGCTGGCTTGCGGCTCTTGGGTGGCAGCCAAACAGCAGGGCAAGGTTCGCTCAGAGGGCAAGGATTATCGGCCCGAAGATGGTGACGTCATGGAGTTTCGTTTCAATGTCTAGCTACGGCCACGAAGCTGACCGTCGCAAGGCTGACCACCACGAAACTGACCGTCGCAAGGATGACCGCCACGAGGCTGCCTCCGCAAATGAGCCGCCCGAACTTGCGCTCTACATCAATGGCAGGCAGGTAGCTTCGGCTTTTTCAGCTGATGATGTGATGTCAAGAACCAAAGGCTTGCTGGGACAGACGGCCATGCCGCCAGAATATGAGGTGTTGGCACTGGAACGCGCCTCCTGGATTCATACCTTCGGCATGCAGTTTGCTTTGGATGTGGCTTACGTTGACCGCAGCGACCAAGTCATAGCACTGATCAGCATGAAACCCTGGCGGGTCGGGCGGCCTAGATTGAAGTCAAAACGGGTGTTGGAAACCGCGCAGGGCAACTTTGCCAAGTGGGGCGTCAAAGTGGGCGATGTGGCTCAACTCAAGAACATTTCCGGCGAAGGCTGAAACCAAAGCTGACATGTCTGAGCCGCAAGCTGCTGCCGGTGAAAACACCACCGGTGTCATAGCCCTGGTAGCTACCCCCATCGGCAACCTCGGAGATCTTTCGCCCAGAGCCAAAGAAACGCTGGCTGCCGCCAATGTCATAGCTTGCGAAGATACACGACGCACAGGCAGACTCCTGCAGCTGACAAACATCAAGGCCCCCAGCTTGGTCTGCCTCAACGAACACAACGAACCTGAGGTCATTGACGACCTGATTGCCAGAGCCAAGCAGGGCGAGTTGGTGGCAGTAGTTGCCGACGCCGGCACGCCCGGCATTTCAGACCCGCCGGCCAGCTTGGTGCAAGCAGCCGTTGCTGGCGGGGTGGCGGTAGATTCCATTCCAGGCCCGTCAGCTCTGCTGGCTGGGCTCAGCTTGAGCGGGCTGCCTATGGCACGTTTCGTATTTGAAGGTTTTTTGCCTAGATCGGGAGCGCCGCGGGCTCAGCGTCTGCAGTCGCTAGCTGGAGAACAACGCACGATTGTCTTGTTTGAAGCTCCGCACCGACTGAAGAAAACCCTGCGGGATTTAGCCGACTCTTTGGGCGACCGCCCCGCTGCGCTGGCACGTGAGTTGACCAAACTGCACCAGCAAGTCATCAGAGCTTCTTTGGCTGAACTAGAAACCAAAGCCGAAGTGGAGAGTTTCCCCGTCAGAGGCGAATTTGTGATTGTCATCGCAGGCGCGCCCGAAGCGCCCGAGCTCACTGATGAAGCCATCACGGCTGCCCTGCGGTCAGAGTTGGCAGACGGCGCCTCCAAAAGAGATGCAGCAGCGTACGTGGCTAACCACCTGGGTATCTCCAAGCGCCGAGCCTATGGCTTGGCTATCCAGCTTCACGGCTAGTTGAGCCAACCGCACAGCCGCCAACGCCCAAACCCGCAAGTAAAGCCCAAACCCGCAAGTAAAATTGAACGGTAGCCAAGTTCTATATCACCACGCCCATTTTCTACGTCAATGACGTGCCGCACGTAGGTCACGCCTACTCAACCGTTACAGCCGATGCGCTGGCCCGATGGCAACGGCTGCTGGGAGACGAAGTCTTCTTCATGACCGGCACTGACGAGCACGGCCTAAAGGTCAAGCAAGCGGCGCAAGGCAACGGCCGCACGCCCTTGGAACAAGCCGACACCACCAGCCAAAGATTTAAACAGGCCTGGGTCGAGTTGAACATTGCCTATGACGACTTCATCCGCACTACGCAAGCGCGTCATATCCATTCAGTCCAGACTTTCCTTCAGCGCTGCTTTGACAACGGGCACATCTATGAAGACATTTACAAAGGGTTATATTCCGTCTCAGACGAAACTTATGTAACCCAAGCCGATGTAGATGAAGGCAAGGTATCGGGGCAGGTGGAATATCTGGAGGAGACCAACTATTTCTTTCGCCTGTCCAGCTTTGAAGAGGCTTTGCTGGAATGGTATGAGCAGGTGCCCGACAACATTACCCCCGCCAGCTATCGCAATGAAGCTTTAGGGATCATCAAGGCGGGCTTGGACGATGTGTCCATCACCCGCGCCTCCTTGGACTGGGGTGTACCTGTGCCTTGGGACAACTCTCAGGTGTTTTACGTCTGGTATGATGCGCTGATCAACTACGCCACGGTAGCTGGCTTCGGATCTGACCCTGACCGCTTTGAACAATGGTGGCCGGCGGCACGCCACATCATCGGCAAGGACATCATCCGCTTTCACTGCGTTTATTGGCCAGCCATGCTGATGGCTGCTGGCATAGAGGCTCTGCCAAAACTGCACGTGCACGGCTGGCTGTTGGTCAGCGGCGAGAAAATGTCAAAATCCAAACTCAACCAGATTTCGCCCAGCGAGATGATCGCCGATTTCGGGGTGGACGGTTTTCGCTATGCCATGCTGCGCGATACGTCCTTTGGGCCCGACAACGACTTCAGCTACGAAGCCTTGACCAGTCGCTACAAAAGCGACCTGTCCAACAACTTTGGCAACTTGTTGGGACGGGTGGGAGCCGTGGTGGAGTCCAAGGCCAGCGGCATCGGGCCAGCACCCAACCCCGACAGCCCGCTCAAACAGACTACGCAGCAAGCATATGAGGCCGCCAGCAGGGCTTGGAAACTGGTGCAGCCTTCAGTTGCCTTGGACTCCACCTGGCAGATTTTCAGAGACACCAATGAGTATTTCCAGAAAAACGAACCTTGGACGTTATCTGCTGGCGACCAGTTGAATGCCATTTTGGGCGACACCTTGGAGGCTCTTCGCATAGCCATTGTGATGGCCAGCCCGGCCATACCCGACTCGGCCCAAAAAGCGTGGCGCAGGCTGGGCCTGGTGGGCGACCCCTCAGAGCAACGTCTGCCGGAAGCAGCCGAATGGGGCCAGTATCCAGGTGGTTTGCCAGTGCAAAAAGGCGCACCGCTGTTCCCCAAGCTTGATGTTGCCCAAGATTGAAGCCGCCTGACTCCCAGTTTCTTAGCCGCCACCACGTCCATCATCAACACAAGCCTGCCAACAAGCCCACAGAACTATGCGCTGGATAGACAATCACTGCCACATGTCGGTGGAAGAATCCGACACTTTGGTTGCCGAAGCCAAAGCAGCCGGGGTGCAACGCTGCATCGTTATAGGCACCGACTTGGAGAAGTCTGAAGAAGCCATAGCCGTGGCACATCGGCACGATGGGGTGTGGGCAACTGCGGGAATCCATCCGCATGAAGCCCAGCACGGCACGCAGGGCATTTTCGAGTTGCTGTCTGACCCGAAGGTGAAGGCCGTTGGGGAGTGCGGACTGGATTACTTCTATGACCATTCCCCCAGGGACACGCAAATGGAAGTCTTTGCCGAGCACATCCGCTGGGCTCACGATCTGAATCTGGCGCTGGTGGTTCACACCAGGGATGCCTGGGACGATACTTTTGAGGTTTTAGACCGTGAGGGCGTGCCCGAAAAGACCGTGTTTCACTGCTTCACGGGAGGGGTGGCTGAAGCCAGACTTGCTCTGGACCGGGGTGTCTTGTTGTCGTTCAGTGGCATTATTACATTCCCCAAAGCCGATGACGTCAGGCAGGCTGGAGCCTATTGCCCGCTGGAGTCGCTGCTGGTGGAAACAGATGCGCCGTTTTTGACTCCGGTGCCTTTCCGTGGCAAGCCCAACACCCCTGCCAAGGTGGTGCTGGTGGGCCAAGCGCTGGCTGAAGCCAGAAACCAGCCCGCTGAAACAATTGCCCAATTCACCTGGGACAACGCTTCTAGCCTCTACAGTCTTGATTAATGAACTCCGACGATTCCAACATTCCCCCGCCATCTGACCCGCCTCCCGACCCGTCCGTGGCTGTGCCACCGCCGGAAGCGCCCACAGGGGCTGGGGTGCCGGGAGCCAGAGCAGGATCAGGGGCACCTTCAAATCAGCAAACTCAGCGCAAGCAAGCTCAGCGCAAAGGTACCCAACCCAGACAAGCCAAACCGCCCAAAAAGCCAAACCCTAGGCAATCTCGGGTGTTCATCATCGTTGGCTCGTTTTTGTCGCTGGTAGCTCTAGGGCTGCTGATCATAGCCATCATCGCCAGCACGATGGAAGACGAAACCTCTGACAGCCCTGTCACAACCACCACGACTACAACCACGACAGTCGCTCCAGAGTCTGAACCTGACCCCGCTCCCGAACCGCCCGAGATTACCGTTGTAACCCCCATTGTGCCGCCGGTGGAAGAGCCAGAAGTTGAACCGACCCCCACAACCGCGCCCGAACCCGAATTCCCGCTGGGCTTTCCCACGCCTGAGCAGTGGGTTGCCTTCAGAGACTGCCAGACGGGAGGCGACTACACTTTCGTCAATCCCGCCGGCACCAATTTCGGCGCTTACCAATTCCGCATCGCTACCTGGGACGAACTAGCCTCCCGGAGATACCCGGAGTTAGTCGGAGTCACGCCCTCCGATGCTGCGCCCCAAGACCAAGACAAAATGGGATTCGCCCTCTGGGAGGAGCGAGGAGCCGACCCGTGGCCTGGATGTGCACATACCATCACTACAGCCGACCCATCTGACACAGGCGGGGCTTCTACCACTCAAGGAGATACAACCTCGACCCCGACTACGACCACAGTCGCCCCGGCTGCCAGCAACTACGACCCCGACGCCTTGGGGCCTATCATCATTCCCTCCACTCCGGGCTTTCCCTCCCCAGAGCAGTGGGCTGCCCTCAGACAATGCCAAGCAGGGGGCGACTACACCTTTGTCAATCCCGCCGGCACCCACTTCGGCGCCTACCAATTCCGCATCTCCACTTGGGACGAACTAGCCTCCAGAAAATTCCCCTCGCTGGTGGGTGTTCAACCTTCAGTCGCCTCACCCCGAGACCAAGACCGCGTGGCCTATAATTTCTGGCTTGAAAGTGGAGCCTCCCGCTGGCCAGCATGCGGTTATCTGCTTGGAGCTGAGGCCCCCGTAAGCGATGCAGCCAACCCAACCAGCCGGCCAACCCAAACAACTACCACAACCACCACCCCCGAGACGCTTCCCATAGGCCCGCCAGCGTTTCCAACCATACCGGATCTCAGCCCCACCAGCACAACGCCGACTGCTAGTCAGTGGGCCAACCTGCGCCAATGCGAGTCGCTGGGCAACTATGCGGTGGTCAGCTCCGACGGGCTTCATTATGGTGCCTATCAGTTCACTATTCAGACGTGGAATGATGTAGCCAGCCGTCATGCTCCACGCCTAGTGGGCGTTTTGCCCTCCCAAGCTTCCATGGCTGACCAAGACTTCCTGGCGCAAAAGCTCTACGATGAGCGCAGTTGGACTCCCTGGCCGGTCTGTGGCGCCAGACATCTGCGCTAATACAGCCGCGATAAAGCAACAGCGGAGTGACGCAGCATCGGATCCCCTAATCCTGCCCTGAAGCCACCCTCAACCTCTGAGATCAAGGCTCTCTGCAAGCGGCACAGCCTTCACCTGAAGAAGTCCTTGGGGCAGCATTTTGTGGCTGATCCCAACATCATTGAACAAACCGTCAAGCTGGCTGATGTTCAGCCGAAAGAAAATGTGGTGGAAGTCGGGCCGGGCTTGGGGGCTTTGACTCTGGGCTTGGCCAACGCTGGAGCCCATGTGGTTGCCATCGAAACAGACCGCTCCTTGGAGCCGGCCCTGACTGAAGTGCTGGGCGAATATCTTCAAAGCGGGCAAGTCAGACTGGTGTGGCAAGATGTCATGGAAGTCTGCTGGGAGACGCTGCTGCGCCCAGGCCCGCCCACTGCTCCAGTCGCGCCCACTGCTCCAGGCCCGCAGCCTGTTCCGACCAGGCACACCGCGCCCGACCCTTGCCCCGATTCCGACTCGCGCCCCGCCTGGAAACTGGTGGCCAACCTCCCCTACAACATAGCCACAGGCTTAATTCTGGAAATACTGGAGCATGTGCCTGCCATCCAAGAAATAACTGCCATGGTGCAACTGGAAGTGGCTGAACGACTGGTGGCCGACCCCAACAACTCAAGCTACGGCATACCGTCTGTCAAGCTGGCCTACTGGGGACAAGCCAGGATGCTCAGAACCATTCCCGCTTCGGTGTTCTTCCCGCCTCCCAAAATCAATTCGGCGATTGTCAGAATTTCAAGACATGAAGCTGAACGCCCCATCGGTCACAAGGAGTTATTCCCTTTGGTTGAGCGGGCCTTCAGGCAACGAAGAAAGATGTTGAGAAACTCCCTTCAAGGGGTTGTTTCTGGCGAAGCCTTTCAACAAGCTGGGATAGCCGAAACAGACCGCCCCGCCACCCTCGATCTAAAAGCCTGGATGCGCCTGGCGGCAGCCTGTCGCCAAGCAACTCAGACATAGCGACCAAGCCATGCCAGAACCCCAACAGGCAAAGCCGCAATCCCAGCAGCCAAAGCCAGATCCCCAACAGCCGCAACTCCAAGAGACTCAGCCCCAGCCAACACGCTCAAGCGAGCCTGTCATCTTCAGAGCTCCGGCAAAGCTCACGTTGTCTTTACGGATTTGTGGGGTGCGGCCTGATGGCTACCACTTGCTGGAGGCGGAAATGGTTGCCTTGGATTTCTTTGACGAGTTGACAGTCATGCCTAAGCCCGACAACACTCCCAGCAGCTTGCAAATCATAGACAATACCCCTACGCCCACCCAACTGGAGGTTGCATCTTTGGGGGCCGTGTCTGAAAACCTGATAATGAAGGCACTGTCGCTGGCGGGCAAAACAGCCGACATAACGCTTCGCAAATGCATTCCGCCGGGAGCAGGGTTGGGTGGTGGCTCATCCAACGCAGCGGCGATTTTGAGGTGGGCCGGCGAGCTAGACCCGGAGCGTGCCGTCAGGCTTGGAGCTGACGTGCCTTTCTGTCTGTCTGGGGGCAGAGCCAGGGTTACGGGCATTGGAGAACACATTGAACCCCTGCCTTTCCGCCCTGTCACATATACCCTGCTGATCCCTCCTTTTGGCTGCTCCACGGCTGAGGTTTACCAGGCATGGGACGACATGGACAGCCCCAAGGGTCGCTGGGGCAACGACTTGGAACCCGCTGCGATAGCGGTAGAACCACGCCTTGAGCTGTACAGGGACGAACTAGCCCGTGTCAGCGGCGGGCAGCCACGCCTGGCTGGCAGTGGCAGCACTTGGTTTGTGGAAGGAGCTTTTCCGGGTGGTGGCCGCGTGGTTGCCAGGACGCTTCCGCAAATGACTAGCTAGCGACTGCAATAGCGACTGCTGCCACGCTGGGAAATCCTCCTTGCGACCCGACAGCCACCACAGCGGCGGCGCTAAAAAATCGGCCTAACGACCGCGACGACGCTGGAACCTAGTACGGCGGCGCATCTTGCGATACTTCTTTTTGCGCATTCGCTTGCGCCGTTTTTTGATCAGTGAACCCATTAGGTATTCCAGTTTAGAGGTGTTTGAGCTTTTTCAGTCTTTTGAGTCACAGTCCCTTGGGGCACAGCCGCCACTAAATTCCAAGCAAACCCGCCAGCCGCCGCCGGTGCCAGTGGGCGTCGCCCCAGGAGGCTGACAAACTCCAAGCCCGTTTCAGCCAAAGATGGAGGTCGGACTCATAGGTATAGCCGATGGCGCCATGACATTGGAGACACTTTCGCGCCGCCAAGTCGGCCGCATCTGAAGCTAGGGATTTGGCCGCCGACACAAACTTCTGTTGCTCCTGCTGCGTCAGTTTTTCTGTGTCTTGCGAAACTGCCCAAGCTGCGGCATAAACCGACGGCCGAGCAAAACCCATAGCCTTGGCGACATCTGCCAAGTGGTGCTTCACAGCCTGGTAGCTGCCCACAGGTTTGCCAAACTGCTCCCGCTCCTTCACGTATGCCACCGTGGTTTCCAGCAGATGGTCTGCTACGCCAATACTTTGGGCCGCGGCAGCCAAAACACCTCTTTCAAAAACCGACTCGCTTGAGGCACCGGGCAACCCAAAAGCATCCTGTGGCGACCATTCAACCCACCCCAAGCGGCGAGAGCCGTCTACCGATTCCAACTCCTGCACCTGATAGTTCTGCTGCTCCACTGCAAACAATTCGCCTTGGCAGCTGAGAATAGCCAAGTCGGCCTGAGCCGCATAACTCACCAGCGAAACAACTGTGTTGCCATCACCTTGGTGCTCGCTGCCAGGCACTGCAGCCGTAACGATCACTTCGCCAGCAGCTGCTAGAGGAAGCCAATGCTCAGCCAACTCTGTGGCGGTGGTTTCCGCCAAAGCCGGCACACCAACACCAGCGTGCTCCAGCAAAGGCACAGGTGCCGCTGCCCGCCCAGATTCTTCCAGCAGCTTGACGAGGTCCACCTGATTCATGCCCAAGCCACCATAGGCCTCAGGCACAGCAACAGCCAGCACCCCCAACTCTCCCAAGGCTTCCCAGAGCTCCTCGGAGTAGCCGCTTTCAGACTGCCAGACAGCCCGCACCAACTCCGGCGGACACCTCTTGGCCAGCACCTCAGCCAAGGTCTCAGCCAAAGCCAACTGGTCACTGCCAAAGGAAAATTTCATCAATCAACGCCTCGGCAAACCTAGAACTCGCTCAGCCACGATATTTCGCTGGATTTCATTGGTGCCGGCATAGATCGGCCCAGACAGGGCAAACAGGTAACCGTCCATCCAAGCTCCGCCTGCCTGTGCTTTTGGCCCAGCCAGCTCTCCCGTTTCACCCAACAGTCTCAGAGCTGTAGCGTGGAGTTCCACGTCTAGCTCACTCCAGAAAATCTTCATGAAGCTGGCCTCTGAGCCCAACGACTCTCCGCTCGCCAGACGCTCAGCCGTTTCATAGCAAAGCCAGCGATAAGCCCGACTTTCCACCCAGCAGCGAACCACATCCTCTCGCAGGGAGTCAAGTGTTTCTGAGGCGGCTCCACGGGCGGCGCTGCCGCTGTCTGGCGCAGCTTGCGCCACTGGCAGACCCGCTACGCCCGGCGGGCTTGTCTGTCCCTCAGATGCAGCCAGTGCCACCAGTCGGTCGGCACCTGCCATAAACCTGCCTGGCGCTCTCAGATTCAAACCCCGTTCGCTGCCTGTGGTCGCCATCGCCACAGCCCAGCCCTGCCCTTCTTCGCCCAACAAATTCGACTCATGCACCAAGGCGTCTTCAAAGAACAACTCGGCAAAACCAGGCTGGCCGTCAATACGAGCCACCTCTCTTACTTCAAGCCCTTGGGTGTCGCGCGGGATCAGCAGATAGCTAAGACCGCGGTGTCGCTCAGCTTCAGGGTCGGTTCGCACCAACGCAAAAAACCAGTCGGCAAAAGCACCCCTAGAGCACCAGGTTTTCTGCCCGTTGAGCACAAACCACTCGCCCTGTCGCTGCGCCTTGGTGCTGAGCGCGGCTAAATCGCTGCCAGCATTCGGCTCAGACCAAGCCTGCGACCAGATTTCCTCCCCCGCTGCCATGGGACGCAGAAACCTCTCTTGCTGTTCGGCGGTAGCAAAAGAAAAAATAGTCGGAGCCAACAAGCTAATCCCGTTGGCACTGACCCGCCCCGGCGCCCCCGATGCCCAATATTCCTCCTCATAGAGCAACCACTCCACCAAAGAGCAGTCACGCCCGCCATATTTTTCAGGCCAAGCCGGCACCGACCAGCCCCCTGCAAACAACTGCTTTTCCCATTCGCGGTGCTGTTCAAAACCTTCGGGCGTGTCCATTGACTGCAGCGGTTTAGACGGAATGTTGTGTTTTAGCCAACTGCGAGCCCCGTCGCAAAAGGCTGTCTCTTGAGGGGTAAAAGAGAGATCCACGATGCTGAAACCTGGCAACTGTCTCAGAAAATCTCGGTGCTGGCTTGTTGTCTTTGCTTCGCAGTGGCCACCATCTGTGAGATTATCTCCTCGCAACTTTGAGCCGAGTCAATCACGCCTAAGCCCATGCCGGTGGGCAGAATCCCCACCTCGGGGTGCCCGTCCAGCAGAGCCGCCTTGGTCAGCAGCGGGGCGTTGGCAGCCATGATGACTTGCCGCCAAGGCAGTTTTTGCTGGCGTTTCATGGCCAGTCCTTCACGCAGCAAATCCAGCAGTGACGTGTTGGTGAGCTTGCGAAACTTCAGGGCGTTCTTGAGCGCCCTCGGCACCCCGAGCACACCCGCTCTTTCCAGCCGGTCGACCATTTTGGTGTGAATGACCCGCTGGGGCGCCCCGTCAATGGCTTTGGAGACTATGGTGCTGGCAATGTCGGCATCAAAATAGCGCTGCTTCACCAGGGGGGGCACCAAGCTGTCTGAACTGAGCAAAAACCTTGTCCCCATGGCTACCCCATCGGCGCCATAAGCCAAGGCTGCTGCCAGACCGCGCCCGTCGACAATCCCGCCAGCCGACAGCACAGGCAAATCAATAGTGTCCAGCACCTGCCCCAAAAGCAGAAACGTCGGCACAGAGCCCGTGTGCCCGCCGCCTTCAGCACCTTGAGCTATGACCGCATCCACGCCCCAAGCGGCTACTTTTTCAGCGTGGCGTCTAGCCCCCACCGTGGGTATGGTTACGATGCCTGCATCCTTGAGGCGTTTCACCTGGGCTTCCCTAGGCGCCTGGGCGAAGCTCGCCACGGGCACGCCGGCAGCGATGAGGGTGTCAATGCGCTTGTCTATGTCAGGGGCATCGGTGCGCAGATTGACCCCAAAAGGATAGCTAGTGCCTGCCTGGATTTCGGCGATGGAGTCTCGCATTTGCTTCAGGGTCAGGGTTGCGGCAGCCAAAATCCCCAACCCGCCGGCGTTGCTGACTGCTATCGCCAAGGGAGGATAAGCCACCCACCCCATACCCGTTTGAACGATGGGATAACGCACGCCAAAGAGCGCTGTGGCTCGCGTCTTCATCTGGTCGGTCATATCGGCAAGTCGGTCAGAATGTGAACGTCAAGAACAGCGAAAACATAACATATGGGCCGAAAGCGCGCCGCCTTCAAGCAGGCAATTCTCTGTCTCTCAGGTTGTTGGGATCTAGCACCTCCCTGATCAGCTGCAACTCTTCACCTGTTGGCAGGCGGGTAACCGCAACCTCGTCTTGGGTTGCGTCCATAGCCAACTCAAATCCTGTGTTGTCTTTGACTTCGTCTAAAGTCACGCCTAGGTGGAGAGAGCGAATTCGCATCCGACGGTCGGGCGTATCAAAATCAAAGACGCCCAAGTTGGAAACAACCCGCCTGACTTCGTGAAAGCGATTGCCGGGGGCACCTAACTCGCGCATGCGGTCATAACCCGGCCCAGACACCACATCCACCTCGGGGACGAAAGAGCGAATGGAGTGCTGAGGCACCCAGTAGCTGGTGGTGTGATTGATCAGATTGCCCGGTGCGCCGCGCAATCCCAGTAGTTGAGCCTTGGGCTTGTCCCAACCGCCGATGGCAGCGATATTCTGGTTGCCCCACATGTCAATCTGGCTGGCGCCCATCAGCACATGGCGCCGGCCCGACCACACAATGTCAAAGATGGTGCGATACGGGGCGTATGTCTCGACTGCTTTTTCTACCTTCTCGGAGTCGGCTGCCCCAACGGGATAATTGCCGGCCACCAGTGACGAGACTGTATCGGTGTAAACCATCTCGGGAGCGAAAGTTGCCCGTGCCAGCCGACCGCCAATGATGGGCACATTGCCTATGGGATTACACAGCAGGTTGCGGTCGCCGCGGAAAGCCTCAGCGCAAGCTACGACACAGATTTCGGCTCGGGTGGCGTCAGTCATGGGCAGCCCAGTCATAGGCAGCCCCTTGCATTTCGGTTGGCGTCAGTCATGGCGAACTCTCCACTGCTTCAAGGTATGCTTCGTGGCTCGGCGCATCCAGAAATTTCTGTTTGAAGGTTTGCCAAGCTTGCGGGTCTTTCGCCGTAGCTGCGTATTGGCGTTGGAAGGCTTCGTCTCGCTGATAATCAGGCGGGCATTCGGTGAAATGGGCACCTCGGGGGGCTTCCACCACGCCATCCACGTAAATGCGCGAGATGCGCAGGGTGTGAAACGATCCCTCATCTCGGAATGCTTCGGTGGGGATGATCTTCTCGGCGCTCAGATAGGTCTTGCTGGCTGCCATGGCGAACAGGTCGTCAAAGTAAAGGTCGGGGCCCAGGAATTGCCCGTTGCCAGATAGGTCGGCTCGGTTCATGTGGATCAGCGCCACGTCCAACTCCAAAGCCGGCATCGCCACCAAAGTTTCCCCTGTTTCATAGGGCGGAGTCGGATAAGGCGACTGAATGGTCTTGATCTCAGGATTCATAGCCAACATGTCGGATCCCAAGCCCGCTCTGGTGGGATAGAAGGGCATCCTGTGAGCCGCCGCCAACAGACCCAGATAAAATGCTCCCTCATCCAGCTCCATGACTTTAATGGCACCGCTTTGGCGAGCCTTGCGAAAATGCGGCTCCAAGGGGATGCTGTCCAGCGAGACGAACCCGTAGATGGCCTTGCGCACCTTGCCTGTGGCGCAGAGCAAGCCGATGTCAGGCCCGCCGTAGGAGACCACGGTCAAATCCTCCAAATCAGAGCGCAAAATAGCTCGCACCAGCGACATGGGCTTGCGGCGCGACCCCCAGCCTCCGATGCCAATGGTCATGCCGCTGCGCAACTCAGCTACCACTTCGGCTTCAGTCATGCGCTTGTCGGTGGCATGCTTTTCGGCGGCAGAATTGGCGGCGGCCGAATGGGAAGTGTCTGAGTCTGTCATCGTTTTGGGGAGGGAGTGCCGAATGCGCTGGAGATATTTGTTGGAGGGTGCCCGGTATAGTTACCCGTGGATTAATTTGGGTATCATAATATGTTAACTTATCTTTGTTGGGGGGTTGGTTGTTTTCAGGGAATCAGCTGAAATTCTGAACCAAGTAGGGTTTCACACACGGGGAACCTGAAGGGCAGAAGACGAAAGATAAGTGGCCGGCAGCGGCAGCAGCCGTGGTTTCGTTGCCTGCTGCACTGAAGAGTGGTGTCGTCAGAATTATGTCGCCATCTGAGCATATATCAATTGAGCATCCCGACTGGCTGGCCGACCCGGAATATAGAGCTACGGTGAAACGGCGCGCTGAATTTATTTGGCCAATCTGGAAGATGTTAGCTGAATTTGATATGGGGATGCACCAGGAATTGTATGAGGAAGGGCTTAAACTCTGGCAACCCTATTTTGATGCGCAGGAAAAATAGAATTATCTAGGCCGAACTGAAATTGAACTCAATCATTCCACGCAGGCTATAGCTTCCGGGCTGGTCGGCAGTAGCGAGTCAAAACAGTTCCTTCTCGCCTGGCGCACCACTCGAGCAAGTTGAGGAGCGCAGTCGTCGGAGCTATGTCATCTCTTCAGGCTGGCGTGGTATGCTTCAGCTTCCAAGCAGACTGGTCGCTGCAGCCCAAGACGCTTTAAGTCGGCTTGGTAATCCGCCTCGTAGCTCAACCAAAACTTGGCAGACACTCTGGTGATTTTTGTCAAAGCTTGGGCGAGGTCAACTGTGATGGGTACGGCTCCTGTGAGAATGCCAAGAAAAACTGGGTATGGAATTCCAGCTGCCTCCGAGGCTTGCTCTGCAGACAGACCGTCAGCATTCAGAGACTCTTTCAGGGATTTCCCAGGGACTGCTGTCCAGTCCGGTTCAATAGTGATCTCATCATCGTCAAACTCTATGGCTTGACTGCTCGCTGGCCGAGTCTTAGTCATATTATTCCTTCGTTATCGCCCCTCGTTATCGCTGGTTGGTTGGCCTAATCATGATAGTCCACAATTTCTATTATCTGAATTGCGGTGACTTTCCTCCAATTAACTTTACGCTTACCGTATTGGCAGTCCATTTTTGAAGGCTTGAAAACAATCCTAAGTCCCCCCTGGACAGTTACAGCCACTTGCCCTCGCCTACTGCCCTTTAAAGGATGAGGCTTTCCATGCAGGAGTTATCTTGCGTTAACTGCTGCTCTAAGCTCCTTTATCCGAAGTTGAATCATCTTCCACTCGTTTGGAAATTCCCGCTTGAGATATCTGTCGGACTTCCAGATATTTAGCTATCTTCCTTGAATAGGTTACATGCATACCCGAAATATATGTGACGGGTGTTGCACGACTGATTTGCCAAGTCAGCGAAGCTGCTGCTGAAGCTGGACTGGAGTGGCCGCTGGTGAGTCAGACGAACAAGGGCATGCACTCAGGGCATAGCATGGTTTTTTCTCAGGCTGCCTCGGTTCCACCACCTGCCTGAGAAGCGCCATTGCATGTTGATGGCTGTGTCTGGTTTGTCAGGTGGGAAGATTTGGTCGGCCACTGCTTCCAGAGCTAGCAAAATGGCCTGGCGTTCTTGTGGGGTTGGCTCGGGTTTGATGCTGCCGATAATGAACTTCTGGCTGGGTGCTGGCTGGGTGGGCGCAAGGGTCTGGGCTGCCACATCGCCGACCGCGACAGAGCTGGTGGCTTCATCTACGCCGGCGGCAGCCCCCTCCCCCGCGCCGACCGCAGATGCCCCCACTTGACTAGAGCGGGATGACGCCATGCTTCCGCTGGGGCAACTCTTCTTTCTTGGAGCGCAGCAGCTCAAACCCAGCGATGACCTTCCTTCTGGTCTCAGCCGGGTCAATCACATCATCCACGTAACCCCGCTCGGCCGCGATGTATGGATTGGCAAACTGTTCCAGATACTGATCCACCAGTTCTTGTCGGCGTGCCTCAGGGTCGTCGGCTGCTTCAATGTCTTTACGGTAGATAATCCCCACGGCACCTTCCGGTCCCATCACGGCCAACTCAGCTGACGGCCAAGCGAAACTCAAATCCGAGCCCACCGATTTGGAGTCCATCACCACATAAGCCCCGCCGTAGCCCTTGCGTGTGATAACCGAAATGCGCGGCACCGTAGCTTCGCAATAGGCATACAGCAACTTGGCGCCGTGCCGGATGATGCCACCGTATTCCTGGTCGACACCGGGTTGAAATCCAGGCACATCCACAAAGGTGAGCAAGGGAATGTTGAAGGCATCACAAGTTCTCACGAAACGCGCCGCTTTGGAAGACGAGTCAATGTCCAGCACGCCTGCCAGCACCATCGGCTGATTGCCCACCACGCCGACCGTGTTGCCGTCCAGACGGGCGAAACCGCAGACGATATTTTGCGCCCAGTGGGGCAGATACTCCATGAAGTCGCCTTCGTCAACCACATGGGTGATAACTTCGCGCATGTCATAGGGCTGCTTGGACGAGGGTGGCAAAATATCGCGCAGCTCCTCTACCAGACGATTGGGGTCGTCCGAAGCACTCTGGTGGGGTGGCATCTCCAAGTTGTTCTGCGGCAAGAACCCCAACAAATACTTGACCTCGTCCAGCACTTCTTCCTCGCTGGAACTCACAAAGGTCGCCACACCCGACTTAGACGAATGGCTGCGGGCACCACCCAGCTCCTCCAAGGTAACTTCTTCGCCAGTAACAGCCTTGACCACATCGGGGCCGGTGATGAACATGTGCGAGTGCTCTTGCACCATGAAGATGAAATCGGTAATGGCGGGGCTATAGACAGCGCCTCCAGCGCACGGGCCCAAAATCACTGAAATCTGGGGGATGATGCCTGAAGACTTCACATTTCTGTAGAAAATCCCGCCATATGAATCCAAGCTGACCACGCCCTCTTGGATGCGGGCACCGGCTCCGTCATTCAGCCCGATGATCGGCGCCCCCACTGCCAAGGCCAAATCCATCACCTTGTGAATCTTCTCAGCAAAAACCTCCCCCAGAGCGCCGCCGAAAACTGTGAAATCCTGCGCAAACACAAATACCTTGCGCCCGTCAATTGTGCCCCAACCCGTAACTACGCCATCGGTGTAGGGGCGCTCTTCCAGACCACTGTCCAAGGCGCGGTGGCGCGCCAGCATGTCCAACTCCTGGAAGGAATTCTCATCCAGCAAATATTCAATGCGCTCACGGGCTAACAGCTTGCCCTTATCGTGCTGGCGCTGCACGGCCCGCTCTGGGCCCGCGTGGATGGCTTGTTCCTTGCGCTTTTGCAGGTCGTCCAAACGCTCCTGCATGGTATGATCTGCCATTTAAGACAGGCTATAGCATGTACGCACTCTCTGCGCTGGCGTTGGTGGCTGCCGCAGTGCTGGCGGCACCCCGCTGGCTGAAAGACACTTCCCCGCCCACAAAGTCTGCCAGCACGGTGTCGCCCTCCGCATAACCCTGCTGCAGGATTGCCAAAGCCAGCGAATCAGCCAGTTGGCGCTGGATTACCCGCTTGAGGGGGCGAGCTCCGTAAGCAGGGTCGTAACCCGCTTCAGCCAAGTGAGCCTTCAACTCAGGCGAGACTTCCAGAGACAGACCTCTGTCGGCCAGGCGCTGGCGCAGATCCTCCAGCTGAATATCCACGATAGGGATCAGGTCGTCTTTGCCGAGCTGCTCAAACCGCACTATCTCATCGATGCGGTTGATGAACTCAGGCTTGAAGAAGTCCTCCGGACGCCCCGGCAAGTTGGATGTCATAATCAGCACCGTGTTGGCAAAATCCACCGTGCGTCCCTGGCCGTCAGTCAGCCGCCCATCGTCCAGCAGCTGCAGCAACACATTGAACACATCTGAGTGCGCCTTTTCAATCTCGTCCAGCAAAATCACCGTGTAGGGTCGGCGCCTGACCGCTTCAGTCAGCTGCCCGCCCTCGTCATAGCCAACATAGCCCGGCGGCGCCCCGATCAGACGACTCACCGAATGCCGCTCCATGTATTCGCTCATGTCAATGCGAACCATCGCCTTTTCGCTGTCAAACAGAAAATCCGCCAGCGTGCGAGCTAGCTCGGTTTTGCCCACCCCGGTCGGCCCCAGGAACAAGAACGAACCGATCGGGCGGTTGGGGTCGGACAAACCCGACCGGCTGCGGCGAATGGCGTTGGACACCACCGATACAGCTTCGGCTTGGCCCACCACCCGCTGGTGCAACACTTCTTCCATGCGCACCAGTTTCTCCACCTCCCCTTCCATCAGCTTGGAGACGGGGATCTGAGTCCAGCGGCTCACCACTTCGGCAATGTCTTCGGCATCCACTTCCTCTTTCAGCATGACTCGCGTAGCCTGAATCTCAGCCAGCTTTTGAGTAGCCGTTTCAATTTCGGTTTCAAGCTCGGGGACACGCCCGTAACTTATCTCAGACGCTCCCGCCAGATCGCCCGCCCGATAGAGAGCTTCGGAGTGGGAGCGGGCTTCGTCCAAGGCTTCTTTCAACTCGCGGATTTGGGCGATGGCGGCTTTCTCCGACTGCCAGTGAGCCTGCAAGCCTGAAAGCTCCTCGTTCAGATTGGCAATTTCTTTTTCAAGGTCGGCCAGGCGCTCCTGGGAGGCCGCGTCGCTCTCCTTGGCTAGTGCCAGCCGCTCAATCTCCAACTGGCGGATGCGCCGGTCAACCACGTCTATCTCCTCTGGCATGGAGTCAATCTCAATGCGCAGACGGCTGGCTGCCTCATCTATCAGGTCAATAGCCTTGTCGGGCTGGAATCGCCCCGTCAGATAGCGCCCTGCCAGGACTGCGGCAGCTACCAGCGCGGTATCTTGGATGCGCACCCCGTGATGAACTTCGTAGCGCTCTTGAAGTCCGCGCAAAATAGCAATGGTGTCTTCCACCGACGGCTCCGACACCATGACTGGCTGAAATCGACGCTCCAGCGCAGCGTCTTTTTCAATGTGCTTGCGGTATTCGTCCAGCGTGGTGGCCCCGACCATGCGCAACTCGCCGCGAGCCAGCATCGGTTTCAGCATGTTGCTGGCATCCATAGCGCCTTCGGCCGCCCCGGCGCCCACCACCGTGTGAAGCTCGTCTATGAAGGTGATAATTTTGCCCTCTGAGTCCTTGATTTCCTGAAGCACGGCCTGAAGGCGCTCTTCAAACTCCCCCCGGTATTTGGCGCCCGCCAAAAGCGATGCCATGTCCAGCGTTATGAGGCGCCTGTCCCTGAGCGATTCAGGGATGTCGCCATCGGCTATGCGCTGCGCCAGCCCTTCTACGATGGCGGTCTTGCCCACGCCAGGCTCGCCGATCAGCACTGGGTTGTTCTTGGTGCGGCGAGACAGCACCTGTATGGCACGGCGAATTTCTTCGTCTCGGCCGATGACTGGGTCTAGCTTGTTTTCGGCTGCCATGGTGGTCAGGTCGCGGCCATAACGCTCCAAGGCTTCATAAGTGTCTTCAGGAGTAGGAGAAGTAACGCGGTGGCTGCCCCGCACTTCCTTGAGGGCGTTGAGCATTTGCTTGCGGCTGAGTGAAATTTCAGACGGCAGATGCGAAACCAGCCCCAGCAACAAGTGTTCGGTGGAGATGTAGTCGTCACCTAAATCCTTGCGCTCTTTTTCGGCCTGGTCAAAGACAGCCATGAGTTCCTGGCTGAAGACAGGCTGCTGCCCGCCTGTGACTTGAGGCAGTTTTTGCAGGCTGTCGCTGAGCGACTTGGCCAGCAACTCGGTGTCAACATCTAGCTTGGCTAAAAGAGGCTGGACGATCCCTTCGGTCTGCGCCAACAGGGCCACCAACAGGTGTTGCGGGATGGCTTCGGGGTTGCCGCGGCTGGTGGCATCGGCTATGGCAGCTTGGGCTGCTTCAACGGTCTTGTGTGTCCAACGATGCGGGTCTAGGGGCATTTTGCGTTTGTTTTCCTTTCTAGATAATTAACCATTTTGGGGTGTCATAACATTCCCAAAGCTGGCTGTTTTTCAGCTTTTGCCTGAGC
>JAPYNY010000004.1 GCA_028283145.1 Candidatus Hopanoidivorans cymbastelae
AAAAAATCGTGTTGTGTTCTCAGCGCGACATGCTATACTGAAGTTATCCTCAAGCAATTGAGGTACTCTGTTAATCGGAGGGAGATGCCTTTTCGGAGCGTTGGTAGAGAGCCGGCGAAAGCCGGCTTCTCTATTTTAACGACTACAAAAGCTTGATGCCGTATCCTTTGATCACACCCTCGTGGCGGGGCTTCGCTCTAATTTTGGGTTTGGCCAACTCTGCAATTTGTTTGACGAAGCCATTTTCTATCTCAGCAATCCTGCCGTATTCACGCAGTGTCAGGAGTTTCACGGGGATGGCCAACATGTCAGATATTTCCAACCCTGCCACTCGTTCTTGTTTTCTGGCAAACTTCAAATTCTTGCTTGTGATCCTTTTCTGAATTTCTTCTCGCCTTACAAAATCAGTTCCACGTTCATATAACTTTTGAAATTCAGATTCCAGCAAGTTGTCTTCTCTCTTACTGCGACCTTCAATAATGATGTCTCCCCGACCATTTTTGTCTGACAAAAATTTGGTGTATCTCTCAAGCAGCATCTCCAAGCAAAAATGGTAGGTATTCCTAGCGAATTGCTTGCCATATTTGTCTAAATGAGCATTTTTATCTATTACGATACAACAAATAGTAAAAGAGCTGTTTTTTAGGAAATTATAGAATTCGCTTCTAAATCTCTGCTCCACCTGTCTGTCATATAGTTTGGAGAAGCTGCCCTTTCTTCTGAAAACGTCGGTGAAATGAAAAATGGGTCTTGGGTCTGAATCCCTTGAGAACATTTGCCTCAACTGGTTCCACTGGGGTTCAACAAAAGCTTCATAGTGGCTGTAGGAAATCACTACTCCGTGCAAGCACAGGTACTTATATTTCAACTCCTTGGACGTGGAGTAATCGGCTGTGCCTGATTCATCCACATATAGGCGATATTTCTCTGACATGGGCAATTCCAAATTCCTTTCAAATCGCAAGCCAATGACATAACCGCCAAGCAAGACTTGGCAACTGGAGCAAACCCTTGGTTTTCTCAAAAGAAATTTAGGGATAAGAACCCGCTTTATGCGGAGGGCCCGCCGGCCGAAACTAAAAAATGCGTATGAGAATTAACTTACTCAGCAGTGTTGCACAGCCAAATTCCCCTCCCCCTCTTCAAGCACTCACCTTAGCTGGCAAAGGCTTGGCATGGACAACCAGCAAGCGGCGTATGGCCCTGGTCAAGGCCACATACAGAGACTGCAGACCACGGCTTGACTGCTCCACGATGGCTTGAGGCTCCACCACTATGCCGACATCCACTTCTATGCCCTTGATAAACCTCACAGACAGCACCGAGACTTTTTTCATCAGCGCACCAGAGTAGGGCGTAGCGCAGTCAATGCCCGCTGCCTTGAGCGCCTCAGCACACTCCTCCATTTGAGCATCAGCTACAATGACTGCCACAGTTTCAACCGACTCCAGCAACAGCTCGGCTTCAACCGCCTTGACCACTTCGCCCCACAGGTCTGCGCTCTGAGTAACCTTGGGTGGCGTTCCCTCTCGTTGCACAGCAACCGGCAGCTTCAACTGCGGAGCAATGTCTTCCAACAAGTCCGACACATAGGAACAAATCGGCGCGGGCAGGCGATACCCCACCGAAAGCTCAGCTACCCGACTTGTCCACTTCTTAGGCAAGCTCCCCAAAAGCTCAGCCCACGAGCGGGGCGACATGGGGCTGGTGGCTTGAGCCATATCGCCAACCAGAGTCATGGAGCCATTGCGTGACCGGCGCGAGAACATTCTCAACTGCATGGGAGAAATATCTTGCGCCTCGTCAATGACGACATGTCCATATGTTCTGATGGGAGACGATCCTCCCAGCCAGTACTGAGCTTCGTCCAGCAGCGGCACATCCTCTATAGTCCAAGTCTTTTTTTCCTCGCGGGAGATTTTCACCAGTTCCAACTCGGTCACAGAAAAAAATTTCCTGCCAGCCGAATAAAGCAGCGAATCAGTGCCGAAAAGGTCTTTCAGAAACTGCGCTGGCGTCAAAGTTGGCCACATCCACTCCAGCGCCCGGCGAACTTCAGGAGTTTCGCCTATCTCTTCTTTGACCGCATTGGCATCAAAGGGGTAGTCGGGGTCAACCGTCCGGTCTGGAGCTTGCGCTGCCAGAGCAGAGAAAAAACCTTCTTCAATTTGATGTCGCGCCGCATTGTGAGCCAGCCTCTGGCAACGAACTTTCTCAATCAGTTGTCGGCTGTCTTCCACGGTGAAGCTGAATTCAGGCCAGTAATCAATTGAAAAATCAGACTTCAGCGGTCGTTGGCGGTCTCTGACGGCTTTGCGGATCAGACGCACCATCCGTCTGTCGCCCTTGATGCGAGCCTTGGCTTCGTCGTCAAAACCTTTGACAACCAGCTCAGGGAGGTTGAGCATTTCTGCTGGTGTTGAAACCACGGCACCCGCTTCTCCCAGCGAAGGCAGCACAACTTCTATATAGTTGGCAAAAAGGCGGTTTGGGGCGATGATCAGCACGCCTTGCTGCTCAAGTGGAAATCGGTGGGTGTAGAGCAGATAAGCCGCCCGGTGAAGTGCCACAACTGTCTTGCCTGTGCCCGGCCCGCCCTGCACCACCAGCACGCCCGGCAATTTAGACCGAATGATCTCATCTTGTTCTGCCTGGATAGTGGCTACGATGTCGCCCAGCTGCCCTGTTCTGGACTGGGCCAGGAACTCTCTGACCGTCCCGATGCCACGAATAGTCCGCCCAGCGCTGTCAACCACGTCTTGGTCGGAAACATCCAACTCCGACAGGTATTCGTCTTCAATGCGCAGCAGCTGGCGTCCCATGGAAGCGAAATGCCGGCGACGATGCACGCCTTGGGGGTCTCTGCCGGTAGCCCGGTAAAAAGGCGCCGAAATGGGTGCCCGCCAGTCAACCACTACGGGATTGTGCTCGGCATCCCACACCCCGACTCTGCCAACGTAATAGGTTAGCTTGTCATGGGTTGGACTGTCTGAGGCTGACCCGTCCAAAGCGGGCTCATCCATAGCGGGCGCGCTGGCTCTAACGCTGGCGTCTTGGGCGGATTCCTCCATATCCAAGCGCCCAAAACAAAGCGATCTGTCGCCTATTTCAAGTTTGACAAGCCTCCTGGCAACCTGCCCCTCAATGACATCTCGCTCATAGCGCGCCTGATGGGTGCCACCCTTTTTGGACTCAACCGTCTCACGCAGGTGGGTAGCTACTCCCTTGGAAGCCTCTAGACACTCAAAAGCATAATCAATGTAAGCCTGCTCTTGCTCTAATTCAGTCGTTGAAGCAGTTTGAGGGATGTGGATAGAAGAACTCATCCGATTAAATCCATGCTAGTTGGCAAGAGGCTAGATTGCGATGCAAGCCCGTGGTTTTCAGGCTTTTGATGGGACAAACTCCCCTATAAACAGGTACGTTAAAATGAATGACTGTTGAAGGCACTTCGGTGGGTGGGCCCGCCAGAAATAGCAATTTCACTTCCGCGGGCACCATCAGAAACGGCAATTTCCTGGCAGCTTGTCGGGGTTTGCCGCACGACACGGTTCCTGTCTGGTTTATGCGCCAAGCCGGGCGTGCCCTGCCGGAATACCGTGCCATCCGAGGCAACGGAAGCATCTTGGAGACGATCGCCAACGTTGAGCTAGCCACCGAAATCACCCTCCAGCCTGTAAGACGCTACGGCGTGGACGCCGCGGTGCTGTTCAGCGACATCATGGTTCCCATACACGCCATCGGTTTTGGGATGGACATCATACCGGGAATAGGCCCCGTGGCAGAGCAGCCCTTCGCCACTGCCACTGATTTGAAGCGACTGCGCCCCTTGGAGCCGCCTGAAGATATTCCTTACGTTCTGGATACTATCGCAGCCTTGACAAACGAACTGAGCGTGCCCTTGATTGGCTTTGCCGGTGGGCCATTTACGCTGGCCAGCTATCTGATTGAGGGAGCTCCCAGCCGCACTTTTCATAAAACCAAGGCGCTCATGCTGGGGCACCCTGAACTCTGGCAATCCTTGATGGCACGGCTGACTGACCTGACCATCACCTTTCTGGCGGCACAAGCCAACTCAGGTGCATCCGCTCTGCAGATTTTTGACAGCTGGGCAGGCGCCCTTCACCCCAAGATGTATGAAACCAATGTCTGGGCCCATCTGCAGAGAATTTTGGCTGAGACAGCTGAGTTGGGGCTGCCCAGAATTTGTTTCGGAGTTGGAGCGGGTGAACTTCTGGGGTTGTTCGCTGAATCAGGCGCCGAAGTAGTTGGAGTTGATTGGCGAGTGCCTCTAAGCGAAGCTCGGCGACGCACACATAACAAGGTTGCCCTGCAAGGCAATCTTGACCCCGCTGTCTGCCTGGCTCCTTGGCCGGTTGTGGCGCAAGAAGCTGAAGCGGTGCTGGCGGAGAGTGGTTCTCATCCAGGCTACGTCTTCAACCTGGGGCATGGCGTGCTGCCTGAGACCGACCCTGCCATTTTGGAACAACTGGTTGAGTTGGTTCACACCAAGGGGCGAGTTAAAAATACCGAGGCTGATGTAGCCAGCTAGTTTCGCGGTGTCAACTCTGAAAGTTTGTGTAGTAGGGGGTGGAATTGCGGGCTTGACGGCTGCCTACGACATTCGACGACAAGCCGACCAAGCCGGCCGAGACATTGACCTGACCTTGTATGAATCCTCTGGGCGTCTTGGTGGGAAGATGCTCACCAGTGCCTTCGCTGGCTTTCAGGTTGATGAGGGGGCCGACGCCTTCATCACCAGGGTTTCTCACGCACTTGTGCTGGCTGAAGAGCTTGGCCTGACCCAAAGTTTGGTCTCCCCCGCAACTTCGCAAGCCTATATCTGGAGCGATACTGGGCTAAAGCCAATCCTCAAGTCTCAAATCTTGGGAGTGCCTTTGGATTTAGACCAGCTGGAGCAGTCCGGATTGGTTAGCCAAGCTGGTGTTGACGCAGCCCGCCGGGATTTGCTGCGCAGCCACCCAGACC
>JAPYNY010000040.1 GCA_028283145.1 Candidatus Hopanoidivorans cymbastelae
GTCGTATAGTTGATCCTCCTAGTTATGATACTTTTGTATTGATAAAAGGTGGAGCACAGTTGCAAGAGTTAGCTGTAGTAGATCGTTCCTTTTTTCCCGGTATGCCTGATGTTCTTGTCGTTAATATTGCCCAAAAAAAAGGTCGTGCTGCTGACGGCACTATCAGTTTTACTTACCCGTTCACGTTTACTGTGGATGTATTTAATCCTCTAAATTTTGACTTGGAGTATCAAGTTTTTTGGAGGTATGGAAACGGTCCTAGACCTTCCTTAATTGATGCATCTTTTAGCGGATTCCCAAGATCAGAAGTTAGACTGCTCACTCCAGGTACTTCTGAATTTGAAATAGATCTTACAGGCATGATCCCCAAAGCGGACTGGGCTCAAGTTAGTGTTGTGGTCTTTGCTAAATCTCAGACAAACTATTATATTACGGACCATGACACAACTTTTATTTGATCTGGGATAGGAAGATAGTGAAGATGCTATAGGATGTTGAGCAACCATGAAAACCAAAGCGCATAACGCAGTTCGTGTTGTTACTGCTGTTGCTTCCACAATGGTTTTGGCTGGGGTTTTAGTGATGTCTGTGTTTCGCGTGGAAGAGGGTGATGAAGTTGCTGAGGAAGTTGAGGAGGTTGCTCCTGGTTTTTGTGGTAATCAACCTGTTGAGAGCAGGGAGAGTGTCTTTGTTGTTCGTTCGTCTTTATCTATGGCTTCTGGTTCCCGGGTATTGAATATCGAGCCCTTGGAGCATTCTGAAGCTGTTGATGATCTAGTGAATGTTTCCGCATATGGTATTGTTGAAATTGATGTTTTGGATAATGACATCAATTTTGATCAAAAAGACCTTTTTATCAGAAATAGGGGAAACCCTTTTCATTTAGGAACCGCAGATAATTTTTTTTTAGAGGTAACTATCCCCCCCAAACTTGGAGAAGCAAGAGTCATTGACTTTCCAGGTGATTGGCTTTATCGTGTTATTGAATATGAGAATTTTAGTAGCGGCTGTGATTTCTTTGAGTACAGGGCTTGCAACACAATTGTTCTTTGTGACACCGCGAGGGTGTATGTAAATGCTGGGTTGGAGAATTGCACTATACTGGGAACTAAAGGAAATGATCATTTGGTAGGCACGCCTGGTGACGATTTTATTTGCGGGCTGGCAGGTGATGATATGATCGACGGGATGAGTGGTGATGATATTATTCTCGGTGGGACGGGAAATGACATGATCTTTGGTGGAGATGGAGATGATCGCATTCTCGGAGAAATCGGCAACGATAGAATTCAAGGAGGGTCAGGAGAAAACCTTATATCAGGCGGCGACGGAACTGATAGAGCCTATGGCATTGGAGGCTTTGACCGCTATCGATGGAAAGAGCGCACTCTTTTGACAAGATAAAAACTAACACTGAGCAGTGATTAAGCATCTATAAGGGGATTATATATTTAGCTTACGTTTTTGGGGTGGTTGTTGGTGGTGTGTGTGGGTGTTGTTAGGTTTTTTGCGGGGGTTGTGTCTGTTGGTTAGGGGTTTGAGAGGGTGTTTTGGGTGTCGGGTGCTGGTTTGGCGGTGTTCGGGCCGGGTTTCGGGTGTATTAGGGGTGTGTTTAGGTGGTTAGTTGTTTGTCTATGAGTTGTCGGAACAGGTGTCGCATTTGTTCCAGTGTGGTTTTCGCTTCAGGTTCTTTCGGCCGGCGAATTCGCTGACGTATCGTGCCAGGTATTTGACGCTCATTTTGTACCAGGTGCCGTAGCATGTCTCGCTTGAACATGGACCAGAACGATTCGACGCTGTTGGTGTGAACCGGCCCTCTTACGTACTCGCCTGCACTGCATGACACCGCAGCATGCTCATATTCCAACTCCAGGCCGGCATAGGAGCGGTGCTCGTCAGTAAACATCTCCGTTCCCGGCTGGACATTGCGAGTCAAAAACCTCATCAGCTCCTTGTGGGTAACCCCAGGAATGGGCTCAGCCAAGGTGTTTCCGCCTCGTTGGATGGCTCCGACCACGGCTGTCTTGCCCACAAACCCTCGGCCAGACGCTGTTTGCGCCATTCGTGCTTGTTGCGCTCCTTGCCCCCCACATAGGTCTCATCCACATAGGTCTCATCCACATCCACTATCCCGCCCAGAAGCTCGCCGGGGTTGTCTTGCTTGAACGCTTCTTGTATCCAATGGGTCATATACCACGCTGATTTCTGGGTGATGCCATAAATCACAGCAGCGCACCCCATCTACCCAGCGTACCTGGCTGAGCCACCCGCTCAGAACTGCCGTCATCAGAGAGCAACCCCCGACAACTCCAAAACCCTGCCACAACCCCACAACCCCAAAAATGGTAAGTTAGGTATGTAGTTCCCAAAGTTAAGTATGTAATTCCCAATCAATTAGTAGGCTAACGCCATGTCGCACAATCGCTTGGGAAAGCTGTGGCGCTATGCGTGGGTGAGTGCCGTAACAGTGCCGCTGACCCAGATTTTGCTGCTGATTTTTTACAGCCTAGTGGGGCTGCCCGGCACGGCTGCCAACGCCCTAGCTGTCTCCTTGGCTACCATTCCAGGATATTTGCTGAACCGCAGTTGGGTTTGGCAAAAAAGCGACTCCCATAGTCTCTCCAGGGAAATGCTTCCATTTTGGGCTCTGAATTTACTGGGTTTGGGGCTATCCACCTTGGCAGTTGGCTGGGCCGACCGGCAAACCGGCAATGTGCTAGTGCTGGTGGCTGTCAATATAGCCACTTTCGGGGTTATCTGGGGGGCGAAGTTCGCTGTGTTAGACAGATGGCTGTTTACCCAAGCCAACCCCAAACCCAAGCCGGTGGGCAACTGAAATCAACTAGAGCTAAGTGGTGAAGGCTGAGTTGTGAGCACCCAATCCAAGCCGCCCAAGGTAATGAGCCCCCAGCAGCGCAAGCTGGCTGAAGCTGCCAGGGGGTTCATGCCCAGCGATGAAGGGTTGGCTCTGTATGAAGCTGCCATGCAGGCGCCAGAGGGGGTTTCCTTTTTGGAAGTCGGCAGCTACTGCGGCAAATCTTCGCTGTATCTGGGCTCAGCAGCCCAACAGCGCGGCGTCTTGCTGTTTGCTGTCGACCATCATCGGGGCTCAGAGGAAAATCAGCCCGGCTGGCAGTGGCACGAGCCCGACTTAGTCGATCCTAAGGCAGGCCGGCTGGATACCCTTCCCCATTTCCGTCGAACTATATATGAGGCAGGCTTGGAGCCATATGTGGTTGCGGTGGTGGGTGATTCTCCAACCTTGGCGGCTGTCTGGGGCACGCCATTGGCACTGCTGTTTATAGATGGCGGACACGGATCAGCCCCTGCCCATGCCGACTTTGACAGTTGGACTCCGCACCTGATGCGAAATGGAGTGTTGGCGATTCACGATGTCTTTGCCAACCCCGAAGACGGCGGCCGCCCGCCCTATGAAATCTATTGCCGGGCCGTGGAGAGCGGCAAGTTCAAGGAGACAGCCGCGGTGGGTTCTCTCAGGGTGTTGCGAAAGTCAGACTTGTAGCTTCTGAGGGGACCGAACCGAGCGTTGCGGCGGCCAAGACGATGGCAGCAGCGGAATAAGTTGTCTTTTCGTCGGCAGGGAAATGAACTTCCTGCGGGAAAACCCGTCCCGTCCAATAGCAGTTGTCTTCGTCTCGCAGCATCTGCGCCCACTCAAAAAGCTTGCAGGCCGAATCCCTATCCCCTGCAACATGGCACGCTATGGCACACTCAGCGGTCTCAGCGGCAGTTATCCATTCCTTGTCGGAAACGCAGCGCACGCCTCTGCCTTCCAGCACAAATTTGTCCCAGCCGTCATTTAGACGCTGCCTGGCGGCTTGGCCCTGCACGGCACCCGACAGCACGGGATAATACCAGTCCATAGCCCAGCGTTCCTTAGGGGCGAAAGCTTCTGGAATGTGAGCGATGGTGTGGCCTAGCCGCTTGCGACTGCTGCGCCACCGAGGTTGCGCCCTGCCAACGCTCTTGGCGATTTTTTCAGCACAGATCAGGCTGTGATATACGCTGGAAGACCCAGTCAGCAGGGCGAAGGGCCAAGCTTTTCCGTCGGCGTGGCGGGCCCAGAGCATTTCACCTCTAGGAGTTTGGGCTGCACAGACGAAATCAACGGCTCGCTTCACAACGGGCCACATTTTTTCCAAAAAGTCCCGGTCTCCGGTGGACAGGAAATAGTGCCAGATTCCGGTGGCGATGTAAGCCACGCAGTTGGTGTCCAATTTGTCGTCTTCAACGCTGTCTTGAAGGTAATACTGATGCCAAGCGCCGTTGGGCAGTTGCGCAGCCAGAAGCCATTCATAGGCGCGTTGTGCTTCGGGGAAGAACCCGCCAACGGTCAAAGCCATGGCAGCTTCAACGTGATTCCACGGGTCGGCATGCCCGCCTAGAAACCAGGGGATCATCCCGGAAGGCAGTTGGCACTCCGCAATGGTTTGCGCAATGGCGCAGACTTCCTTGGGGGATAGGGCGCTCGGCTGGTCGGGAGACAGCGCACTCGGCGTGTAGGGGGACAGCGTATCTGGCTGGTTGGGGGACAGGGCGCTCGGCGGGTCGGTTGAGGCGGCTTTAGCTGGGTTGGGGATGTAGGCTCCGTTTTGAGTTGCCAGGGCTGGCTTGATTGCGGTTCCGTTTTGGGCAGTGTGGGTTGGCAGGCTGGGCGTGCTGGAGGAGCCGTTCTGGGCCGCTTGGGTGCCCAAACTGGCTTGATCACCCAGAGTGGTTGGCTTGGGATAGTTAGACATGATTAGATAGCAGCTTCTGGTTTATGCGCGTAAACAACAAGACTTTTGCCCAAGGCTGGGTTTAAAAGCCTTTCAATGATTTTAACGAAATTCGGATTATTTTCAATATCCCAGCATAGAAAGCGATGATACGATTTACAAAGTCGGTTGTTCTCTCCCAAACCGCAACGCAGCCACCAATAGGGCGAGTGAAGGGCGTGAGCTCTGTGGCTAGCCACAGGAACCAGCCCTGCGGTTTTCAGTTTTTGTTCAAGCTCGCTTTGGGTGTAAATGCGCACATGGCCCCCTTCGGCCTGCGGAGCTGAGTAGTTCTCATCTAGCATCCAGCAGAGTTTTTCAGGCAACCAGGCTGGCACTGTGACAGCAAGCATCCCCCCTGGGCGCAGCACTCGCACCAACTCCTGCAGGGCTTGGTCGTCTTGCGGGATGTGCTCCAGCACTTCTGAAGCCACGATTCTGGAAAAACTGCTGTCGCTGAAGGGCAACTGGCAGGCATCGCTCGCTGCCAGCTCCACTGAATTGTCGCAAGTCAACTCTCCGCTCAGGTGCATGGCGGCTGTTGTGCTGCGAATGTCTATCAACTCAGGCAGCGACAGATCGCTGGCCACAACCTTGGCGCCTCTTACGGCAGCACCATAGGCGTGCCGACCAAACCCGCAGCCCAAGTCAAGCAACACATCTTGGCTGGTTAGGCGCAGTTTGTCGTAGTCAACCGTGAGCATGGTGTCACAGGCCCAGCAATGCCGAAGTCAGATTATGGCTAGGCGGCTCCCACATATCCAACAGCAGGCGATACTGTTCCAAGGTGCGTTGTGCGGTATGTTGCCAACTCCAGCGCTGCGCCACCCGCTCCCGTCCGGCAGCCCCAACTCTGTTGGCCAACTCAGGTGAATCCATGACTTCGCGAATGGTCTCCGCCAGCGCATCGGCATCGCCGGGCTCAACTAGGAAAGCCGTCTCCCTATGCCGGCCGGCAACTTCGGGCAGAGCGCCTCCCGTGGTGGTAATCAGCGGCGTGGCAGTGGCCATGGCTTCAATAGCAGGCAGAGAAAATCCCTCATACAAAGAGGGCACGACAGCTACTTGGCTGTTGGCATACAACTCCACGATGGTTTGTTCCGGGACGCCCGAAATAAAGCTGACGATGTCGCCGATGGCCAGCTTGTCAATGGTCTGCGCCACGGCGCCGCCCGACTTGGGCTTGCCGATGACAGACAGGCTGACTGGCCTTTCCTGGCGCAGCTTGGCCACAGCTTCCAGCAAGTAGCGCAACCCCTTCATGGCTACGTCTGAAGACGTGGTAGTGATGATTTGCCCGGGGTTTCGGGGCAGTTCAGGCAGCGGTCTGAAAACTTCCAAATCAACTCCAACCGGCACGACTACAAGTTTTTTGGGGCTGATTTTGTGGTCTTTGGAGATGTCATCTTTGGAAGACTGCGAGACGGTGAGTATGCGCTGTAGTTTCTGAGCCACCTTGGTTTGCATGGCGGTGAAAGAATACCAGCGATTCTTGGCGAAGCGGTCTGTTAGCTTGCGGGCGTGGGTGGTCTCCAGGCGTCGGTCAACGGTGATGGGGTGGTGGATGGTGCCCAGCACGGGCAACCCCAGATTCTCAATGGCCAACAAACCGTAGCCAAGGCATTGGTTGTCGTGCACTAGGTCAAACTCTGCCAGTCTGGACTTCAAGGCGCTGTAGGCACGCAAACTGAAAGCCATAGGTTCAGAGAAACTCCCCGTGAGGTATCCTCCCAACTCGGCCAAGTCAGCCAAGTTGTGAATTTCCCAAAAGCCTGGCATCCTGCCGGGAAAATGCTCGTTGAAAATATCGAGACTGGGGAGTTTGTGGAGGGGAACTCTGGGGTCTAATTCTGGATACGGCTGCCCTGAGAAGATTTCAACATGGTGGCCTAGGTCGCACAGCGTCTTGCTCAGATAGCGGACGTAAACTCCCTGTCCGCCCACGTGGGGCTTGCCTCTGTAGGTGAGCAGGGCAATTCTAAGCGGGTCGGTAGCAGGGGGTGGCATTAGTTAGTGGTTGGGTTTGGGTGGCAGGCCTGCTGGCTAGCGGAAAAAACAACAAAATTAACCCTAATAGTTTTGGCTTTGGCCTAGTTTTGGCACCCACTGGCAAGACCGGCCAGGCGGGCTAGTTTGGGATTTAGAAGCCAAAGCGCTTTCTAGCCAGATGAAGCAGAACATACAGCGAACTCAAAGCAGCTAGCCCCAAAGCTGGCCAAACTCCAAATCGCATCGCCAAAGTCTGGCCCTCTCGCAATTCAACTGTGGCCTGGATGACTCGCTGTTCGCTGATGGCTGTGCGTTCAAGCACATCTCCGCTTGGAGACACCACGGCGGTAAAACCTGTGGGGGCCACTTGGAGCACATAGCGGTCTGACTCAACTGCCCTCAGCCGGCTGGCTGCTACTTGCTGCGACTGGACGATAGTCAGCCAGTAGGAGGAACCATTGGTTGGGTTGACCACTATCTGGCCGCCGTCAGAAATGGCATCCCTGACTCTGTCTTCAAAGAAAATTTCCCAGGAGATAACTGTGCCCAGCGTTACTTTGGTGGGGTTTTGGCTTCGGTTCAGCTCCACTTCCAACACGGCCGGGCCGCTGCCGATGTTGGCTTCACGTTCGGGAAGGTAGTCTGGTGCAAAAGGCTCCACTAGCCACCGCAGCGGCACGTATTCTCCAAACGGAACCCGGCGGACTTTGTCGTAGCGGTCGGCTATTTGGCGCGAAGGTGTGATGACCACGCTGAAGTTGTTGAACTTTCCTGGCTCTGCGTCTTCAATCACTCCGACAATCAGCGGAGCATTCAAGGTTTCGGCCAGTTCGGCTAACTGGGCTGCCTGAGGAGACGACTCGTTGAATTGCCCTTCAATATCTACTACATTTTCAGGCCAGACCACCAAATCCACCGGCTGTCGGACAAGTTGGTAGGAAGCGTCTAGGTGGGATCCGAAGACATTGGCGAAATCTGTGTCGGCGGCTCTAGTTCGCTGTCGGCCACCGCCTTGAACCAGGGCCACGTCAATTTCGCCTACAGCATGCGCCGTAGGAGCTAGGGGAGCCAGCCCCAGTGCCAGTGCCAAAATCACCGGGCCGACCACAGCCAGCAGCCACTGGCGCCTTATCAGAGCCGCCAAACTCACCGCGACGATTCCAACCAGCCAAACAATGAAGAGCGACCCGAAAATGGAGCTTGCTTGCAGCAGAGGCGAGTCCGCTTGGCTCATAGACAGTGTGGAAAGCGGAACCCCACCGAAAGGCCAGCGCCAGCGCAGGTAGCCAATGAAAACCAATGCCGCCGGCAAAACCCACCAGCGAAGTCGGCTGTCGCCGGGGCAAGCCAGAAACCCAACTGCATAGAACAGCGAGTATCCCAGCCCGGCAGCTACGTATCCCACCGGCGAGAAATCCCACATCCAAATCAAAGACGGGAAAAGCCAACCTATCCCAAAGAACAGCCCTCTGGCAAATCGGATTTTGGCTTCGCAGTTGTCCAGCAGGAAATCCAGCGCAATGATGCCGATGAAGGCTAGGGGCCAAAATCCCCAAGGGGGAACCGACAAGGCTAAAAGTCCACCACAAAGCGCACTAGCCAAAAGCCCCCACAATGTCTCCCTGGAAACCAGGGAAGTGCTTTGCGGGTGGTAGATGCCGCTGATACCGCTCATGGTGTGTTTTGGCTGGGTCTAGTGCTGGTGGATCTAGTGTTGGTTCGGCTCATGCTCTTGATGGCACTCGCCACTTTGTCCGGCGACGGCATTCAGCTGGACAGAGCGGCATGAGCAGCCCTGCGGCCTGAAGCTATGCAGGCTGGCACACCTATGCCGTGGTAGCCGGCTCCAGCCAAAAACACTCCAGATTGATTGAGTGTGTCTTCTGCCTGAGTTACGAGTTGTGAATGACCGGGCGCATACTGCGGGAAGGAGAGCTTCCAGCGGGAAATTCTGGTTTCAGTTGGCGGCGTGGTGATGCCCATAGTCTGCTCCAAATCCCGGAGCACCACTTCTAGGATGCTTTCATCTGATGCTGAGACTATAGCGTCAGCTTGGTGTCTTCCCAGAGAAACCCTGAAGATAGCTGGCGAGTTATGCGTGCTGTGGCCAGACAGATGCGCCCATTTAGACGAAGCCCAGGAACAAGCAGTGATGGTGGGGGGCTGGTTGTCTTGTAGTTGGCTTCTGCGGTTGCGGTCTTCGTAACTATAGGGCACCACAAAACCACTGCCGTCCAATTTATGGGGAACATCCTTGCGGTTGAAGGCAACTGTGACTATCGCAACAGAGCAATAGTCAATCTGGCTCAGCAATGCGGCAACTTCAGCTTGGTGGGGTCGCAGCATTTGAGCTGTGGCCCAGGCTGGTGTGGCCAGAACTGCTGCATCAAATTTCACTGGGGATTGAAATTTCACTGGCGAGCGGCTCTCAGAAGGGAGTGCGTCGCCGTCGTCAAAAACAATGGTCTGGGTGTGAGGATCAACTGAAGCAACACGGCGGTTGAGCGCTATCTTGCCCTTCAATTGCTTGGCCAGCGCACGCGCAAATTCTTCCATACCCAACTTTGGGGTCAGAAAAATAGGCTTTTGTGGCGGATTTTCAGGGTTTTGCTGGCGCGCTAGGTTTTGCTGGCGCTTTTCGTTTTGCTGGCGCGCTTCTCGCAGCGAGATGAGACCGCGAATCAAGCTGGTGTCTTGCTGGGCGGCCTGGGCAATCATCGGTGCTGTGGCACGCACATCCAAATAGTCACAGTTGCCGGCATTGATTGAGCCAATCAATGGGAAGACCAGCTTTTCAGCGACCTCATCACCAAGGCGTTGGCGCACGACCGAGCCCACAGTTGCGCCCGCTTCAAGCGGGTGGGTGGGGCGG
>JAPYNY010000041.1 GCA_028283145.1 Candidatus Hopanoidivorans cymbastelae
GTCACGGGTGGCATGACTTTTGCGGGAGGCCCGTTCAACAGCTATGTGCTGAATTCACTTTGCAAGATGGTAGAACAACTGCGCCAGCAGCCTGAGGCACTTGGCTTGGTCAATACCATCAGCGGCATGGTCACCAAACAGGGCTTAGGGCTATTGGCAGCTGAGCCACCTGAAGGGCAAGCCTATTTTGAGGAAGTAACCAGCCAAGTAAGTCAGTTGAATTCGCCGCTGGAGACCGACGACACCGCCCACGGCAAAGCCACAGCCGTAACCTATACCGTGTTGCATGAACGGGTGAAATCCGAAGAAGCAGATTCGACGGCGACAGGCAGTGTGCCAACCAAAGCCATTGTGATAGCCGAATTCTCTCGGAACGGAACCAAACCCGTGCGAAGGCTAGCCGCCACGACAGAGCCGGAAATTATTCAAGCCGTGATTGAGGCAGACGAATTCTGCCATAGCAAAATCCATGTTTCACCCGAGGGAAGCTTCTCGCTAGCCTAGTTTCAGCAATCAGGCCAAGCGGGAATCCAGGAAGATTTCATCGGTCTCGGTGTCGTAAATCATACAACCTTCTTGGTCATTCGTAACCTTGATGGCCAAGGTGGAATCCACGTTGGTGGGCGGAATGTGCGTGCCGACCGCTTCTAAAACCACTATGCCGGCAGTGCTGAAAGTGTCTAAATCAGTATTCCATCCATAACCGGTAGCAGTGGGGGCATGTTGTGCTTGAACAGAATAACCCCTAGGGGATGGACGCAAGTCAATCTTGAATCTAGTGTTGTAATTGAAGAGGCTGGGATTGTTTAAGTCAAGGTTCAACCTTCTATAAGTCACGCCTACATGAAACTCTCCAAGTGCTGGTTTACGGTTGGAAGTCTCAAATTGCAACACTGAATGATCAGTGTCGTCACCTGAAAAATGCTGATCTATAGCATCTCCAAGAGTGACCATAAAACGTAAGTTTGCTGCGCCACCTGGTGGAAGAAATCCTGCAATTTTGATATAGCAAGGGGCTAGACAGCCTACTTTACTGGAAGTGACCCCCCCCCTGCCTTCCATGAATTCAGTGATGGACGGATCAACAACACCATTGAGCCCGAGAGTTTCAAAGAATTCTCCGCCTCCGCCGGCTCTAGCGGCTTCCAGTTCGGGGGTGTGAATTTCCCAAGGGGCGCACCTGGCCTCCAAATCCTGAGACTGCTCCTCCAAATCATCAGAAGCGCTTCTAGTAATAGCAACTATCACCACCCCTGCCACCACCGCCAACAACACCAACACAGCCAAAATAATCAAAGTCTGAAGCGTAAAACCCCGCTGACCCAAACCACTCGCATCCCGCTCATTTGATCCCAGTTCTGGACCATTTCTTCTTGAAATCATCTGAAACACCATTAGTCTGCCATCCTAGCAAAAACCAAACCCCAAGACGCGCAATACCAAACCCCACTGGCAGCAGTGCTGCTGAAGCAATCAGGCCAAGCGGGAATCCACAAAGATTTCAGCGGTATCGGTGTCGTAAATCATGCAACCCTCCTGATCATCCGTAACCTTGATGGCCAGCGCAGATCCAGCAGTTACAGGCGGAACGTGAGTGCCGACCGCCGCTAAAAACCTAATTTGAACCCTGTTGGTACCCCAAAAATTACCGAGGTCAGGATAATATGAGTGGCCACCAGAAATAGGAGCATAGCGGTCTCCGAAGTTGGTGACATCGACAGAATCCACTACCTGAGTATCAGCATCTAGGCTTGGAGGTCCAAAAGGAGAGCTGGAATCTGGACGTGTTCTTATCTCTCGATCGTAAGTAACACCCACGCGAAACTCTCTGAAGCTTGGCAGGCGGTTGGACGTGTCAAATCTCAGAAGCGAATGATTTGGGGGATCAGTTTGATAAACCCGGTCTTTGGCTGTATCAAGATTGACAAACAATTCAGTGCCAGGATTCCCATCTATTCTTACATAGCAAGGAGCCAGACAGCCTATTTTGCTAGAAGTCACCCCCCCCCCGCCTGGCATGAAATCATTCGGCTGTCTAGCAAAGTCCTGAATATATTCGCCGCCCCCGCCAGCTCCAGCGGCTTCCAACTCGGGGGTGTGAATTTCCCAAGGGGCGCACCTGGCTTCCAAATCCTGAGCCTGCTCCTCTAAATCGTCTGAGGAACTGTTGGTAATGGCTAATACTATCACCCCGGCAACTACGGCCAGCAACACCAACACAGCCGTGACGATTAGCGTCTGAAGCGTGTAACCCAGTTCGGTTGCATTGTCGCGGTTCAACTTCTGTTTGAATGCAATCATTTTAATAATAAACATTCCAGCAGTATATCAAAATTCTGCCAGATGAAATTGTGGCTGGGCAACATCGCCTAGCCAACATCATCTAGCCAAGATAAACAATTGCAAGACAGCCGCTATCAAGATGGCTGCCAACAGCAAAACAATGACTATCGTGGTGCCGAGCCGCATCGGAGCCAACCGCTAGCCATGTTCCAAGCGGATTTTCGGACGGGGGGTGAACTCCACCAAATCCCCTGATAACGGCGTCAAAACTACCGACATGCCCTCATAAAGCGACAACTCATCTGAGGCTGACTGGCACTTCATGGCCACTGAAACCATGCCGTAGGAATCCACAACCAGGCCAACTTCTTTTTCGCCTAGCTGGTCGTAAGCCGAAGCTCTGACAGACACCAAAGTTCGTTCCTGCGGAAGCTTGGGCTGCTGCTCGTCGGGCGAATCTGGCTCATCGCGGGCTGCCGCAGCCGAAGATTCGCGACCCACCAAACCCAAGCCAATGGGAGCTTGCGAGGTTTGTGTCTGCTTAGCGGAGGTGGCAAAAAGCTGTTGGCCACCGCCTACGCCACTTGCGCCTCCAGTGGCCCCAATGCCGCCCGCGCCACCAGTAGCAGTGCCTAGAATTTTCAAGTAGAACCGCTCGCCCATATCGTCTAAGTCATCAGGCGCCACATTGAGCTGCACATTCCCGAAATGGTCAACCCACAAGGCCTCTGCCGTCATGTGATCATCCAATTTCTGGGCGGTCGGGACGACTGCGGGCAAAAGACTGGCAACAGCTACTTCCTCGCCTAGCTCCTCCAGCGGCACTCCTTGGCATAGATAGGCTGCTGCTGGCCCGAAAACATCTCGGCCGTCAAAAGTGTCGCCCGCGGCAGGCAGTTGGAGCTTTGTGTTGGTCAGCGATACCGCACGGCTGGCACCCCCTAACATGGCCACAGCCGGTGCCAACAAGCCATTGTCAGGCCCGACCAAAACCGACTGGTCTTCAGCCAGCTCAACGGCTACACCTCGGCGGGTGCTGCCCACGCCGGGGTCTACCACAGCCAAAACGACGCCAGAGCACAAATACTGCGAAGCCCTGGCCAGAGCCAGCCCTCCGGCGCGAACGTCGTGGCGGCCGATGCCGTGGGTTATGTCAACGATGCGAACAGACGGCGTGATCGACCAGATGACCGACTTGACAACCCCGACGAATTCATCCTTGTAGCCGTAGTCGGACAAGAAGGAGATGTTGGAGTATTCCACGGGCGTTGGGGGTGCGAGCTTTATCGGTGTGGGCTATCGGTGTGGGCTGGCGGGGAGGCTACCGGTGTGCCTGACGGCGCTGGTCTTTGCCCATTTCAGCCGGCTCCGACGAAGGGTCGGAGGGATTCAAGTTGGTGCCTGGAGGCAGCAGGGCGTCAATGGCGTCCAAAGTGTCCTCATCCAGAACAACCTCGGCACAAGCCAGCAAATCATCAAGCTGTTCATGTGTGCGGGGGCCGATGATGGTGGAAGTCACCGCTGGGTGCTCCAACGTCCAGGCCACTGCCAGATGGGTGAGCGACAGGCCAGCCTGGTCGGCAATAGCAGACAAATCACCCACCAAAGCTAGCTTGCGCTGATTCAGTTCGCTTTCTGGGTTCATGCTCCCCCAGCGTTCGGCAAAACGCACTATGCGGCTCTCCTCAGTGAAATCCCCGGCGCTGCGATAGCGGCCAGTCAGCCAACCGCCAGCCAGCGGACTCCACAAGATCACACCCATGCCATAACGCTGACAAGCTGGCAGAACCTCCCGTTCTATCCTGCGGGTAAACAAGTTGTATTGCGCCTGCTCACAGCGGTAGCGAATTAGATTGTGCCTGTCGGAAGCCCACTGCGCTTCCACAATCCGGCCCACAGGCCATTCGGAAGAGCCGGCGTAACGAATTTTGCCCTGGGCTTGCAAATCGGTGAAGGCGCTCAAGGTTTCTTCAATGTCAACATTGTCGGGGAAACGATGGACTTGGTAGAGGTCGATGTAGTCGGTGTCTAGACGGCACAGGCTGTTTTCAACCTCTTGCATGATCCAGCGTCTAGAACCGCCTTGCTGGTTCAGGTCTTCCCCCATAGGAGCAAAGAATTTAGTGGCCAGGATCACGTTTTCTCGCCTGCCGCCTTTCAGGGCTTGGCCTACGATCTCCTCGGATTCGCCCAGCGAATAGACGTCTGCGGTATCAATGAAGTTGACACCTGCATCCAGAGATTTGTGGATTTGGCGGATGCAGTCATCGTGGTCGGGGTTGCCCATCTGACCATACATCATCGCACCCAAGCAGTATTCGCTTACCATGACGCCTGTGCGCCCTAGAGGCCGATATTTCATGTTTTGCCCTTTCTGTTTGGAACTATCTTGTTAATCCTACAACTACCAAATTTTATACTTTTAGTTGGGTGGCGTGCAGTGCTTCCAGAGCGCGTAGTGCGTCTGCGACAGATAGCACTAGCTTATGAACTTGTCTTGGCCCTCCCAGTAGGGTTGGCGCAGGCGAAACTTCTGGACTTTGCCTGTGGCCGTGCGGGGCAACTCATCGGTGAAATCCACCGAAGTCGGACATTTGAAATGCGCCATTTTGGAGCGACTATAGGCAATGAGTTCAGCTTCCATCGCTGCTAAGTCAGCCTCTTCAGCCTCAGCCGCGAAATCCTGGGCTGCCTCGCTGTCTGCCGGCTTGAGCACCACGATGGCCTTGATAGTCTCTCCCCATTTCTCATCGGGCACGCCGATAACAGCCACTTCAGCCACCTGCGGGTGCGAAAACAGACAATCCTCAACTTCAATGGACGACACATTCTCACCACCTGAAATCACTACATCCTTGCGGCGGTCGCGCAACATCAGATAGTTATCGGCCTCCAAACCGCCGACGTCTCCGGTGTAGAACCAGCCATCCTGAATAGCTTTAGCGGTCTCATCTGGCTGCTTCCAGTAGCCATGCATAACATGATTGCCTCTGGCCAACACCTCTCCGGTTGCATCCACCTTTACTTGAATTCCAATCAGCGGAGCGCCCTGTCTGGAAAGTTTGTGGGCCCGTTCTGGCGGAGTGAGCCTGTCCCACTCTTGGCGGCGACGGCTCATCGTCAGCACTGGAGTCGTTTCAGTCAAGCCGTAGATCTGGATGAACTCCCAGTCGAGTTCGGTTTCCAGCCGCTCAACCAGCTTGGTCGGAGGAGGAGCACCGGCTATCGTCATTCGGACTCTGCCGGCTCCAGGTATCGGGCCGTCCCATTCGGCGGCGGCATCCAAGATAGCATTGGCAACCGCCGGAGCACCGCAAAGATAGGTAATGCCGTGCTTTTCAATCCGCCTTAGTATCTCGGGCCCGTCAACTTTTCTGATCACAATCTGACGGCCGCCAGCCCCCAGCACGGTAAAAGGCATTCCCCAGCCGTTGCAGTGAAACATCGGCACGGTGTGCAAGAACACGTCGTCATCGGTAACGCCAGAAGCCCACCCGAAGGTAACAGCATTGAGCCAGATATTGCGATGGGTTAGCTGAACCCCCTTGGGACGACCGGTTGTCCCACTGGTGTAGTTCAAAGTGGCGGTGGCGTCTTCGTCTGGCTCCCAAGGCTTCGGCTCTTGATTGAAAACCAGCAATTCGCTGTCGGATGGCTCGCCCAGAACGAACCGATGTTGGCATTGGATTGATTTCAGTGACTCTTCCAACTCAGGGTCAACTAAAAGCACCGAAGCTTCGCTGTGCTCCACTATGTAACGCACTTCATCTTGTTTGAGCCTGAAATTTATGGGCACGCAAATCCTGCCTGTGCCGGCAGCTCCGAAAATCACATTCAACAGCCGGGCGGAATTCTGCGATACGATGGCCACCCGCTCACCCACCCCCAAACCCAGGCGGTCAAGCCCAGCGCCAAAAGCCTTCACCCGATGGGCAAAGTCGGCAAAGGTTATCTCGCCCCAGCTCTGGGCGGGTTGGTCGGGTTCATCTATAATCGCTACACGGTCGGGATAATTCTGCTCCCCCCGCGCTACAAAATCTGAAACAAGCAACGGCACTTTCATCGCAGCGTCCTCCTTGGGCTACTTCGGTGGGTGGCTGGTAATGGGCGAGCGGCTATCTTGGCGGTGGGCGACTGCGAACGGGCGACGGCAGGCGAACAGCAACTGGCAGGCGACTCTACGGGCGGGAGCAACTGCGGGTAGCTGACAGGCAAGTCGGTGGTGGCAGGACAAAACTAGCCAGCTATGTCAAGTTTTTGCAAAGTAAGCCTCAGATTCGGGGCAGGCATGAACGGCTGGCCAGGCTAAGGCGTTTCAGCCGCCACGTTCAGCCGCACCTGGGCTCTGATTAAAGCTTCCTTGGCTGAGGAGTCTTGGCTGTCGGATGCCAAGGTTGTCTGGGCTTTGGCCAGTGCCTCCTGCGCCCTAGCTACGTCTATTTCATGGGCCAACTCGGCCACGTCTGACAAAATGGAAACATCATTGTGGCTGATTTCCACAAACCCTGAATGCACTGCCATGTGCTGGGCAGAACCATTTTCCAAAATGACCTTCACCCTGCCCGGCAACAACACCCCGGCAAAAGGAATGTGGCCAGGCTCAAAAGCAATATCTCCCTCAGTCGTGCGGGCTACCACCATTTTGGCGCTGGCGGAGAAAAGGTGCTTCTCGGGGGAGACTATTTCAACTCTCAGTGCCATGATATTGGTGTGCCCGTCTGGTGTGCTGGTGCGCCCGCTTGATGCTGGTGCGCGGCTCGGCTCGTCTGCTTGGCTCTGACTGATCGCCCCTGCTAGGCAGCCTGCTTTTGCAGCTGCTCAGCCTTGGCACGGACGTCATCGGCCCCGCCAACCATGAAGAAAGCCTGTTCGGGCAGATCATCCAACTCCCCGTTCACCAGAGCTTCAAAGGAATTGACCGTCTCCTCCACCGAGGTGAAAATGCCGGACATGCCGGTGAAAACTTCGGCCACAAACATGGGCTGCGACAAAAATCGCTGCACTTTGCGGGCGCGGGACACCGTAACTCGGTCTTCCTCAGACAGCTCATCCAAACCCAAGATGGCGATGATGTCTTGGAGTTCTTTGTAGCGCTGGAGAATTTCTTGCACCCGGCGGGCTACGTTGTAGTGGCGCTCCCCGACCACCTCAGGCGTCAAGATAGTAGAAGTTGAAGCCAGAGGATCAACTGCCGGGTAAATTCCCAAGGCAGCGATGTCGCGCGAAAGCTCGGTCGTGCCGTCAAAGTGGGTGAAGGACGTAAAGGGCGCCGGGTCGGTGTAGTCGTCGGCTGGCACATAGACAGCTTGCAGGGACGTGATGGAACGACCCCTGGTGGTGGTGATGCGCTCTTGCAGTTCCCCCATCTCATCTGCCAAAGTGGGCTGATAACCCACCGCCGAGGGCATACGGCCCAGCAGCGTAGAAACTTCGGAACCGGCCTGGACGAAACGGAAGATATTGTCAATGAACAGCAGCACGTCTTGGTTTTGGACGTCTCTGAAGTATTCAGCGATAGTCACGCCTGCCAGCCCGACCCGTAAACGCACTCCTGGCGGTTCGTCCATCTGCCCGAAGACCAGAGCTGCCTTTTCCAGCACCCCTGACTCTTCCATCTCCAGGAAGAGGTCGGTGCCCTCTCGGGTGCGCTCGCCCACTCCTGCAAAAACCGACACGCCGCCGTGCTGTTCCGCCACACGGCGAATCATCTCGGTGATCAGCACCGTCTTGCCCACACCAGCACCGCCGAACAGACCAATCTTGCCGCCCTGCTTGTAGGGAGTCAGCAAATCGATCACCTTGATGCCGGTCTCAAACATCTGGGTGGTGGGCTCAAGCTGGTCAAAGGCTGGGGGCGGGCGGTGAATTTCCCACTCGTCTTCAACCTCCAGGGAGCTTCGGTCGGCGTCCAGACAATCACCCAGCACATTCCACACGTGCCCCAAAGTGGCATTGCCCACGGGAATGGTGATGCCCTTGCCAAGATTGCGCACGGCTGTGCCTCGGGTGAGTCCATCAGTTGGGCGCATGGCGATAGCGCGCACCCTGTTGTCGCCAATTTGTTGGGCAACTTCGGCTTTGACGACCTGCGTCTCGCCGTCAACGGTTACGTCAAACTCCAAAGCGGTGTTGATCTCCGGCAAGGTGTCAGGCGGGAATTCAGCGTCAATGACTGGGCCGGCGATGGCTACCACACGGCCGTCCTTGAGTGCGGACATGTCTTGTCTCCTATCTTCGTTATGTGTTAAGGCTTGGGAGTTGCGGCGCGTCAGCTGGACGACTTGTCGGCAGCCAGCAACTCACGAATGTCGTCTGGGTCGGGTTCGCTGGAGGAGCGAGCGGCGGAACTTCGCAACGCTTCAGCCCCACCTACGATCTCCATAATTTCAGTGGTGATGGCATCCTGGCGCGCCCGGTTCATCATGCGGGTCAAGCTCACAATCAACTCTTCGGCATTGTCGGTTGCGGCTTTCATGGCACGCTGGCGGTTGGCGTGCTCCGAAGCAGCCGCGTCCAAAAGCGCCGAGAACAGCCGGGACTCCACATAGCGCGGCAGCAAAGCTTCCAGCACCCCTTCGGGAGTCGGCTCAAACTCAAAGGCGGCCCGGGCTTCGGCTTGGCCCTCCCCCACTGCAGCTATCTGGGTCATGTCCAACAACGGCAGAAACCTTCGCACCACCACTCTTTGCGTGCCCAGCGACACAAATTCCATATATGCCAGCAGCACCTCGTCAACATGTCGTGAGATGAACTGGTCAGACACTACTCTGGCTACTTCTCTGGCATCCCCATAGCGGGGAGTATCGCTGATGCCCGTAAAGGAGTGGGCGATTTCATAGTTGCGAAAACGAAAATAGTCAACTGCCTTGCGACCGATCAGAACCAGCGAATAATCCTTCCCGTCAGCCCGCCGTGCCATCAACTCCTTTTCGGCGGCGCGAATAACCGAAGAGTTATACGGCCCGGCCAAGCCCCTATCTGAAGTGATGATCAGAAAGCCAACCCGCTTGGGATGCTCCCTGTTTTCCAGCAAAGGGTGCTCCACTTGGGCACCGGCAGCAGCCAAATCTTCAATTACGCTGGTAATCCGCTCAGCGTAGGGGCGTGCCTGTTGAGCCCGGCGCTGGGCTCTGGCCACCCTGGTAGCGGCGATGAGCTCCATCGCGCGGGTGATTTTCTTGGTGGAATTGACCGACGTGATGCGCCGCCTCAAAATTCGCTCTTGGCTGCCCGGCACTAGCTTGCCTCTGGGGAAGCGGCAGCGGCAGTTGTGGTGGCAGCAGAATCAGAAACGGCATCCTCGTCTCGCTGAATATCGACTTCAGGCAAGATAACTCTGGAATCCACCGTCTCATGGCTGGCTTCACCCTGCGCCTCGGGCTCGGGGGCTTCCCCTGTTGGGGTGTCTGGCTGGCTACCAGCGTATTGTCTGGCAAACTCGGCTATGGCGTGCTCCAAGGCGTCCGCATCCAAGTTGCCGCTTTCGGCAATGGAGCGCAACAACTCCCCCTCACGGCTGCGCAAATGCTCCAAGAGGGCAGTTTCAAAATTGCTGACATCTTCGGCTTCGATGTCGTCCAGATAGCCTTTGGTGCCGGCAAATAGCGACACCACTTGCTCCTCCACCGATATAGGAGAGTTGATGCCTTGCTTGAGTAACTCAGTCAGGCGGTAGCCCCGCTCCAGTTGGGCCTGGGAGACGGCGTCCAAATCTGAACCGAAAGTGGCGAAGGCTTCCAACTCCCTGAACTGCTGAAGGTCGGCCTTCAAAGTGCCGACTGCTGTTTTCATGGCTTTGATCTGGGCAGCCGAACCGACCCTGGAAACTGAAATGCCCACATCTACAGCCGGGCGGATGCCAGCCTTGAACAAGTCGTCCTGGAGGTAAATCTGCCCGTCGGTGATGGAGATGACGTTGGTGGGAATATAAGCTGAGACATCCCCCGCCTTGGTCTCAATGATGGGCAGGGCGGTGAGCGAACCGGCGCCCCGGTCGTCGCTCAGCTTGGCTGCGCGCTCCAGCAGACGGCTGTGGAGATAAAACACATCGCCGGGGTAGGCTTCGCGCCCTGGCGGACGACGCAGCAGCAAAGACATCTGCCGGTAAGCTTCGGCCTGTTTGGAAAGGTCGTCATAGACAGCTAGCGCATGGCCTCCGTTATCCATCCAGTGCTGCCCCATAGCACAACCCGCATAAGGGGCCAGATATTTGAAAGGCGCCGGGTCTGATGCTGGCGCCACCACCACCACGGTATAGTCCATAGCCCCATACGATTCCAAAGTGGCTACTACCTGGGCTACTGTGGAGGCCTTTTGCCCGATGGCCACATAGATGCAATTGACGCCCTGTCCTTTTTGATTCAGGATCGTGTCCACCGCAATGGTGGTTTTGCCTGTCTTGCGGTCACCGATGATCAACTCCCGCTGGCCGCGCCCGATTGGAATGAGCGAGTCAATCGACTTGATGCCGGTCTGGAGCGGCTCATGCACTGGCTTGCGACCGGTGATGCCCGGCGCCTGGACTTCCATGCGACGGGTGGGACCGTCGGCCAGAGGGCCTTTGCCGTCGATGGGCTCGCCCAGAGCGTTGACTACCCGCCCCAACAGGCGGTCGCCCACCGGCACCGACAAAATATTTCCAGTGGCACGCACGGTCTGACCTTCTTCAATCTCATCCACTTCGCCCAGCACGACCGCGCCCACTACATCTTCTTCCAGATTGAGCGCCAAGCCGATAGTGCCGTCTTCAAATTCGAGCATTTCGTTGACCGCAGCCCCCGGCAACCCTGAAACGCGGGCAATGCCGTCTCCCACTTCCAAAATCAGACCAACCTGGCTGTGCTCAACGGAAGGGGTGAAGCCTTCCAGGTTGCGCCTGAGCGCCTCCAGGATGTCGTCGGTGTTGATGGTCAGCTCAGCCATGTTCTACCTCTTTGTTTGATCCTCTGGGTTGTTCGGAAATTTCTGTGGCGCCACCAGCTGCTTCAGACGAAAGTGTCTCGCAGCTTGGCCAGACGAGACCTGACGCTGCCGTCGATGACCGTGTCGCCAATAGTGGCCACCACGCCACCCAAAACGTTGGCATCCACCGACGCCTTGACTTCTATATTGAGCCCTGTGACTTCGCTCAGCGCTTGCTCCAGGCGGCTGACTTGTTCGGCCGTCAGCACCACCGCCGAGCGCACATAGGCCACTTCGGCGCTCTTGCTGCGGGCAGCATAATCAGCCAGAGCTTGGGCCATGGCTTCAATCTCTTTGGCGCGCTCGGCCACCACCAACAGCGAAATGAAACCCGCAGTGATCGGCTTGGCGCGCTCAGACAACAAGTCTTCCACGATTTGCTGGCGCCGGCTGGCTGGAATGCGTCGGTCGCTGAGGGCTTCGCGCAACTCGTCGCTGCCGGCTAAGGCGCGGGCAAAGCGGAATACCTCATCGGCCACTTCGTCCAAGCAACCCTCGGCTTGGGCGATCTCAGCCAGAGACTGGGCATATTGCTGGGCAGTCGTGGGAGTGGAAGTTGCGGGGGGCATGGCTACACCTGTGTCAACTGGCGTAAATCGCGATTGATATAATCTTCCACCAGCTCATTTTGGGTTTGCTCATCGGCTTGCAGAACTTCGGCAATCAGAACTTCCGCGGCACCTGCCACCCAGCTGCCGACTTCAGCTTGCAGATCGGCTGTGGCTTGCCGACGCATCAACTCGACTTCAGCTTCTCCCCTGCTTCTGACATCTTGAGCTTCAACTTCGGCCCTAGCCATCAAATCCGACTCAAGATCGGCTGCAACTTGGCGTGATTCTTCCAGCAATTCAGCTTTCTTGCGGTCAATATCGCCCAGCTGTTGCTTCAGGCTGACAGTGCGTTGCTCGCTTTGCGCTCTGGTGGTCTCAGCTGCTTGCAGCTCAGCAGCAATCCTGTCTGAACTGGCCCGCATCATCCGGCGCACGGCAGGGAAAACCTTCCACATCAAAAAAGCCACCACCACCAAAAAAGCCAGCGAACCCCAATAGAACTCATTGATGTCGCCCGGGAAGAAAATTTCATTCGGAGCCTCTGCTGCCAACACAGACGCAGAACTCACTAGAGTGCCGATCAAGCCCATCAGTTCGCTATCCCTTCGTGTGGTGCAATATCGCCGGCGGCACTAGCCGAGCGGTTGCCTGCTGCGCCAATCTCAAGCAGGTAGCGGTCGACGGCTGCCTGCTGGGTTTCGCTTGGAGCGCGCCCCAAGACATCCGTGGCAGCTTGTACCGCCAAAGTCCGCAACTGCGGGCGCAAATCCTCAATGGCACGCTGCCGGGCTTCGGCTATTTCGGCTGTGGCTGTGGCCCTGGCTGTAGCTACGGAGGCGATGGCGTCGGCAATTATCTCTTGCCGGCGGCTGCTGGCCCGGTTGCGAACCTGCTCCATCAACTCGTTGGCGTCCTGGCGGGCCGAAGCCAACGCTTCTTCGTAGTTGACTTTGGCGTTTTTATAGTCCAACTCGGCTTGGGCGGCCGCGTCCTGGTCGTCTTGCAGTTTCTGCTTGCGGGCAGCTTGAAGCCTGCGGATGGGCGGCAGCAGAACATACTTCATCAACATCCAAAGCAGAATGAAAAACACCGCCGACCAGAAAATCTCATGGACTTCCGGCAGAACAGGGTTGATCGTCTCCTCGGACTCCACCACCTCATCGGCTGCCAACTCGCCCGCGGCGTACTCGCTCCCCTCCAACTGGGATTGCAGCACAATCTCGCCAGTTGGATTAGCAGCCGTCGGCACTGAATAAAGGACTGTCATCAAATCTGGTGGTTAGAAAACTGGGTCTGGCTTGTTGGGCTAATTTTCGCTGTCTTCGCCGAAGCCGCCTGCTAGACGAACTTCAACATGATGAAGACCACGAAACCCAGCAGAGCCAAGGCTTCGGTGAAGGCAATGCCCAAGAACATGGTCGTCTGGACTTGGCCGGCTGACTCCGGCTGGCGTGCCATGGCCTGCACAGCCTGGCCAACCAAATAGCCGATGCCGATGCCAGGACCTATAGCTGCCAGACCATAAGCCAGGCCAGCTCCTTCAGCCGCGGCTACAGACTGGGCGTCTTCAGCTTCAACTTCTTGGGCCAACTCAGCGGACTGAGCCAACTCAATGGCCTGCTCAGTAATTGCTCCGATGGTGCTCATTATTTCTGTCTCCTTGTTTTAGGGGTCTTTGGTTTAAGTCTGTGATTTTAAGGGTCTGTGTTGCGAAATCTTTGCTGTGAAGCTTTTGCCTAGGGATTTTTAGTGCTCTGGGTGGAGGGCGCCGCCGATGTAAACCGAAGCCAAAATGGCAAACACGAAAGCCTGGATCAGGCTCACGCCTATCTCAAAGGCGGTAAAGGCAATCAAGCCCGGAAAAGTGAGCGCCTCCAGCACCACCAGCAGTTTCAGCTGCCAGACAGCAATGCACAGCACGCCGAAACTCACCAGCAGGATGTGGCCGGCCAGCATATTGGCGAAAAGTCGGATGGCATGACTGAAGGGGCGCACTACAAAAGTTGAAACCAACTCGATGGGCGTCACCAGAATATACATCGCCTTGGGCACGCCTGAAGGAAAAGCCACCATGCGCAAATAGTTCCTGGCGCCGTTGTGCTTCATGCCCACGATGATAAAGAAGAAATAGGCCACCAGAGCCAGCACCAAAGGCGCTCCCATGCGGGCGTTCAGCGGCATCTGGAAAAACGGGATGACCTCAAACAAGTTGCCCACCGCAATGAAGCAGAAAAAGCTGATCAGCAAGGGCATGTAGGGTTCGTAGCCGGTGCCAATGCCGGGCTTAGCCACCTGATTTTCCACGAAGCTGATGATGGCCTCCACGAAGCTCTGAACCCCTCGGGGCACCAGCTTGGAGCGACGACCTGCCATAAAAAACAGCAAAGCCGGCGCGGCGGTTGCTATCAATGCAATCAGGGCGATCTTGTTGAAGGCGTACCAGCCGTCGCCGAACATGGCTGGCCATTCCACCACATTTTCAATGGGTGGGAATTCAAGGGCCGCTAGCACGGGCGTCATAGTCATAGCGTGGCGGCTTCCTTGGCTGATTTGGCTGGCTTGGACGGCTTCAAGCCTGGGTAGGCCAGCGAAGCCGAAACATATTTCAACTCCCAAGCCAAAAGCCCCAGATGCGTAACGATAATGGCTATCCCCAGAGCCAGCATGTCGACCCAGCCGACGTCTCGCACCAGCCACACCGCCAAAAAGATAAGCCCCAGCCTGAGCAAGAACCCGAACATCACGCCACCCATCAGCAAGGCCAGCGAAATCCTGGAGGTGGCAGCGATGATGGCAGCCGACAGCCAAAAGTTGACCAGCACCAAACCCAGCGCATAAGCCACAGCTCCAGCACCTGGGCCTCCCCAGATGGCAGCGCCTATAGCCACCAAAATGGGCCCCGCTATCACCCCCCGTTTGAGCATGTCCAAAGCCACCTGATAGGCCGGCGAAGGGCCTTCCAAGCCTGTCAGCATAGGATTAGTCGGAGCGGTTGCAGTTTGTGCAGGCATTCTTTTGAAGTATAGACAAAAATTGCGGGATTTTAAGAATTAGCGACAACTCAGCGGCGCATGGCCTGACGATATCTGTAGTAAAGACTAGCCACTGCGCCGATAGCTCCGGCGATGGCAAAGGAAACCGTCAGGACAGGCCGCCAGCCAAGCAAGGTATCTAGCCCCAAACCAGCCAGAGCCAAGATGGCTACGCTGAAGACCAACTCAAAGGAGCCAGTGCTCTTGGTTACGCCCTGTGAAATTTGGCTGGTTGGGCCGGTGGCGGCCTCATCGGGGCTGGTTCCGACATCGGCACCGGCACCGACACCACCAGCGTTAGCATTTGCGCTAGGGCTGCCACTTGCGCTTGCTCTGGCACTGGTTTCTGTTTCCATTGGCGGCAGTTGCAGTCTCTCCGGCGGCGGCTTCTAAGCTACAAATCCCGATAAGGAGCGAACTGGTCGCAAAGCTCCAAAACGGCTTGGCGCACCGCTGCCAACTCAGCTTCGTCTTCGCCTGCTCTGAGAGTCCTGCCAATTAGCTCACCAATCAGCGCCATTTCAGATTCTTTCATGCCCTGGGTGGTAACCGCGGGAGTGCCCAGCCTCAAACCACTGGTGACGAACGGAGAACGAGGGTCGTCTGGAATGGTGTTTTTGTTGGTGGTGATGCCTACGCTGTCCAAGCGTTCCTGGGCGACCTTGCCTGTCAAGTCGGCATCAAAAGTTCGCAAATCCACCAGCAGCAGGTGGTTGTCGGTGCCTCCCGACACCAAGCGCAGCCCTTCATTGGCCAGAGCTTTCCCTAAAGCCGCTGCGTTGAGCACAATCTGGTGGGCATATTGAGCGAATTCTGCGGTGTTCGCTTCAAAAAATGCCACTGCCTTGGCTGCGATGACGTGCTCCAGCGGCCCGCCCTGCAAACCCGGAAAGACCGCCTTGTCAATGTCTTTGGCCAACTCCTGGGTACACAGAATGCAAGCACCCCTGGGGCCGCGCAACGTCTTGTGGGTGGTGAAGGTTACCACATCGGCATAAGGCACTGGATTGGGGTGCACACCTCCCGCAATCAGACCAGCTATGTGGGCTGCGTCAAACAGAAACAGCGCTCCCACCTCATCCGCGATAGACCGCAACGGAGCGGGGTCGATAATTCTGGGATAAGCCGTGGCCCCGGCGATGATCAGCTTGGGGTTTTCGCGGCGGGCTGTGTCGGCGATCTGGTTGTAGTCCAGGCGCTCATCGCTGGCAGTCAGAGAATATGCCACAAAGTCATAAAGTCTGCCGCTGAAATTCACAGGTGAGCCGTGGGTAAGGTGCCCCCCGTGGTCCAAGCTCAAGCCCATCACCTTGTCGCCCGGGTCTAGCAGAGCCAAGTAGGCGGCCATGTTGGCGTTGGCACCTGAGTGGGGCTGGACGTTGGCATGGTCGGCTCCGAACAGAGCCTTGACCCGCTCGCGGGCTAAATCTTCAGCTTCGTCAATGACCCAGTTGCCGCCGTAGTAGCGCCGCCCAGGGTAGCCTTCGCTGTATTTGTTGGTGAGGACGGAGCCTGTGGCCCGCAGCACCGCAGGGGATGTGAAATTCTCAGATGCAATCAGCTGGATGCCTGTGTTTTGGCGTTGCTGTTCGCGCGAGATGATGTCAAACAGTGCGGTGTCTTCAGCCGGGGGCCAGATGGACTTGGAGTTCTGGGTCATAGGGCATCAAGCTTTGCTACTCGGGCGGTGTGGCGGCCGCCTTCAAAATCGGTCTCTATAAATACCTTAAGGGCTTCTTTGGCGGTTTCAACTCCAGTCAGGCGTTCGCCGAAGCAGGCTATGTTGGCGTTGTTGTGCTGGCGCGACAGACGGGCGGAAGTGGCATCGCAAAGCGTAGCTGCCCTGGCGCCTGGGATTTTGTTGGCTGCTATGGCTATGCCTATCCCGCTGCCACAGACGCAGACTCCGAATTGGGCCTGCCCCTGGGCGACCGCTGCGCCCACGGCTGCACCAAAATCAGGGTAGTCGACAGGCTCTGATGTGTGGGTGCCCAAGTCTTTGATTTCGTGCCCTTCGTCTTGTAAAACTGCTGCTAATACTTGCTTTAATGCCAGCCCGGCATGGTCGGAGCCCAGAGCAATTTTTGCCATTGCTTTAGCTTACCTTGGATGAGAATTTGCCCGCTGCGCCACACTTGCCGCGCCCGCCCTGCAGCAACGCCGCGCTAGCCAAGTGCCGCTTGAAGCTGCGCCTCGGTTATAGAACCTTCACGCAACACCACCAACTGCTCGCCTTCCCAACTCACAACGGTGGAAGCAGGGGCATCCAGCTTGCCTCCGTCGACGATCAAGGCGATACCGTCTGGGTCGTCCAACTCAGCATGGCCAGCAAACATGGCCGCAACTTCTGAGGCCGTTGCGCAGGGAGCGCCTCCGTGCAAATTGGCGCTAGTAGCCGACAGTGGGCCGACTTCCGCCGCCAACTTTCTGACCCAGTTGTGATCCGGGCAGCGCACACCTACAGTTTCTCCGCCCGCAACCCTCGGCAGCCCGTCGCCTGCACCCTCCGGCAAGCCTCCCCCCGCATTGGCTAAGCCGGAGCGAGCAGGCAACACAATCGTGAGCGGCCCAGGCCAGAATTTTTGCATCAGCAACTGGGCTGGCTCAGATGGCTCAGTTGTCATAGCTAAAGCTTGGGCAACATCCGACACTAACACCGCAATAGGCATGGAGTCTGGGCGTTGCTTCAAATCAAACAGCTTGGCGATGGCCCTTTCTTTGTTGGCTAAGGCTGCCAAGCCATAAACAGTGTCGGTAGGCAGTGCCACCACACTCCCCTGTCGCAACAACTTGGCGGCTTGGGCAAGGGCGGAGTCTGCAGATGTTGCCAGCGAGATCAGTTCTGTCATAGTTTTTGAAAGCTATGCATTTTACTTACCTTGTCTCGATTGCCAGTTGCCTTGGAGCGGGTGCATTTTAACTGCTTGCCTACAAGCTGTCGGAAAATATGGTGCTTTTGCTGCAGGTTAGATTTTGCCTCAGGTTTTTCCTCCCACTCAGCAGTCTTAATCATCCGGGAACAACTCCGACAACTCTAAAACACTAACCTCCGCACGACGCGCAGCCCGCCGGTCCAGTTTGCCTACAACCCAATTCCTTTAAGGCTCCTTTTAGGCATTAAAGTCATTATGGGTCTGACATTATCCCCCTGCAAAACACTCCGCGCCAACCGCACAGCAGGAATTCGCTGGAGAACCGCTTATGCCAATTTGGTCAGAGCGACCAGCAAGTCCACAACTCAAAATAGTCGTTGGGCTGGCCTATCCGACTATCTGACCTTGGCTATCTGACCACTGCTGTTGTATATGAAGCAATCGTCTTGGCCTGGCCCCACACGAACCTCCGCGGGATCAACCAAAGAAGAAGCAAACCCCCTATTTTGGAGAGTGCTATCGTGATTCAGAGGAATATCACTGGGACTAGGGCCCGGAGACAAAGGAAACGCAATTGTGGTTGGGTTCCTGAAGACAGCAGTAGCATTAGTATTCCCTTGGCCAGTATAAGACCCGTTGAGATTACCTTCCTTGCGTTCACGAATGAACTTTATATCACCGGGGCCTATCACTGCTGATTCACCATCATTTGCAGAGGGTTCAACCCAGAAGCAAACAGGGATACACCCAACTGCACTTCCTTCTACAATCGCTTCGGCTAGACGAAAAGTGCCCACTACTTGGCCTTTAACGCCGGCAGCTGCGAGAATCGGGTCGTAGATTTCCGTTCCATTGCAACGGCCTTCAAGGTCGGGGGACTGTTCCTCCAAGTCGTCTGAGGAACTATTGGTAATCGCCACGATAACCACGCCCGCGGCGACAGCCATCAACACCAACACCGCGGTTACGATCAGGGTCTGAAGGGTGATACCCCGATCGGAAACTGGAAGACCCCCCCCCGCCTTGGATCAGCCACACCCGCCGCTTGCCGCTCAAAACGCCGCCCAGCGACTGCACGCAATTCCAAAACTTGCCGGATTAGCAAAGCAACAGCAACCGCCATAATCCCCGCTGCGATAATACTTATAGCTAACATAATTTGATTTCTCCTTCAGCATTGTATTTATCTGTTGTGAGCTATATTACTACATTGTTTTTGCACTTGCAACAACTGCAGCGCAAAATCATAAACCGCTGAATCAACTCAACTGACTCTTGGCAAACAGCCCGAAATCAGTAGCTGTCCCACCCCACGGAACGCTCCACGGCAGCCAACTCTTTTCATTTGCAAATCCTCTTTCCCCCAGCCACCTTGACCTCAAAAAAATTCCCAAGTCTGAGCCAAGCACCAGCCCCACAACATGAATATAGTAGCGGAAACCCTTGAGGAAATATGGCCGAAAAAACAGAGCAGCCAAAAACTCTAACTCAAAATAGTCGTTGGGCTGGCCTATCCGACTATCTGACCACTGCTGTTGTAAATGAAACAATCGTCCTGGCCTGGCCCCACACGAACCTCCGCGGGATCAACCAAAGAAGAAGCAAAAAAATTATCTGTTTGTGAGGGAAGCAAATTGGAATCAAATAGTGAAAAGTCACCGCGGAGGTCAGGATTTGGAGATGCTATCGTAGTTGGATTCCTGAACACAGCAGTAAACTCAACAAAGCCCCCTTCGGGAGACACAGACCGCAAGAAGTTATTTGCTCCATCTTCATCACTAATTTCACGAAAGAACCTTATTTCTTCTGTATCTATTCTTTCGTTTCCACCATCATCTTCAATCCAGAAGCAGACTGGGATGCACCCGACTGCGCTTCCCTTCACATTCACTGGAATTGGTTGACGAGCTTGTGGTGGCCCGAATGCTGCTGCTGGTACAGTTCCTACTACTTCGCCTTCAACACCGGCAGCCGCCAGAATCGGGTCGTAGATTTCAGTTCCAGTGCAACGACCTTCAAGGTCGGGAGACTGCTCCTCCAAGTCGTCTGAGGAACTATTGGTAATCGCTACGATAACCACACCCGCGGCGACAGCCATCAACACCAACACCGCGGTGACGATCAGTGTCTGAAGCGTGATACCCCGATCGGAAACTGACAGACCCCCCCCCGCCTTGGATCAGCCACACTCGCCACTTGCCGCTCAAAACCCCGCCCATCAGATGCACGCACACCCAAAACCCGGAGGATTAGCAAAACAGCAGCAACCGCCATAATCCCTGCTGCGATAATACTTGTAGCTAACATAATTTGATTTCTCCTTCAGTATTGTATTTATCTGTTGTGAGCTATATTACTACATTCTTTTTGTGCTTGCAACAATAACAACGTAAATCACAAACTACTGAATCACTTCAACTAGGTCTGGCAAACAAACCGAAAAGAGTGGCTACCCCGCCGCCTTGACCTCATTGGAATTTTCTATGTGTGAGCCGGGTGCTACCCTCACAGCAGAAATGCATTGGGGAACCGCTTATGCAAATTTGGACATAAAGAGCAGAGCATCCAGTAGGGTTAGCACAAATGGTCGTTGGGCTGGCCTATCCGACTATCTGACCACTGCTGTTGTAAATGAAACAATCGTCCTGACTTGGCCCCACACGAACCTCCGCAGCATCAACCAGCGAAGAAGAAAATAAATTGCTCTCAGACCCACGACTGGAGTCAATGAGAGGATAGTCATCTTGACCGTCTATTGGATGCACCAATGTAGTTGGATTCCTAAACACAGCAGTACCAGGATCTCCTTGGGGAGGCCAATTCGGCAAGAAGTTATTTGCTCCATCTTCATCACTAATTTCGCGAAAGAACTCTATTTCGTCAGAGCCTATCTTGCCATCAACAACGGTTTCAATCCAGAAGCAGACTGGGATGCACCCAACTGCACTTCCCTTCACATTCACAGGTCTTTCGTCTCCCAGAAATCTTAAAGTAGTTCCTACTACTTCGCCCTCAACGCCGGCAGCTGCCAGAATCGGGTCGTAGATTTCCGTTCCATTGCAACGACCTTCAAGGTCGGGAGACTGTTCCTCCAAGTCGTCTGAGGAACTATTGGTAATCGCCACGATAACCACACCCGCGGCGACAGCCATCAACACCAACACCGCGGTTACGATCAGTGTCTGAAGGGTGATACCCCGATCGGAAACTGACAGACCCCCCCCCGCCTTGGATCAGCTACACCCGCAGCTTGCTGGTCAAAAGTCCGGCAGATTGACAAAGCAGCAGCAATCACCACTATCCCCGCTGCAACTATATTGATAGTCATCATAATTTATTACTCTCTTTCTTTATTGTGATTGTTGATTTTCAGCTACCTTAGCATATTATTTTATTGCTTGCCATAATAACGCTATAAGCCAACATTTCCAACACTCCGTGTACATTGGCATCTAAGCTTTCGACTAGGTCGGCTTTCGGGCCCGCAAGACCCGCTCACGTCCAGCTAAATCTGACGTAATTTTTACCTCAGCCAACCCCGCCTCCTGAGCTAGTCTGCTGGCAAAACCAGCCTGAGCGGGGGCTATTTCACAGACAAAGGATCCGCCTGGTAGAAGCCACTTTGGAATACCCTCCAGCAATTCCGCGATGGCCTCGGTGCCAGTTTCGCCTGCATAGAGAGCCTCAGTCGGCTCAAAGTTGTGAACGCTAGGCGGCAGGGTTTCAGAGTTGGCAATGTAAGGGGGGTTGGAGCAAATGAGATCAACTGCTGTGGTGGTTTCGTCGCCCACCAGCTGGGTGGCCTGCTTCAGCCCTTCGTACCAGCTTCCCTGACCCAGATAGACCGGGGAGGCGGCCATGCCCAACCCAGCCAAATTAGCACGAGTAACAGCCAGAGTATCGTGGGAGATGTCGCAGCAAAATACCTCCACATCGGTGAGTTCGGCCGCAATGGAAAGCCCGATGGCCCCCGACCCACAACCCAAATCGGCTACGCGCAGCTTTCGGTGGGGGGCGGGGGGCGCAGACGAGGCTTGTGTGCCGGACGGCGCAGACGGCGCGAGTTGCTGGCTCAGCATCTCACGCCGGCGTACCAGTTCCAGCATGGCGACCTCCACCAGACACTCCGTTTCGGGGCGAGGAATTAAGACCCGCTCATCCAGATATAAGTCCAGCGACCGGAAGCCCCAACCGCCCAAGACATATTGAAGCGGTCTCCCCGTCAAACACTCCCCCAGCATTGCCTCAAATTGAGCCGCCGATCGGGCATCGGCTGGCTGGTGCCAAATCTTAAGCAATTCATCCAACTCCAGCCCTGAAGCTGCCACTAGCAACCGTCTGACGTCTGACTCTGGGGCGTCTCCAACAGCTTCCAAACCCGAAGCGGCAAGCTGCTCAACACCTTGGTTGAACAAAGCCTGCCAAGTTTTGGAACTGGTATTGTCTGAAGCTGGCTCGGTCAAGTTGGTCAAGTCTGCTCAGCCCAGCTACTGCTTGGCCTTGCCAAGAGCCAAATCACGTTCATGCGCCACCAGCGCATCGTTTACTTCGCCAAGCTCACCGCTCAAAATTCTGTCCAGCTTGTAGAGCGTCAAACCGATGCGGTGGTCGGTAAGTCGGTTCTCCTTGAAGTTGTAGGTGCGGATTTTCTCAGACCTTCCGCCCCCACCAATCTGCCCCTTGCGCATGCCTGAAAGCTCTTCAGCTTGGCGCCGCTGCTCCAACTCCAGCAGCCGGGCACGCAGCACCCGCAAGGCTTTGGACTTGTTTTGGAGTTGGCTTTTTTCGTCTTGCATGGTCACCACCAGACCGGTTGGCTTGTGAATGATGCGCACAGCCGAATCGGTGGTGTTGACCGACTGGCCACCCGGCCCGGAAGACCGATAGACGTTGACCTCCAAGTCGTTGTCGTCAATGCGCACCTCCACGTCATCGGCTTCGGGCAGCACCGACACGGTCGCTGAAGAAGTATGAACCCGCCCTTGCGACTCGGTCACCGGAACCCGCTGCACCCGATGCGGCCCGCCTTCATGCTTCATGTGCCGCCAGACGTCATCGCCCGCCAAAGTGAAAGCCACTTCGGTGTAGCCGCCCATGGGAGACGGGGTGGCACCCAGCAATTCCGACTTCCATCCCCTCCTGGTGGCAAACGACTGATACATCTGATACAGATCGTGGGCAAATAAGTTGGCTTCTTCGCCGCCTTCTGCCCCCCTGATTTCTACGATGACATTCTTGCTGTCGTTGGGGTCGCGCAGTACCAGCAACTCCAGCAGCTCATCATCCAGCTCGACCAGGCGCTGGTCGGCAGTTTCAATTTCGGCCTGCAGGGTGGCAGCGTCTTCGCCATCGGCCTCGTTCAGCATCTCTTCGGCAACTTCAATGTCTTCTCTGAGGCTTCGCTGCTCGCGCAGCCGGCCAACTATTTTTTGGAGTTCGTTATAGCGTTTGGCCGCAGCGGCATAAGCCACGTTGTCGGCAATTAGCTCAGCGGAGCCAAGCTTGGCTTCTAGATCGTTGAACTCCCGCTCAAGGTTTTCGTGCTGGCTGCTCACTGTTCGCAAGCCCTGCCCGAAAATTCCCGACTAAGTCTCCGAAAGGGGTTGTCAAGCCTCAACAGGCTCGGCTGCTAGCTACCCTCAGGCTCAGACTGGGAATCAGAGTCTTCGGCCGCTGCCGGCGTTTCGGCTGCGTCTTCCGCGGCTGATTCGGCTGATACTTCGGTCTCTGCAGCTGCTTCAGTTTCAACTGCTGCATCGATCTCTGTGGCCGCTTCGGCGGCTGGCTCAGCTTCGGTAGTCGCCTCTGCCTCGATGCCCGCCTTTACTTCGGTTTCTGCTGCTGCCTCGCTGACAGGCTCCACTTTGGTTTCCGTCTCCACTTCAGCAGTTGCCTGCCCTGCCCCACCAGTTGTGCGCTTGCGTTTGCCATAGCGGCGCTCGAAACGCTCCACCCGCCCGGCCGTATCCACAATGGTCATCTGGCCGGTGAAAAAGGGATGACTAGCACTTGAAATTTCAACTTTGGCGAGTGGGTAGGTCTCGCCGTCCTCCCAAACTATGGTTTCTTGCGTTTGAATGGTGGAGCGCGTCAGGGTTTTTTCGCCCGAGGAGGTGTCTATAAAGACAACTGGGCGGTAGTCGGGGTGGATGTCTGGCTTCATGGCGGGTTCCTGCTGTGGCTGGGGGCGCGGTTTGTGGCTGGTTTTGGAGATGTTGGGAATTACAATGCTACGTGCGCATCTGCCCTTGAGCAACTTCAGACAAAAACGCGCGGTTGTTGGGAAATTGCCTCAGACGGTCAATCAGCAACTCCAGTCCAGCAGCCCCGTTGCCGTCATTGTCGCTCGCCAGACCTGAAAGCACCCGGCGGAGTTTCCAGACCTGTGGCAGTTGCTCACGTGCATAAAGCAACTCTTCGTGTCGGGTGGAACTGGCATCCACATCAATGGCGGGATAAATCCGCCTCTCGGCTGAGCGACGGTCAAGCCGCAGCTCCATATTGCCCGTGCCCTTGAATTCCTCAAAGATGACTTCGTCCATCTTGGAGCCAGTTTCCACCAGAGCCGTTCCCAAAATAGTCAGTGAGCCGCCTTCTTCCACATTGCGGGCAGCTCCGAAAAACTTCTTGGGCGGATACAGCGAGCCGGCGTCCATGCCTCCCGACATGAGACGTCCTGTACCGGGAAGGGCCTGGTTGTAACCCCTAGCCAGACGGGTAATGCCGTCCAGAATGATCACCACGTCCTGCTTGTCTTCAACCAGCCGCTTGGCGCGTTCTATGGCCATCTCCGAAATGTAGGTGTGCTCGCTGGCGGGGCGGTCAAAAGTGGAAGCTATGACTTCGCTAGTGGGGCGTTTGAGCCAACGGCGCATGTCGGTAACCTCTTCGGGGCGCTCATCCACCAACAGCACCAGCAAGACGACTTCCGGGTTGTTGATTTCAATTGAGCGGGCGATCTCCTTCATGATGGTGGTTTTACCAGCCTTTGGCGGGGAGACAATCATACCGCGTTGCCCCTTGCCTATAGGCGACAACAGATCGACAATCCGGGTGGTCATGTTCTGCGGGTCGCCGTCTCGTTCCATACGCAGTCGGACATCGGGAAACAAAGGGGTCAAAGCTTCAAATTCTGGGCGCCGCTTGGCTAGCTCGGGCTCTTTGCCGTTGATGAGATCAATCCTCAGCAGGGCTGGGTTTTTCTCGTTCTGACCTGACGGCCTGGAGGCGCCCTTGACCCGGTCGCCCTTGCGCAGACCGAACTGCTTGACCTGCTTGACCGATACATAGACGTCAGACTTGGTGGGCAGATGCCCGTTCACTCTCAAAAACCCGTAACCCTCGTCTCGCAAATCCAAGTACCCTTCGGCTTCAACCAGGGTGGCAGATGATTCATCGGCCTGGTTGCGCACTCGGCGTCGGCGTCGGCGATTTATGGCATCGCCGGAGAAATCCGAAGTTGTGCCTGTGCCTGCGCCTGCGCCGCTTGCCCCGCCTTGATTGCTTTGTCCCTCGGCATCTTCAATGGACTTGGTGGGATGCCCGGCTTCATCGGCGCTGTAGCTGAACGAGCGCACCTGGCTGCTGCGCCTGGTGGCTTGTCTGTCTGGGGTGGAGGCAGGGTTTGCAGGGGCGGGCGAGTCTTGCGCGCCGATAACTCCGTTGCGTGAGGCATCCTGAGTGGGAGTTTCAACTTCTGCGCCAGCAGCTAGAGGAGGGCCAGCGAATGATTTTGGACCAGCGGCCGAACGAGGGGCGGCAAACTTGGAATGGATTGTAGTGGAGTTGCTGGAGGCATCTGTGCCGTCCATGCCGACAAGCTCCATGATGAGATCTACTATCTCGGCTTTGCGTGCCCTGCTGGAGGGCTTGCCGCCCATGGCGCGAGCGATCATGTCCAACTCGTCACGGGGCTTTTGTTCAAGGTCTGACCGGGTCATCATTGCCACTATTTTGTCCTCATTTGTTCATTTGCGTGGGAACATCCACCGAAGGTTACAGATTGCGATAAGAAAGCACGGAAATCATGTGCTCAAACACAGACAAAAGAATACAAACACGAAACAAAACACGAAGTGTGAGAAGCGCAGGCCCCAGTTTCAGCCCCGGTCAGCCTCGTTTTTGTTTTCTCTTGTGTCTAAGCCTAACATCTTAGCAAAAATTCTGCAACTGAAAATTTCCTTGCGTGTTCATGCGTGATTTTTTTGCGTTGTGGTGCGTCGTGGTGGTCTGGGATTGAAGCCAGCCCCAGCCAAAAGACTGCGTAACAGCCTCTAGACCTGCGCGCCCGTCGTCACGGCCTCTGCCCCAACTGGCGCTTTCTCCAAAAGCTTGGGCATCATCATGTGCCCAACTTCCGCCGGCTGGTTCATGACGCCCTTTTCGGTGTAGGTGCCGCCTGGCCCGTTTTTTCTGGAGTCCACCAGCAGCCAAGGGACAGGGTCGCTGGTGTGCGAACGCAGCGGAAGAGGCGTGGCATGGTCGGGCATCACCAACATCCGCCAATCTCCCAGCTCATTCAAGCCATCAACCAAACCATCGAAAATTCTTGAATCCCAGTTTTCCAAAGCCTTGACTTTCTCTGCCACATCGCCGGCATGCCCAGCCTCATCTGTGGCTTCCACGTGCAGCACGGCCACATCGTGCCCACTGCGTAAAATCTCCAAGGCAGCATCTCGCTTGCCTTCGTAGTTGGTGTCGTACCAAGCGGTTGCGCCTTCAACTTCCACAATTTCTATACCCGTAAGCACGCCCAGCCCGCGCACCAAGTCCACAGCTGTTACCAGTCCGGCGGTCTTGCCCCAAAGTTCAGCGAAATTGGGCATGGCCAGCTGTCTACCTTGACCCCAAAGCCAGATTTGGTTGGCCTTCAGGCTGAAATCGCTAAGGACTTCCTTGGATGTTTCCATCAACTCACGGATCGGCTCACAATATTGACCTGCCGGCAGCACCACGGGTTGGGAAGTCAGATCGTGCGGTGGAGTGCACTCAACTTCCAGCCACTCCCTGGGCGCCACCATAATATGGCGATAGCTGACCCCAGTGTGAAAAGACACCTCCCCTGCGGCGAAACCTCCTTTGGCGAAACGCTGGTTCAGCGCTTCAATCACGGGGGCAGTTTCCGGCGTGGTCGGGTGCCCGCCGGCGAAATCCAACATCACCTCCGGGTCGGCACCTGAGACCGAAACCAAATTACAGCGAAAAGCCACCTGATCTTGCCGCAGGCGCAATCCGAGGGCAGCTGCTTCTATGGGAGCGCGCCCTGTGTGATAGAGGCTTGGGTCATAACCGAAGATGGACATGTTGCCAACATCGCTGCCGGGTGGAAGATTTTTGGGAATTACTCGGGCCAGACCGACAGTGCCACGGGCTGCCAATTCATCCAAAACCGGCATCTCCGCCGCTTCCAAAGGCGTCTTTCCATCCAATTCCTCAACTGGCAGGTCAGCACAGCCGTCGGGCACACAAATGACGTATTTCATCAGCTTTTAGTTTGCCTGAAAATCTGACAATACTGGCTCACTCGCCCCGGCTGGCTCACTCGCCGCGGCCCATTCACTCGCTCAGGCCTACTCACTCACCCCGGCCTGCTCACTCGCTCCGGCCCAAGCGTGAATGTTGAATGACATATTCACGCACCGCCGATAAATCATTGGGCAATACGTCATAGTATTCTGGACGTTCATGCAAGTCAGCTAGATTTGGGGGCAGTTGCGGGGTTACGCCTGTGGCTGCTTTCACCGCATCGGGGAACTTCGCTGGGTGAGCTGTCGCCAGGACAACCGTTGGTTCTCCCTTTAGCCTGTGGGACTTGGCTGCTTTCAAACCGACTGCCGTGTGGGGGTCAATCAGTCGGCCTGTCTGCTCGTATGTCTGGCGCATGGTAGCCAACGTGACTTCATCATCACACGACCAGCTTGACCAGATCTGAGCAGCTTCCGCTAACTGTTCCGGATCAACGGAAGCTTTCCCCGTTTGTCTTAGCCGTTTCATAAATGCCGTAGTAGCGGTAGCGTCTCGGTGGTGAAGCTCAAATAGAAGCCGCTCCAAATTGCTGGAGATCATAATGTCCATGCTGGGCGACAAAGTGGGGGTTACCTGGCCAGTCTGCAACGTAGCCGTTTCAAAGAACTCATTCAAACTGTCGTTCACATTGGTGCCCACTATAAACCGCGTGTCGGCTTGGTTAGCGCCTGCTCGGTTGACACCGGCTCGCTTCCTGTCCGCCCACTTCGTGTCGGCGTTGCCTTCGGCCAACCCCATGCGATAGGCACAATAGCCCGCATAGACATTGCCGAAGTTGCCGGTGGGAACCGCAAATGCCAGCTGGGTGAGGCCACCCAAGGCTTGGCGCACCTTGAGAAGAGCCCAAACGTAATAGACGATTTGTGCCATGACACGAGCCCAGTTGATGGAGTTGACCGCAGAAAGCTGCAACCGGTGCCTCAACTCTGCTTCTCCGAAGAGTGCCTTGACGATGTCCTGGCAGTCATCAAAGCTGCCTTGGATGGCGATGTTGTGAACTGTGGGGGAATCGACTGTGGTCATCTGACGGCGCTGTGATGGTGTAGTGCGACCGTGCGGGTGCAAGATAAAGATGTCTATGGTGTCTTTGTCTTTGCAGGCTTCAATGGCAGCTGAGCCTGTGTCGCCTGAGGTAGCACCGATGATGGTTACCTGGCTGTTGCGCTGGGACAACTCGGCGTCAAAGAGCCGGCCGACTAGCTGCAGGGCTACGTCTTTGAAAGCCAACGTGGGCCCCCAGAAAAGTTCCATCAGCCATAAATTCTCATCAGGGTCGCCCAGTGGCACCAGTGGGATGACCTCTGGGTGGTCAAAGCTGGCGTAGGCGTCTGCCACCAACTCAGCGAAGGTGTCTTTAGGCCAAGCCCCAGCTATGTAAGGCCACATGACCTCCACTGCCAGCAATTCATAGGGTAGGTGGGCGAGTTCATCCAGTGGTGGGAGGGACGGCCAACTCTCAGGCACATACAGACCTCCGTCGGTGGCCAACCCAGCCAGCAACACATCTGAGAATGTGAGCCTGGGAGCATCCCCGCGCGTGCTCACATAACGTAGCGACGGGGTGGATTCGGAAAGCAGCGGCTGGCTGGACTCAGAGGGCATGGGCTGTTGCGCTGGCGTGGGTGGGCTGACCTAGGTGGGCTGACGTGGGTGGGCTGACGGCACTATTGTCCGCCCATAACCTTCATGAGCGTGTTCACTTGGCGCACAACCTCCAAAGTACGCAGTTCAGCCACGGCTGCCTGCATGTTTTTCTCCACCGCCAAGTGGGTCAGAAAGATCAGCCTGGCGTCTTGGCCCAAACCATCTTGTTCCATCCAACGAATGGAAACTTTGTGCCGGCCAAAAACTCCCGACACCATTGACAGCACGCCGGGGCGGTCGATCACATCCACACTCAGGTAGTAGCAAGTCGTCAACTCCTCAATGGGCAGTATGCGCAGCTTGCGGCCGGCAGCTTGTGGAGCAGGGCGGGACTGACTAGGACGGCGCGGGCTAGGACGGCGACTGGACGGCGCAAAATCTTCCCCGGAGTCGACCTCTGTCGAGCCAGCACCTTGGGACCGACCATCCCTCACCTCGCGGGCAGCTTCAATGAGATCTCCCAAAACAGCGCTGGCTGTGGGACTGCCGCCAGCGCCAGGGCCGTAAAACATCAATTCCCCCACTGCCTCACCTTCCACAAACACAGCATTGAAGGCGTCGCGCACAGACGCCAAGGGGTGCGCTGCGGGCAACAAGGCTGGATGAACCCTGATCATCATTTCACCTTCCCGAAGGTCAATGACAGCCAGCAGCTTCACAACAAATCCAAGCTTTTGAGCTGCTTCCAGATCGTCCAGGCGCAAATGGCTGATCCCTTCGCAGTGCACATCTGCCAGACCAACTGGCGAATCGGAAGCAATGGCAGCCAGGATTGCGGCCTTGGCTGCAGCGTCATGTCCCTCCACGTCCGCCGTTGGATCGCGTTCGGCATAGCCCAACTTTTGAGCTTCAGCCAGGGCCACCTCATAAGAAACAGCGTGCTCAGCCATTTGAGTCAGAATGAAATTGGTGGTGCCGTTGACGATGCCCATGATGGTGTGAATCTTTTCGCCAGCCAGAGACACCTGAAGCGGTCGGATAAGCGGTATCCCCCCGGCCACTGCCGCTTCAAAATGGACTTCCACGCCTGTGCCAGCTGCAGCTTTAAACACCTGTTCGCCGTGGCGTGCCAGCAGTTCCTTGTTGGCTGTTACCACGGGTTTGCCCGCTTTCAGGGCGCTCAGCACCAAGTCAAGGGTTGGGTTAGTGCCACCCATCAACTCCACTACCACATCAATGTCGTCACGGCTTACAACTTCAGCTGCGTTGTCAGACAACAACTCGGTAGGCACCACCTCCGGGCGCTGTTTGGCCAGGTCTGAGACAGCGATAGCTGCCACTTCCAGTTCTAGTGCTTGGCGTTTGGCAATCTGCGCTGCCTGCTTCTCAAGCAATTCAAGCAGCGAAGCACCCACTGTGCCACACCCCAACAAGGCGATGCGGACAACATTTGAAATCACTAGTTAAAGGCTAATTTGTGGCAGTCAGAAATTTGGATTACGCTCAGCAAATGCGCCGGAAGCCAGAAGTCCGCTTAGGGAGCGAAACTGGCCGGCCCTGGCAAGTAAGCACCAAGGGAGCGAAACTGGCTCACTCAGGTCAGCACTTCCACAACTCAGGGTCAGAACCTGCCAGAAATAGAGGCCCGCAGGAAATAGCCATCCGGTCGGGCTGCCGAACAATAAAAGTCATAAGAGCAGGGACAACCGGGCGCAGCCTCACCAACACTACTACCCGCCACCGCTCAATGGGATGTTCCATCATTTTCTGCCATAGCTCGCTACCCGGTTCCACTGAATCTAGGGGGTTGGAAAGACATGCTATGACCGGTTCATCATCATCTAGTACGGCTGCCGGCACTGGCAAATCTGGAAAACTGATCCAGACTTTCACATCAGGCCAGCTGACTTGGCGGTCTTCAAGCGGTCTGCCGTCGGGGTTGGGTGGGGGTGTGCAGTCGTCTCCGGCGGGATCATCGGTGGCGATTCTGGTGACAGCCTCGGTGGGAATGTTGGTGCCCCAGTCCTGACAGGCATCGCCCACAATCCAACGCGAAGAGGAGCACAT
>JAPYNY010000042.1 GCA_028283145.1 Candidatus Hopanoidivorans cymbastelae
GCTTTTTTCAGCTAGATCAGCAGCTTGGCAAAGAAAATCAACAATAACCATTCTTGATTCATCAATATTTTCTTGCCGACTGAGGCCCAAAGCAATTCTTGATAAACACAAATTGCTCGCGAATTTCCCACAATTATTAAGCACTTGTGTCGTACTAAATCTAAATTCACATTCCAAAATAATTTGATCAATATAAATTTGTTCCTGCGGAATTAACCCCTCAGAAGCAGAGCTTATGTCAATAAAATCCTGATACACCATATCTTTCCGCTGGCTTATATTGGTCTCATTAATTGTTCCAATATTATCCTGTCCCGCCCCACCGTAAATTATGTCTTCGCCTGGGCCACTAGCAATCTTATCGTTACCTGCACCACCGTAAATTATGTCATCACCTGCCTCGCCGTAAATTGTGTCTTCGCCTGCGCCACTTACAATTCGATCGTTACCTGTACCACCGTAAATTATGTCATCACCCAGACCACCGTAAATTATGTCATCGCCTCCTAGTCCGCAAAGGATTTCATCTCCAGCACTCCCAGTAATTGCATCGTTTCCTTCAGAACCTCTAATTGTGCAATCAGTCAACCCGGAAAAAATACGGACTGTCGCAGTATCACAAATTGAGCCATGATAGCAAATCTCGTATTCCAAACTGTCAACTCCAACATTTTCACTTTCATACCATAAATAAAGATATCTTCTGCCCTCAGTTTCTGTTCCCTCAACTCCTGCATTACCCAATTTAGGATACTCAACTATTCTTAAACTTCTCATGCTAGCACTTTTAATCAAATCATTGCCTGCAACATCAAAATACTCTTTTCGTGAAAGAGAAATAGAAACAATATCATCAACAGCTATTTGTTCTATACTTGGCGGCAACTTACCACCGATGATCATCTCTGCTACACCCGACAACCCTGTGCTATCCGTAGCGAAAACATATACCGAATGGCAAGCAGTGGAATTAAAATCTAAAAAAACCTTAATAGCACTGACACCATCGGGACTTTCATCTCCTTGGAAATAATTAATAAACTGGTGATCGCTAGTAATAGTAGGTTCTAGGCTACTATGCCATGAAAAAGCATCTTTTCCCAGCCAGCCCTCCTCCGCATCCCAGGCACGAGCTCGCAATTCAAGTCTTTGAGGAATACCCCCTCGAGTAGCTTGAAAACGAGATTCAACCCACACTATAGGACGACTATTTTCCATAGTGCTTTCTTCTGAAATGGGGACGTCGAACTCAGCCAGCACAGATCTAGTATTGCTTACAGTCTTAACTTGCTCAGAGCAACTAACTGCTTGGCCACCACCAAAAGCACTGATAAAGATAATCCCCGAAGCAATCAATGCTACAGATGCCATCAACGCCATAGAAATACGAAAAAAACTATTGGATATGAGAAATATTCTACGCGTCATCAGTTACTGTATCCTCCACCGAAATCCCTAAGATAGCATCGTTTCCCGCCCCCGCAGTTATGGTATCAGCCCCTGAATTGCCTCTGATAGTATCATCACCCGGGCCACCCTTGAGAATATCATCACCCCGTCCGCCACCTATAATATCAGACCCCTGACCACCCTCGATCATATCATTGCCTGCCTCTCCAAACAACTGGTCAGCCTCACTACCTCCATCAATGACATCATCTCCTTCACCTCCGTAGATCTCATCCTCGCCAGGGCCACCAAAAATTGTGTCATTTCCACCTTGGGGGCGGACGTAGCTGTCGTTGCTGGCTGTGTCATCCTTGAAGAAGCTCGGGTCGCGGTAGACCAGCTTCAAAGGCGCTATGTTGTGGCGAATGAAGTGCCAATCACCCAACGCTATGCGAGAGCGATTAGCACCAGGGTCCCCATTGAGCGCCAACCTAAGTTCAGCGGTATAAACCTGGTCGCTGGAACTCAGGGCCAAGCTGATGGAATAACATGACTGCTCTGCCGAACAGGTGAAACTAGAGTTGAAGCTTCTACCAGAGTTATCAGACGATGACTGCGTCAAACCGAAATACGCTCCCACTGGCAAAGGCAGCAAATAACCGCCCAGCTCCCCTGAAGCTGTCGGGACCACAGTATCTGCAGGCTCAACAACAGGAAAAACGGGAACCACAGGCGCCGGATCAACTGGAGCAGACGGCCCAGACGGAACAGCAGTAGTAGTGGTAGAAGCCGGAACCCTCGTCGTAGTCGTAGAAGTGGTTGTGGTAGTGGAAGCAGCAGGTTCACTGCCGATGAACACAAAATCCGCCCTTGCTGTCCCATCCAAAGCAGTCTTGAAGCTAGTAGGCAAACTCCCTGCACACCTGTAAACCAAATTCCGTGCCTCAGATACCAAATTAGCGAAAAACCCATTCGTCTGACAACCCAAATCCAATTGGGAACTATCGGACACACGCACCCGAAAACCCCCAGACGGGAAATAAGCCGACCGCTGAACCGCCTGAGGGTTAACCGAGGTGCCCGCAAAAATAATTTCCAAACCATAACTCCAAACCGAATCACCACCCCCAACAGGCAAAAGCGAAGCCACAACCAAAAAACAAACCACCACAACCCCCGCACGCCAAACACGAACCCCAAAACGACTGCGATAAAAAACAGCACGCCTGAAAAACATACAACTACAATAACACAAAAATTAAACAGAATTATATATTCAACTTACCGGGGGCGATGTACGCCAAACCTCAACAGTTCGCCTGTGCTATGCGAGAGTGGAGCAGGTGCCCTGCGGCGTCCAGCGCGGCTGGCCTGCAGAACTAGCCAACAGCGGAGGAACTAAGCGGTTGTTGCTGTTGCGCCTTGAGGCGGCTCTAGAGTGGCGGCTGTAGGGTTATCTCGTCTCCAACCCTGATTTCGCCGTCAGTCAGCACCTGGGCATAAGCCCCTCCACCCCAGCCTTTACAATCCAGTCTCGAGTTTCACGCAGGTTAACCCCAGACACCAGCAGATTAGCTCGCCTGATGTGTGCTGGAACGTCCTCGCCCAGAGCTTTGGTCCATTGTTCCGCTGATAGCAGCGTAACTTGACGCCTGCCTCCCTGGTCAGCATTGCCCTGAATGCCTTGCCCCTTTACCAGCACGGCTGATTCCACAGCATCCATCGGCCCTCGATGCGCCCGCTTGACCCAGATAGCTTCCAGTTGTCCCATCAACTCTACTCTACCTTCTGTGCTGTGCCCCGCCCGCTGGCCGGCTAATTAGCAACTGCCTGCGCCATTCCGACATCCCAATAAGGCAAGTGGCGAAACAGGTTTTGAAGCATCAGGGTTTCGTTGGGGTTACGCTTCATTTCGTCTTGCGCATCTCGCAGTTTGGCTGCCACCTCGGCGCAAATGTCTTGCAGTCCTTCCATTTCCTGTTGGGCAATCTTGCGACTGAGGCTTGACTCGCCCGTCTCCCTGTCTGGCTTATGAGAGTTTTCCAGTTGTTGCCAGTAAGTTTGTGCCAAGACTGAAAACCCCCATCGCAACTCCTCTTCCCTGAATTGCCGAAGTTCTCGGCGGTGGCGTTCCTCAACTGCTTTTTTGTTCCCGACTGTAACCTCAAACTTTTTTGCTTCCTCTGCTAACTGAGCCAACTCCCTTTCGTGCTCTGCCAGCAGCGGTTTCTGGGCTTCTTCCAACAAGTCGGAAAGTTCGTCTACAAGCGCCACTGCGTCCGATCCGCTTGTGCCACAGCGACAAGGCGCACCCTGCCAGAAATGAAGCCTGTCCCCAAAGCCGGAATCACCAGCTAGCAGCCTGGCTCGGCGTTGATTTCCCAAAGCGGCCGCGGCAATCTCGTTGGCCAAGCGCTCATCCACACCAAGCCCTGCATTGTGAAGCAGCCAAGATTCAATGTCGTCAGCCGAGAGAGCCGAAAATGTGATATTCACACAACGCGAGGCAATGGTCTCATGCTCTTTGGGCACAAATTGAGACAAGATAACCAGCACAATGCTTGCGGGCGGCTCTTCAAGGGTCTTCAGCAGGCTTGGCGCGACTTCAGGATTGGCCACATGAAAGCGGTCAATGACGATAACCTTGCGTTTTTTCTCAACAGGCGGACGCCCAGCAGCTTGAATAGCCCGTTTCGCATCAGAAATCAGGAAAAAGCGCCCTTCGGGTTCAACCACCACCAAATCAACCAGCTGTTCCGTCTGCGCCAGTCGCAGGGTGCGGTCGGTATCGGGCGCGCTGAAGTCATCCGACAAAATGGCAGCCGCAAAAATCTTGGCAGCTTCTCGCTTGCCGACCCCTTCTGGCCCAACGAACAGATACGCATGCACCGGGGCGGATACGCCAGCGCGCAACTGCTCAACTGCTGACGGCTGGCCGATGATCTGACGCCACGGGTCGGCCAAAGCTGCTGGGTCTGTCATGACGCCACAGCTATTGGAACTGCCGTTAGCACAGATGCTGTCGTCACAGTTGCCATCCAAGTTTTTCTTCCAGCACCGCAGCTACAGCTTGTCTGACTGTGTCGGGGGGCAAGGTGCCGTCAATTACAACCCAGCGGCTTGGGTCGGCTTCAGCCAGTTTGAGATAGCCGTCAATGACGCGCCGATGAAAATCAGCTGTCTCTTGGTCAAAGCGGGTCAAATCCAACTGGGAAGCCTGCAGTCGCTCAAGGTAAGTCTCATAGGGGATATGCATCAGCAGCACCAAATCGGGCAGTAAACCGTCAGTGGCGAATTCAGACAGCCTGAACACTTCCTTCAAGTTCAAGCCTCTGCCATAAGACTGGTAAGCCAGCGAGGATCCGATGTAGCGGTCGCAGACCACATCTTGGCCCAACTCCAAAGTTGGTCTTATAATGTTTTGGACGTGTTGAGCTCTGTCGGCAGCAAACAACAGAGCTTCGGTTCTGTCGCTCAAGTCGGAGTTGGAAGTGCCTAGCAGCAGCGACCGCAAGTTCAGATCGGCACAGGGCTCATAGGTAAACAGGCAGTTTCTTTGGGTTGCAACCCAGCGGGCGTGAGTGGTCTTGCCGCTTTCGTCACCGCCCTCAAACACCACGAATGTGCCGGCTTTGAATGCGCCAGTTTTTTTTGCCATCCCCAAAAGTCTATGTCAGGGCTGTGATCTGCCTATGTTAGGGCTCTATGTTAGGGCTGCGATTTGTTTGGCAGCACAGATTTGACTTTGAGGCGGTTGCGCTCAGCTACGACAATGCGATAAATGAAAAAAGCCGCCCCGCCAATGATCAGCCCGCCCAGCCACAAAGTCAGGCGCACACCTGGCAGAGCCAAGGAACGCCCGAAAATTGACACCTCATCCACCACTAGCGCCTCCAGCAGGTCAGACAGCAACGCTCCGAACACCAAAGACAGCACAAGACACAGCCGCACCAGCGAGTAAAGTGCCGAAAACACCCGACCACGCAAGTCATCCGACACCTCAATTTGCAAAATGGTAAAGCCCAAAACATAGACAAACCCAGCACAGACACCCAGCGCGCCAACTCCAATGATGACGCCCACCCAAAAAGAAAAAGTAGCCGCCAGCAACAAGCTGACGCACGCACCCGCCACCGCCAGCATGAATAACTCCAGGCGCCCAAGACTGGTGGAGATGAACCGTGTCAGCAGCGATACAAACAGCACCCCCAAGCCGACCCCCGAACCCAGTGCTATTTGCACACCCACATAGCCTGTAGCGCCAGCATTCAGAATCTCCTCCACATAGACCACCCCCAGCGGGATCAGCAGACCGCCTCCGATCAGTGCCGTAGCCAAGCCGAAATTCACCGCCCGCACCACAGGAGTGAAGGCGATGAAGCGCCAACCTTCAGCGAATTCTCTTATGCCTGAAGCGAAGCCCCCCTTCGTGGATTGTCGTTCTGCCGCGGAGGACGGCATCAAGGAGGCTATGTCGGCGGGGTTGGCAGACTCTGTTTCGGCTTGAGCGGCTATTTCGGTTTGGGCAGACTCTGCTTCGGTTTGGGCGGCGGACTCTGTTTCGGCTTCGGCTTGGGCGGCCAGCTTATCCTCGATTGTCTCTTGCTGGGCTGCCAGGCTTTCGCCCAAGTCGCTGTCGCCTCCGTTGCCCCACGCGTCTGCTTGGACTTTTCCAGCCTTGGAAGCTTTCTTTAGATGAGACCTAGCAAAGGGAAATTCGCCTGTGGTCATATGAGCCAGAGATGAGATGACGACGACCGCCGCCAGAAAAGTCAAGGCGTTGCCGTAGAACCCTAGGCTTTCCTCGTCAATTCTCAGCCAGTTCAGGCCGGGCACATCCTCAAGAGAAGAGGCCGCCCAAGTCAGTCCAAACAACATACCTGAAGCCAGCGGGAATGTGCCATAGGTGGCAAAAGCCGACAAAGAGTTGGCCTTGGCTAGCTGCTCCTGGGGCAGCAAGGTCGGCACGAGAGCTTCTTTGGCTGGAATCCACAGCATGGTGAAGCCTTCAATGATCAGCGAAACCAGCACCAGCTGCCACACGGTATCCACGAAAGGCAGCAGGGCAAACAGCACCGCTCGGCCCAAGTCGCACACCACCATCACCCGATAGCGATTCCACCGGTCGGCTAAAACTCCCCCGATTTGCCCCAAAAAAAGGCTTGGCACCACTCTGGCCCCGATGACCAACCCAATGGCCGTGCCTGAGTTGTCCCCCCAGACACGCGCAGCTGTGATGGTTATGGCCAGCAGCCCAATCCAGTCCCCAATGGAAGTAATAAATTGAGCTACCCAGAGGCGGAAAAACTCATGCGAGCCAAAAACCCGTGTTGCGAAATCGGCCCTTTGGTGAGTATCGCTTGAGGAGTTCATGAGATATGAAGGCTAGAGCATCGCCACAGGCTCACAGTTTCAACTGCCAAGCAAAGACACATCAGATGAAACAATTGGAGGTGGCAAGACTGTCAGCAGCAGTTGGTGACCAAGCAAATGCCATTCAAAGTTTAGCTTAGTAACACCAAATAATTAAAGTTTAGAGCACATTTATTTTGGTAGAATTCCCTAATAGGACACTAACACACTCAACCCAAAGGAATTAAAACTCAGATGGCATATCCGAACACCTTGATTTTTGTCGATCTCCCAAGCAGCGACCCAGCGGCATCAGCTAAGTTTTACAGCGAAGTCTTTGGCTGGGAAGTAGAGGGTCGCCCCGAAGGGGTTTTCCACCGCATTGTGCCGGGTGAAAATTTTCTGCTGGACGATGGCACCCAGTCTGAAGTCGGCAACCTTCACCTTGGCATCTACAACGTTGCCAACGCTCGGCCCCATCCTGACCCACAAGGCGCAGAGCCGAGAGAACTCAGCACTTCAGGGCGTACGGTCAGGGTCTGGGTTTTGGTGAGCGACGACGACAAGGAGGAACGAATTTTGGAGACGGCTGAGCGCCTAGGAGCAGAAATTCTCTGGCGGAATCATTATTGGGCCGAGTTCAACGGCTTCAACAGCGCGTTCAAAGATCCTTGGGGGAACACCTTGATTTTGTGGGTGAAAGGCGGGGACGACCCTGAGATTCCGCAGGGCTACACCGACGAATAGCCAGCCAACTGCTCCAGAAGCAAACCAACCAGCAACGCAACGTAAGACCGCAATATAAGACCGCAACCTACTCGCAACCTACTAAGGAACGAAAATCCATGACTGCAACAACAATTGAAGCTCAAGATCAGCACGCCAGCAGTGCGCCCGAGCCGGCTGTGCCAGGACCAGCCACGCCTCGCTGGACGCATATTGCGCTGCCAGTCCAAGACATCGAGGCTTCAGTGGAGTGGTATGGGCGTTTTACGCCACTGAAGCTGCTTGACAAGCGTTCAGATCACATGGGCCACGCTGCTTGGCTGGGACATGAAGATCAATACGACAAGCCGTTTATTCTGGTGCTGGTGCAAATGTTTGAAGACGAAGGCAAAGGCAAGATGGGTGTGCTAGGGCCTTTTGCTCATATCGGCATTGAAGTCCCTGAGCGAGAGGCGGTAGATGAGATGGCTGCTCAAGCCGGAGAAGCTGGCTGCCTCTGGTGGACTCCCAGAGAAATGCCGCCACCCATTGGCTACATCTGCGCCTTGCACGACCCCGACGGAAATGTAATTGAGATTTCGCACGGCCAAGGGGTTTACTCCAAGGCTCAAGAAGTTTGGGGCAACGGCCACCAGGTGTCTTGAGGGCGCTTTGACCAGCGTGGTTTGACGCGGCCTGGTTCGCCAGAATATCCACGCCAGAATATCCAGTGGGGCAGCCCGGCGGGAGCGGCCCGCCTGCCCGCCAGTCTAGCTTGCCTGAATAAGCGGCCAGGGGGGTGCCAGTTGCGCCCCAGTTCGTTCCAGCAGAACTTTTTGCCTAGCAGCAGCTTCGGCAAGCAGTTCAGCCAAGTCAAGCTGAGTCAGTTCAAAGTCTCGGACGATTTGTTGCCCACCCACAAAAACATCCCGCACTGAGTGGCCCACACCTCCCCAAATAAGCTGCAGCGCAAGATCGCCTCTTGGATTCCAGGAGACGTCTCGGGCGTCAAACACCACTAGGTCGGCCATTTTGCCCACCTCGATGCTGCCTAGCTGATCCTCTTTGCCCAACGCGTCAGCTCCTCCCAAAGTGAGCAACTCAAAAGCATGGTGGGCGCCAAAACTGTCTGGACTCATGGACTGGTCTCGCCACAGCCCAGCACATACGGCCGCAACCCTCAACATATCCGCGTTGTCGCCCGCGTTGTGTGCGTCAGCTCCCAAGGCAACTCGGCCGCCTTGCCTCCAGATTTCATGGTGCCTGCCCGCTTGAGTAGTGCCCTGAGCTAGACGCAGATAGGCCCACGGGCAAAAGGCTACAGCCGTTTCGGTGGCCAGCAGAATTTCTACCTCCTGTGAATCCAGCCACACCGCATGTCCCAGCACCAGATGCCGTCCCAGGATGCCTAGTTTTTCAAAATGAACCAGCGGGAGAAGGCCGGTGCGGTCTAGCCAGATCTCCGAGTCGGCTGGAGTGGGGGAGATGTGCATGGTCATGCCAACGCCTTCGTCTTGGGCCAACTCCGATGCTGCACAGAGCAGTTCATCTGAGGCAAGGTCATGCCCCACCAAACAGACCCAGCCCTCAATCCGCCCGCCCTGTGGGAAGTCTCGCAGCAGTTGACACTGCTGAGCAACGACTTCTGTAACTGGGCCAGCAAGGGGAAGGTCTGGCGTGTCCGACCCCCAGATTCCCAGCACCGCCCTGATCCCGATTTGGGAGATGCCTTGGGCAACTGAATGCGGGTGGGCCACCGTGCCAGCTTCTGCCACAGTCGTTACACCTCTCAGGGCGCTTTCGGCCGCGCACAGAGCTGCTGAGAGTTCTTCATCTGCACTGGTGTGGGCTTGGTGGGCTGGAACAGCCCAGTTGAAAATGGCTTCCTGCGAGGAGATTTGATCTGGGATGCAGCTTTTGAGCAACGGGTCTCCGGTGAAATGTTGGTGGGTGTTGATCAGCCCTGGGGTGACCACGCAACCTGAAGCGCTGATTTGTTTGGCATGGGGCCAACGCTCCAAGATTTCAGAAGAAGACCCAACCTCGGCAATTCTGCCCGCCTCGATGGCAACGGCCCCGCCCACCAGAACTTCCCTGCTGGAGTTCATGGTTATGACATCGCCCCCAACAATGATCAGTGGAGTTTCTGGGGCGGACATGATTTTAAATCGGGGGCGTTTCAGACGCGGACACGGTCTCAGCCAGCTTTCGTTGCTACCACCAGATGCTGGAATCCAATAGGTTCCACACGTCTGATGTGTTCAAACCCAAACTCTTCCAGAAGATCCGTGAACTGCCCGGGTGTGAAGGTGAAGCCGTTTTGGGTGTTAGCCATCATGGTGGCACCCATGAGCACCCCGTGGGGGTTGTGCTTGCGATTCGGGTCGCAAAAATAGTCGGTAACCAGCAAACGGCCGCCTCGGCGCAAAGCTCTTTGAGCCAGAGACAAGAGCGCCTTGGTGCCGGTTTCGCCTTCAGCTCTGCAAATGTGCCCCAGCACCATCAAGTCAAAACTTGCTGCAGTAATTTTGTCAGCTACTTCAGTTGAGTGATAGTTGCCCGGCAAAAACGTGCACCTCTCCGCCACTTCAAATTCTGCAGTTTTTTGCTTGGCTACGTCTAGCACTTCTGGTAAATCATTTACCACGGCTGTGGCATTTGGGCACGCACGCAGCACCGCACAAGCCCAGGGAGCTCCTCCAGCGCCCAACTCCAGCAAGGCTGGGTTATGGTGGCGACTGTAGCCAACGAAAAGATCGGAACGAAGCGCAACTCTATGCTGGGTAGCAAATGTGCCTTCCACCAGAGGTATGTAGAAGCTGATGTCCTGATCCACTGGATTTGGGGGTATGCCTGTCCGCACGGTTTCGGCTAATGACAGCCAATTATCCAGCGGCCCAGCTGCCACAGGCAGCAAATCCGACATCGAGGCCGGACTGGCAGGCAGCAGATAGCGCCTAGAAGTGTCGTTCAGGTCATAGACGTCACGGCATTGGTCTAACAAGCCCAGCACCACCACCGAATCCAACAAGATTTGAAGGTGTGGCTCAGATACTTGCAACTCCGCTGCCAACTTCTCAGCCGTAGCCGGGCCAGTTCGCTCCAATGTATCGAAGACATCCAACTCTCTGGCTGCCTGCAAAACTGCATAAGCCGCCAAACCGCAAATAACATTCCAAACAGGGCCAGAAGGGGGAGGCTTGTAGTCGCTCCAAGGTCGCCCTTGGCGAGCCATGGTATGGGATTTTTTGATTTCCGGATAAGGAGAGTCGGCCATTGAACTTAGGGCTTGGAAAGTCTAGGCAAGAGGGCAAGAAACTGGGTATCAGTCACGGGCATTGAGGGTCTGCTCCGGGTGCTGAGGGTCTGCTCCGGGTGCTGAGCAGAAACTACGGACGCAGCAGGATTTTGCCGAAAAAGTCGCTGTTCAGCATCTTTTCCTGAGCTGCCGCCGCTTCGCTCAGCGGAAATTCAGAGTCAATGACCACTTCAAAGTCCTCGCTGCAGAACTGATCCCACACTGGCCCGAATTCCTCTGGACGATACGGGTCTGAGCCGCAAATACTCAGCCCAAGGTGGTAGAACATGCCCACCGAGGGAATGGAAACAACATCTCCCGTAGTACCACCGCAGACGACCACTCGGCCCTTGACTGCCAGCGCAAATATGGAAGCTTCCCAAAGCGCCGGGCCTACATGGTCAAACACCATGTCCACACCGCGCCCGTCTGTGACCTCTCTAGCCCAGGCTGTTATATCTGAAGTTCTGTTGTTGCAGGAGTGATCGGCACCGATGGTTTGCGCCTTGGCACATTTTTCATCTGTGCCAGCCGTGGCCAAAACCACCGCACCAGCTTTTTTCGCCAACTGAATAGCGGCTGAGGAGACACCGCTCCCGGCCGCGTGTATCAGCACAACTTCGCCCTGGACCAGCTTGCCCACATCAAACAGGGCGTGGGCAGCGGTCATGTAGCAAGTCGGGAAAGTGGCTGCCTGAGCCGAGGAGACATGCTCGGGAATGGGATAGACATGGCTGGCCGGTGCCAGACACAACTCCGCATAGCCACCGTCCAGTGTGGCCCCGATGATGCCTAAATCTCCGTAGAGATCTCCCATGCCGCTGTATTTTGAATTCTCAGCCACGCCCGACATAGACGGGTCTATTACGACCCGGTCGCCCACCGCTATTGGCTTGGTGCCACCGGCCGCTATATTGGCACTCGCTGTTATATCCGATCCGACGGCCACCACGTGCCCCGCAACATCCATGCCTGCAATATGTGGGTAGGCAAAGCCTGGCATCTGGAACCAGCCGTTTCGCTGGATAACGTCCAAACGGTTCAAGGCTGTGGCTTCAACTTTCACCACCACATCGCCTGGATGTGGCGAAGGGTCGGAGACATCCTCATAACACAGGACTTCAGTATCACCAGGTGAGTTATAAAATACAGCTTTCATATAGGGGGTGTTTTCTCTTAGGAACTATTAATTTAATTTTACTCTGGTTGGGATGGTTGGGGCACATGTAGCAGCAGTGCGCCACAGCAGTCTCGTGTTGATGCGGGCTCATACGCAGTCTGCTTATGCTGAAAATCCCTTTGGAGTTGACCTTGAAACCTTATAAGTCTGCCATCGTATTTTTCCTGTAGCAAATACAAGAATATGCTACAATAACCTACCAAACTAAACATAAGCAAGAAAAGGAGTAACAAAATTATGTTAACTTTGAATATAGTCGCAGTCGGGATTGTAGTTGTTGCTGTTGCACTAACGATTCGTCAGGCACTGGTTATGACTGGAGGGGGGGGGTAAGCGTTCTTCGTGCCAAAGGGGTATCACACTTCAGACTCTGATCGTCACAGCGGTTCTGGTGTTGATGGCTGTTGCCGCGGGTGTGGTCATCGTTGCTATCACGAACAGTTCGCAAGACGACTTGGAGGAACAATCCCCCGATCTTGAAAGCCGCTGCACAGGAACTGAAATCTACGATATAGAACTAGCCGTTGCCGGCATCGAAGGCCAAGTAACAGGCTATGCTCTTGGAGATAATAGGGTTGTGAAGGGCAGTGATATTGGGTGCATACCCGTATGTTTTTGGGATGACGGAGAAATGGTAACTGAGCTTCATGATCAGGACGGCAAAATTGATCCCACTGAGATATTTTTCAGTCGCGAACCTGACCCAAATGAAATACCGCTAGACGTAGCTGTACCTACCGGTGGTGTGTTGGAGAATCCGACTACATTAAGTGGATTTGAAAGAGTTGGGGGCAATCCAATGCCTGGTGTACGCAATGTCTCCGGTCTTTTTGATAGTTCTTTGACTGACCCGGAGGAGGTTCGTGTGGGGCCGGGTCAGGACGACTGCTACATATACAACAGCAGTGACGAAATTATTGGCTAGGCAGAGCCAACCACAATTACAGACTTTACTGGCAGGTCAAGAGCCTTTGCCGAAGGGAGAATTGACTCAAGCGGATGTGCTAAGCGAATCTATCTATAGTGCCGTGCTGTGGTGGTCTTGTCGCTGAGCAGGTCTACAAGGCAGCAGCAGCGCGGAGTCTTTGGCGTTGCGTTTGTCTTTTTTGTCTAGTCTGGCTTTTTGTCGTTTGTAGCTGTTTTGTGTTTTTAACCAGAACTTGCGATTCCACAGTCCGCCTCTTTCCAGTGCTTCTCCCACTGTCATTCCGTTGGACAGCAGGAAATCTCTGTTGACCCAGTCGTTTTCGCTCATGAAATTTCCTCCAGGTTTGGCGGCGGGGTGTCAGGTTTATTGTAGGGCCGGGTGTCGGGTTCAAGCGCAGCCCTCATTCCAAGTCTCTGATAAACGGACGTGCCAAGGCAGCCGGCGGGCGGGCATAAGTGGCGATGATCGCAACCGTGAGGATGGTTACCAGATATGGCATAGACGACAGCAATTCGGAATTTATCTTGTATCCCAGAGGCGGCAGGGTGAGTCTGAAGGAGTTGACAGCCCCGAACAGCAAACAGCCGAACATGGCGCCCCGCAAAGTCCACCCGCCAAAAATAACCGCAGCTATGGCGATAAAGCCCTGCCCATTGACGATGGTATCCTCAAACCTTCCGACTTGTCCCAGCAGCAACACCGCTCCTCCCATGCCAGAGGTCAACCCGGCCACATAGATACTTTGGCGCCTCCGGCGATTTACATGGATGCCCGACACATCAGCCGCATGCGGATTTTCCCCGGCAGCCCTCACCTCCAGCCCCCAACGTGTGCGATACAACAACAGCCAGCAGAGCGGTACAACCAGATAAATCAGATAGAACGGCCAGCGCTGTCCAAACAGGGCCCTGCCCACCAGCGGAAAATCCACCAGCCAGGGGATTTCAAAGACGTGAGCCCTAGTTGTGTCCAAGCGAATGCTGGAGTTCAGGAAGCTAGCCACCCCTAGCACCAGGATGTTCAAGGTCAGCCCCACCACGAATTGGTCGGCTGTCAGGCGATGGCTCATGTTGGCTTGAACCCAGGCGATAATCAGACCCGATGCCGTTCCAAGCAAAATGCCCATGATAACTGAGCCTGTTATATGCAAGCCTGCCGCCGCCGCAAAAGCGCCTCCCAGCAGCATTCCCTCAACTGAGATATTCAGAGTTCCCGCTTTTTCGGCTATCCATTCCCCCGCGGCTACGAATGCCAGCACGATGGCAAAGCGCAAACCGCCTTCATACACCGAAGACTGCGAAGCCACATCTCCGATGGCTTCAAAGAAGTCCCAATTCATGGCGCTGTGCCTTGCCTCATGTTCGCGCCTTGCATCGTGCTTGCGCCTTGCCTCATGTCCGCGCCTTGACAGTGGCTAGCAGTTTTCTTCGCTCCCTGGCGTAAAGCACGGCTGGAGGTAGCAGCAGTGCCAGCACGATCAGAGCTTGCACCACGTTGGAGATCTCTCGTTCGACGCCGGTGGCAGCCAAAAACCCCGATCCTGTTCGCAAACTGCCGAATATAAAAGCCATCGGAATGGCTGCCAGAGGATGATTCCTCGCCACCAGAGCCACTAGCAAACCTTCCCAGCCGATGAAGCTGGAAAATCCTGCGGTGAATGTATAGCTGCCAAAATCACCTCCGGTAATCATCATGGCTCCCGCCAGTCCCGCCAGTCCCCCAGAAACGGCCATTGCTGCCATTCCATATTTGACAGCAGACACTCCCACTCGGTGGGCAACTTTTTGGTTCATTCCCAGCATGCGCAGCCGAAAACCCGTGGCTGTGCGAACCAGCCAAATGGCCAGCACCACAGCCAGCGCCATAGCAACCAAGGCGCTGAGGGGAAATTCGTTGCCGAAAATAGTCAGGCGCGGAATGCGAATGTTAGCTGGAATTTTGTCGCTGACTTGATTTCGGTTGGCATGGTCGGGGGAGCGGTCCAGCAGCAAAGTTGTAGTTTTGAGGGAGTAGCCGACTAGTTGCGCGGCCACAGTTACCAGCAGCAGAGTGGTCAGCACCTCCGGCACCCGCCTCCAATATTTCAGTCCAGCAGCTATCCAAGCCCAAAGCGCACCAGCTAGCAAACCGCCTAGCAATGCCAAGGTCAGAATTAGGGGCCCAGGGTGGTCAATCCTCACAGCTATAAAAGTTGTCACCGCTGCCCCAATCAGCAGCTGCCCTTCTTGACCGATGTTTATGAGCCCGGCACGAACACTTATGATCGTGCCCAGCGCGACTAGCAGCAGGGGAGTGGATTCGCCGATGGTTGCTCCCCAACGCCCTGGATTTGAGAGGCTGCCGTCCAGCATAGCTGAAAAGACAGACCTCCAAGAGCCATCGGTAGCCCAGATCAGCAGGGCAGACACAGCCAAGGCGCTGAAAATGCTCACAACATACAAGCCCGTCACTAGCCATTTGTCGTAAAGGGTGTGCTTAAGGAAGCTGGGAGTGTCTTTGAGGAACCCCGCAAACCAGTCGGAGGAGTTGCGCAGACTTTGGTTCATGGAGTTAGTTGCGCGGGCTCAGCGGGCGGCTGCCCCGGAAGTTGCGCCATGGGTTACGCCACTGTGGGGCACTTCGTCTATGCCCCCCATGAGCAACCCCAAACGGCGCATGTCCACATCCTGACCTGGCATCTCGCCAATGATCCTGCCAGCATAAAGCACGAGAATTCGGTCGGCAACATGGAGAATTTCTTCTAGTTCGTGCGAGATGAACAACACTGCCAAGCCCGCTTCAGCTGCTATCTTCAAGCGGTCCAAGAAATACTCAACCGCCCCGACGTCCAAACCTCGGGTTGGCTGAGAGGCAATCAGCACCTTGGGTTGGCTGGTCAGCGACCTGGCTAGCACCACCCGCTGCTGGTTGCCCCCAGACAACGACCACATCAAAGCCTGTGGCCCAGATGCGGTGATGCTGAAGTCCTCGATCATCTGCTGGGCCCTAGCTGACATGACCTTTGGCTGCAGCAACCCACCCCGTCTAGCTTCTTGTGGATTGGCCAGGAAAAGATTTTCGGCCAGCGACATGTCCATCACGCAACCAGAATCATGGCGATCTTCGGAGACAACCGCCACCCCCGCTTGTTCAAAAGCTCCCGGTTTGCCGGTTTTGACCGTCTTGCCGTCAACTTCAACCTTGCCTGAATCAAGACGCAGCAGGCTGGACAGCAATTGGTCAATGGCGCTCTGCCCGTTGCCTTCCACCCCTGCTATGGCTGTGATTTCTCCTGGGTAGATATCAAAGTTCAAAGAATCCAACAGCACTGCCCCATTGGTGTCGCAGGCTTTGGCGGCCTGGATGCTCAAAATGGGGGATTTGGCTGGTGGAGTTGGGGGCTTTGCGGCGTTTTCGTTTGGGGCATCTGCTGTGCCGTGGTAAATTCTGTCTTCAGGTAGAGCCAAGGGGAGGTTGACTTTGCGCCCAACCATAGCCTCTGCCAACATAGCCGCGTCAGCGCGCGAAGTAGCTAGTTGGGTTACGACTTTGCCTTGACGCATGATGGTTATATCGTCGGTAGCAGTCAAAATTTCATTCAGCTTGTGGCTGACCAGAGCCACGCAATGATTGCCTTGGCTGACAACCTGACGCAGCACTTTAAACAAGGAGTCAGATTCTGCCGGGCTGAGCACCGATGTGGGCTCATCCAAAATCACAATTCTGGGGTCATGCACCAGACACTTGATGATCTCCACTCTTTGTCGCACACCGACAGGCAACGTCTCAACCTTGGCGTCTGGGTTGATGTCCAAGCTGTAGTGCTGGCTGACTTCAGTTATTTTCTTGCGAGCCAGTTTTTCTCTCAGGGGACCAGTATCGCCCAGCAGCACATTTTCCCAAACCTTGAGGGCGGGTACAAGGCTGAAGTGTTGATGAACCATGGCAATGCCCAACTGCCGGGCAGTATTAGGGCTGTCGATATGCTGGGCCGACCCAGCAATGGTGATGTTGCCAGCATCAGGCAAATACAGGCCACTGAGAATCTTCATCAGGGTTGACTTGCCAGCCCCGTTTTCTCCCAAGATGCCGTGAATGCGCCCCTGTCGCAAAGTCAGGCTTACGTCATCGCAGGCAACAACTGAGCCAAAAGTCTTGGTTATCCCAGCCATCTCCACGTCCAGTGGAGGGCTGGAAACTTGGCTGCTCATGATGGAAGCAAGGGCATTGCCAAAGCTGAAGCCATGCCCTTGCTCACACTCAAATGTTTAACCGGAGTATGCTTGCCCCTTGATGGCACCGAACTCAGCCGCAAATTCGCCGGCGGCAATGCGTTCATAGACGTCATCCATAGCAGCTTGTTGCTCATCTGTGGCACCGCAGATTACCGCGCCAGGCTGAGGGTCAACACCCACCCTGAAGACTCGGACATCGCCCTCTTGGAAGGTGCCGGCGGCAATCTCTTGCAGGATGGATTCAATGTAGTCGCCAGCGTCAAAGCGGACGGCAATGTCATAGTCCAAATCGGTGCGCTCGCAGGCATCAGAGGCCCCGGCCGACATCACGATCAAATTCTGTTCGTTGGCGATTTGCACCAGCGGCTCATGGGCGCCTCCCAGATATGGATTGACCGCGTCAACGCCCTGCTGAATGGATGCCTCCAAAGCTTCAATGGCGCCTTGAGAGTTGTCAAAGTCAAATGGGAAGTTGCCGGTTGGCGTGTAGGTCATGCTGTAGGACTCATCAACCGCTTTCAGACCTAACTCATAGGCCAAATAGGCTTCTTGTTCAAAACCAAGGTCGCAGCAGCCGATGAAAGCAGTGGAATCGCCGCCTCTTTCTTGGAGCAGCAAGCCCGTGGCATAGCCGGCGGTATAGAGGATTTCAGAAGCGTCATCTTGGCTCTGAGCCAATGTATCAAGCTCTGGGTAGCCAGCTCCGCAGTTGCAATACCAGAAGATGTCTTCGTATTCCGTGGTCAAATCCGCCAAGGGTTCAGCTATTTCGCTGGCGCCCACAGCTATGATGTCCACATCTTGTTGAGCTAAATTGCCCAGTTCGGTGGCAGCTTCGGCTGCTTGGATGTTGTCCACAATTATGGGATCGCCGAAGCAAGGGTCGGCCTCTGAGAAGGCTTCAATTGACTCAACTAGCGCCTGATAATAGCCGCCGTCATCGCGTGGGCCAGCTGTGGCGACACCAAAGCGGACCTCACCGTCCCCGTTGCTGTCAAGCTCGCAGATTTCTTCCACTGTGGTTGTCGTTGGCGCGGTGGTTGTCGTGGGTGCGGCCGTGGTAGCCGTGGTGTCGTCATCGTCGTCGCCACAGGCAGCAGCTATCAGGCTGAGCGCTGCTACGACAGCGACCACGAAAAAGAGTTTTGTAAGTTTCATGTTGGTTTCCTTGTAGTTGGTGTTGGTTGTTGTTTTAGGTTGTTGGGTTCAGATGTAATGAAATACTCGCCTTTTCAATTTTAGCTAATTTCACTCTTTCAAAAATCAAAAAGTTCAAAAGACAGGGAATTTGGATTTGTCAGGCAAACCAGACCGGGCGCAGATGGATTCGCCAGCATGTTGCACTTCAGCCCAAAGTTGCTCTTCGTCAAGGCACACCACTTGGTGGTTTTCCACCACTGGGCGTCCATCCACAAACACGGTATGCACGCCTCGGCCATCGGCCGACCACACTAGTTGGTTGACCACGTTTAGCAACGGTCGCCATTCCGGGCGGTCGGCATCGTGCAACACGATGTCTGCCTTCTTGCCCACTTCGAGAGAGCCCAACTCGTCTTGGGCGCCGATGGATTTGGCTCCCCCCAGCGTGGCCATTTCATAGGCTGTCTCCGCCGGGAACATCTGTGGGTCACAACGGGCGTCCTTGAACAAGCCTGCCACCAGATAGGTAGCTCGCATCAAGTCGGAATAGTTGGAGGCGTTGTTGCCGTCTGTGCCAATAGACACGTTGATGCCAAGTTCCTTCATCTCCGGCATCTTGCCAACCTGGGTAACCCCATAGCTGACTTTCAGAGCTGTGGTGGGACAGTGAGCCACCGTAACTTTAGCTTCGGCCATGACTTCCAACTCCTGCTGGTCAACTTGGACACAGTGGGTTATGGCCACATCTTCTCCCAGCACGCCAAGCTCGGCTAGATGAAGCATGGGACGCTTGCCGAATTCTGCGATAAAACCCTCAGGGTCGGACTTGGCTGGCGACATGTGGAAGCTCAGACCTACCCCAGCTTCATCAGCTAGCTCTCGCGCAGCTTTCCAGAGCGGGTCAGAACTAGTAGTGTGACCCACCAAAATAGACCAAGCCTTGATGCGCCCATCGGCTGAATTGGAATGGGCCTGCAAGGTGCGCCGCAAGTTTTCAATGGCTTCGTCAGTGTTTTGGCGATAAACATCGGGTTCAGGCGGCAAATCCCAGATCCAGCGCCCGACTCGCCCTCTGATGCCTGTCTCTGTAAGCCCCTCTACAACTTCATCCACGAAGCGGATAGTGCCGGCTTCCAAAAAACAAGTGGTGCCGGAGCGCAACATTTCAGCAGCTGCTAGCTGGGCTGAGAGCTTTTCCTCCTCAGGCGAATAGAGCGAATAGAGCGGACACAGCCATTCAAAAACATTTTCCTCAAACGGCGTATCATCAGGCACAAAGCCCCTAGTGAGCGGTTCGCCCGTGATGTGGATATGGGAGTTGATCATTCCAGGGGTAACCACAAAGCGGTCACCACCCGCGGTTTGCTTTGGCGCATAGGCTGCTTCCAAATCGCAAGCCTTGCCTACAGCTAATATTTCTGAGCCTTTGACGGCCACCGCCCCGTCGCGGATGATGTCTCGGCGGTCGTTCATGGTAACGACGTACCAACCCTTGATGAGCCAATCAACCGGTGTGGGGGTGTGGTCGGAGGCAGAATCAGTTGCGGTCATAGACATTGCGGGGCCTGCTATGGCTGAAGTTGAGACGTGGACAC